>JAIBAY010000002.1:600000-792683 GCA_019694975.1 Chitinophagales bacterium
CCCTATCGTTCCTGCAAATTTGTTGATCTCTATGAAATATCCACTATGTCGTTGTCGGCCTGGTAAAATCCGGTGCTATTGGTCCCTGTCCTTTAAAAACCGGATCATCTTATCAATAGCCTTCCGGCGGTGACTGACGGCATTTTTCTCTTCCTGGGTCATGACAGCAAAGGTCCGGTCACTGCCTTCAGGAATAAAGACAGGATCATAGCCGAAACCATAACTACCGGAAGGCGAATTGGCGATACTTCCATTCACAATACCTTCAAAATAATAAGGCCGCTGCTGCATATACAGGCAAATGACCGTCCTGAATCTTGCCCTTCGGTTAGCATTACCTCCCAGGTTATGCAGCAACAAACGGATGTTATCTTCTGCTTGCTTGCCTTCCCCGGCATACCTCGCGGAATAAACACCGGGCGCCCCCTGCAGGCTTTCCACTTCAAGTCCGGTATCCTCAGCAAAGCAATCCATGCCAAACCTGTTACTGATGAACATGGCTTTCTCCAGCGCATTTTCTTCCAGTGTGGCATGCGTTTCAGCCAGGTCTTCACTGAAATGCAAATCAGCAAGCGAGGTAACAATGATTTCACCCCCGAGCAGCGATTGCACCTCATCACGTTTATGAAGATTCTGTGTGGCGAAAATCAGCTTCAATGGCTGCCATTCTTTAGATGGCTGAAGAAAAGTTTAACCTGCTCAAAAAATAACTTTTTCATGGCTTCATTTTTCTGCACTTCAGCAAAAGATGACGTGAAGAGTATGTTGCAACCTAAAAATTGTATGGTCCGGTTCAGCTGATAATCCATATTCAATCCCAAATCAGCCGGTGTAGCACCATAGCAGATAATGTTTTCCACTTTATACTTTAATTTCAGGTCGTTGAAGGCGATTGTTGCTTCCGCCATTAAATGCCATGCAACCTTGTCATTTGCTACACCAAGCCACTCAGTAAGTTTTCTGAGCAAGACAAAATCACTCTCTGCAATCTCCTGGTTAAACGCATTCTTCAGCACCAGCAGCAATACCGGATATTCAACCGGCTGCCGGTTAAGATTAAGCAATGAAGGAGTCGCGGGCTCAGTTGCCAGGTAAACCGGGTGCGGATACAAATGTGTTAACCATGCTGTTCCTGTTGCGTTTTCATTCATTGTAACATGACTTGTTTATGGCTCAAACATATCAAACATTTAAGACTCCTCCTTCCGTGCATTATTCATTCGTCGAATAGTTTCTTTACGAGGGAAGTATTTTTTAATTTTATGCCACCATTTATTATTGATCCGGCTGCCACCGCCGCATAAATTCCTTACTTATGAAATATCCGTTTCACATTGAACAAACTGAGACATCCCGCCTCGGAACAGTTAATTTCAAAGAGCTTGCTTTCGGTAAATTGTATGGCGATCACATGTTCGTTGCGGAATGCAAGCAGGGCCGGTGGTCTGACTGCAAGATCATTCCCTATGGAAACCTGTATTTCAGCCCTGCATCCTCCGCACTGCATTATGGGCAGATAATTTTTGAAGGTATGAAAGCCTACAAAGATCCTTATGGAAATGCGCAATTATTCAGACCTGAAAAAAACCACAGGCGATTCAACAAATCGGCGGCGAGAATGGGCATGGCCGAAGTGCCGGAAGAACTCTGGCATGACGCATTGCATGAACTGATCAACCTCGACCATGAATGGATACCGGAGGAACAGGGCTGTTCATTGTATGTTCGGCCTTTCATGTTCGCCACTGATCGCTTTATCGGCATCCGCCCAACGGAATTCTTCAAGTTCCTGATTATTACTTCACCTGCCGGCTCTTATTATTCCAAGCCGGTGAAAGTGCTGGCCTCTGATCATTATGTAAGGGCATTTATCGGCGGAGTTGGATTTGCCAAGGCTGCAGGTAATTACGGGGCTACCATGTTACCATTGAAAGAAGCACAGAAGCAAGGATTCGACCAGGTTTTATGGACAGACGGGATTGAACATAAGTATGCACAGGAAATCGGCACGATGAATGTTTTCTTTGTGGTTGACGGCATTGCAATTACACCAAACCTCGACGGCACCATATTAGACGGAGTGACACGCGACAGCGTTATTCAGTTGCTAAAAAGCTATGGCGTCACGGTGGAAGAACGCAAAATATCGCTCGATGAACTTGCTGATGCACATAAAAAAGGCCTTTTCATGGAAGCTTTCGGTACAGGCACTGCAGCCTCTATTACTGCAATCTCGCATATCGGTTACAAAGGTGCCGTAATGGAATTGCCACCCATCAATGAGAAGAATTATTCATCGAAGCTGAAGCAGGACCTGGAAGATATTAAAACCAGCAGGGTGCCCGATCCTTTCGGCTGGGTAGTTAAGGTCAAGAGTAAACTCGTGCCGGAGGAAGTTTAATACCTGCCAACCGGCCCGGAAGACCATACAACACTAACAACTTCACCTGTCAGCAAACAATAATATCAGTAGCTGATTACGCCTTTTTACTTTTTTTCCTTTCTCTCATATTCAGGAATTCTACGAGGAAGGAGAATGCCATGGCGAAATAGAGGTATTTTTTCTCTATGTGATAATGCAGGCCATCTGCTACCAATAACACACCGATCATTAATAAAAATGAAAGTGCAAGCATTTTAATCGTGGGATGCCTGTTGATGAACTCACTGACAATCTTGGAAAACAGCAGCATAAAGAACATTGCTCCGGTTACTGCAATAATCATGATAATGACGTTATCTACCAGCCCCACAGCCGTCAGGATAGAATCAACGGAGAATACCACATCAATCAAAATGATCTGCAGGATCACCGATCCGAAAGTGTTTCTACCCTTCAGCTTCGTCCCGTGCTCATCTTCGTGTTCAATTTTCTGATGTATTTCCAGGGTGGTCTTGTATAGCAGGAATATGCCTCCTGCCATTAGAATGATATCCCTTGCGCTGAGTGAGAAAGTGCCAATGGTTGCAATTGGATCGGTGAGATGCGTCAGCCAAGAAATGGAAAACAACAGCATAATCCTCACCACCAGCGCTATGGCCAACCCGATGGCACGGCCTTGCTGTTGCTGATTTTTCGGCAGTCGCTCGGCAATCAGTGAAATGAAAATGATGTTGTCAATGCCGAGGATAATTTCCATGAAAATCAGCGTCAGCAGACTCGCCCAGCCATCGGCAGTAAGAAGAAAATCAAACATGGTTCTTTGATAAATTTAGCGCGTAAAAATAAAAAGTGATTCGATTCATTGGCGACAAAATATGATTTACGTCTTCCGGGTGCCGACTGCAACCTTCCTCACTCGCTTAAGCTGCAGAACTGAAAACGTCAAACAGATGCTCTGTTTGAGCGTGCAATAGTTTGAAAAAAATCCTGTAAAAAATGCGCTATCCGCTGTATAACATGCCGGCAATTACGGCCGTCATAAAACAGGCAATTGTTCCGCCAATGAGCGATTTAATACCTAAGGATGAAAGATTCTGCCGTTGATTGGAAGCAAGTGCACCAATGCCGCCTATCTGTATGCCAATTGAAGAAAAATTGGCAAATCCGCATAAGGCATACGTGGCAATTACTATCGACCTCGGGTCGGTCAGAAGGCCCTCCTTCATTAAATTACCCATGGAGATGTATGCGACAAATTCATTGATCACGGTTTTTTCACCCAACAACTGACCGATAGCCAGCATGTCGTGGGACGAAACGCCCATTAACCAGGCAAGCGGGGCAAACAGGTAACCAAATAAAAACTGGAGTGACAATCCATCATAGCGGTTATCAGTCATTGAAATGATCTGCGTATTTAATCCGCCTATACCGCCAAACAAATGAAGGAGGTAATTCAGCACAGCCATCAGGGCAATAAAAACGACGAGCATACCTGCTACATTGATGGCAAGTTTTAAACCATCCGTGGTGCCGTTGGCTATCGCATCAAGCACGTTACTTCCCACTTTTTCCTTAGGCACATGAAGATCTTTAGCAACCTTATCCATTTCAGTTTGCGGGAATAAAATTTTTGCACAAACAATGGCTGCCGGAGCTGACATAATAGACTGCGACAACATGTGCAGTGCATAAAACTCCTGTTGCGTGCGGTCGGCACCACCTAAAAAACTCACATAAGCAGCGAGTACGCTTCCGGCTGTATTCGCCATTCCGCCAATCATGATGCAGAGAATCTCACTCTTCGTCATGCCTGCCAGGTAGGGTTTTACCATTAACGGTGCTTCTGTTTGGCCGAGAAATATATTGGCTGCTGTTGACATACTTTCGGCACCCGAGATCTGTTTCATGGTTTTGCTCATTACCCAGGCAAAACCATATACGATGATCTGCAGGATGCCGAGGTAATAGAGGAGTGCGGAGAGTGCAGCAAAAAAAACGATGTTGGGCAGTACCTGTACTGCAAAAACATAGGCCCACGACTGCGACTGATCGGCAAGGTTTCCAAAAAGGAATTCTGTTCCTTTATGCGATAAATTGATGAGTGTTACGAATCCCTGTGAGATATACTGAAAGATGTCGCGGAAAAAGGGAACATGCAAAATCCCGATGGCAAACAACAGCTGAAGTACTAATCCGGCCGCTACAAGTTTCCAGTCGATAGCTTTCCTGTTATTGCTGAAAATTACACAGATAAGTATAAGTGATGCGAGCCCTACAAGCCCCCGGACTATTTCCATCAAAAACTGATTTGTCGGAAAGATGATAATTTATCCGCTGAAATTGAAATATGTTCACTGCAATACCCATGCTATGCTGACTAAAAGCCACTGCCTGGATTATGGCTGTATAAGTAAGCTCAGGATAAAAAGAGCAATACATTGGCGCGGCGTACCTTTATATTAATTCTGCCTTCTGTAAGTAATGCTATCGAATTGCAACCATAGTTTTAATCAGCAGTAGTATGGCGAAAAAGAATCAGGTTATCGAGCAGGAATGCAAAAAATGAAAACAGTGAAAGAGCCAAACACATATTACCTCCTCTTTGACGGCGTGTGTAATTTGTGCAATGGTTTTGTTCAGTTCATCATCAAACGTGATAAGAAAAAACAGTTTCTATTCAGCTCATTGCAGTCACCGGTTGCTGTAAAGCTGCTTGCTGAACACATGTCCGACACACGAAAATCGGATTCCGTGGTATTGATTGAGCAGGGTACCATGTATACAAAGTCAACTGCGGTTTTAAGAATTGCCAGGCAGCTTGGCGGCGGATGGCCGCTATTGTATGGTTTTATCATCATACCTCCGTTTATCAGGGACGGCATCTATGATATTGTTGCAAAATACCGTTACCGAATTTTTGGAAAGCGGGAACACTGCATGGTGCCATCGGCAGCGATAAAAAGGAGATTCCTCGAATAAAAAGAAGGGATAGCGGAACAAATGAAAACAGTACAAGCATAATCTGCAGGGGAGACAGCGTGGTCAGGATTGCTTTTTCCGGCGCGTTATCTCATCCCTCACCTTGATAGCCTGCTCGTAGTCTTCTCTTTCAAGTAATGTCTGGAGCAAGGTATTCAACTCAGGCAACGACTGTCGGGCAAGATCCATAGACTTCACTGCTGCTGCGCCCGGTTTTTTTTCCGCCTTGCGTTCTTTGATCTCCAACTTCTCTTCTTTCGCAGGTTCCTCCAGGATCAATCCGGCTGAATCGAGAATAAATTCATAAGTATATATCGGGCAGTCAAATCTCACGGCAAGGGCCAGTGCATCTGACGTACGGGAATCCACCTCCATTAACTCATTGCCGCGTTTGCAAACCAGCTGGGAGTAGAAGATACCGTCGAGCAGGTTATTGATAACTACTTCCTTCACTTCAATATTAAATGACTGGCAGATGCTGCGCATCAGGTCATGCGTCAGCGGCCGTGTTGGATTCATCTTTTCCAGTGCGACGGCAATGGCCTGTGCTTCAAATCCTCCGATAACGATCGGCAAACGCCGTATGCCACCCACTTCTCCCAATACCACGGCATAAGAATGCGATTGCGTGATGCTATGTGACAAGGCGACAATTTCCAGTTCAATCTTCTTCATGCTAACCCGGCGATTATTAACCCGTTAATTTCCTGCTTTAAATTTTCGCAATGCCTCATTCAGCTTTGGCACCACTTCAAAAGCGTCACCCACAATTCCATAATCAGCAGCTTTGAAAAAAGGAGCTTCCGGATCTTTATTAATTACCACCATCACTTTACTGCCATTCACTCCGGCCAGGTGCTGAATAGCTCCTGAAATACCTATTGCAATATACAAATTCGGGCGGATAGCAATTCCTGTCTGGCCCACGTGCTCCGTATGCGGCCGCCAGTGTATGTCGGCAACTGGCCTCGAACAGGCAGTAGCCGCACCAAGCAGATTTGCCATCTCTTCCAGCATGCCCCAGTTCTCAGGGCCTTTCAGTCCGCGACCACCTGACACGACAATCTCCGCGTCCGACAGCGAAATGCTCCCAGCTGCCTTTACTACTTCTTTCACTGTCACCTTAAAATCTGTGTCACTCAATACAGGTTTAAACTCTTGCACGGTTGCGAGGTTTTCTGTTTTCTGCGGAGCAACCGTGTTGGGCATCAGCGAGATTATCTTCTTTGGGGAATGCATTTCGTAAGTTGCATAAGCCTTACCGGAAAACACATTTTTCTTCACTAAAAACGAATCTCCTTCAATAACCGGCAACTCAATTGCACCGGCAACAAGCCCCGCACGTAATTTCGCAGCTAAAACAGGTGCAATAGCTTTGCCATTATAGTTCTGTATCAGTACCAGCACATCTGCATTGGTTTGCGATTCGGCCTGTGCAATTACCTTAGCATAGACCATAGGATCAAAGTTCCGGAGACGGGCATCTTTCACCACCCAAACCTTTTTGATGCCATAATCGCCTAACGATTTCAATGACTCCTCTTCGGCTTCTCCAACGCACAAAGCATGGGCTTCAACACCCAGCATGGCGCCAACCTTTGCACCATACGTGGAGGCTTCATAGGCAGGTTTCCGGAACTTTCCTTCCGCTGCTTCAACATAAACAAGTACACTCATTCAACGATTGCTTTAAATGTTAATATTTTTTCAGATCACCCGCGCTTCATTATGGAGCAGTGATACAAGCTCTTCCGGATGATCGGCCGAAATCATTTTAGGGCCTGCTTTCTCCTTCGGAACATCATACTTCTTCACAGAAGTGAGCTTCGCAGACGCAAACGGTGGAAGTACTTTGATCGGCTTGGTACGGGCTGCCATGATGCCGCGCATATTGGGAATCCTCGCTTCTGCCATACCTTTTGAAGCGCTGACCACAAAAGGAACCTGCACACTTAAGACTTCCTTTCCGCCTGAAATATCGCGCTCTACCGTAGCGCTGTTGCCTTCGAGATCCAGCGAGGAGGCCAGCGAGATGAAAGGAAGATCGAGCAATCCCGCAATCATGCCGCCAACCTGTGATCCATTGTAGTCGATTGTTTCTTTACCAAGCAAAATGATGTCATACTGTTCGTTGCGGGCAAATTGTGCGATCTGATCTGCCACGAAGAAGGCATCGTCCGGTTCGGCATCAATCCTCACTGCATCATCACCACCGATCGCTAATGCTTTTCGGATGATGGCATCGTTATCAGCACCACCAACATTGATCACTGTTACCGTAACCGCTGCTGATGGCTTTTCTTTTAATTCAATGGCCCTCACCAGTGCATACCATTCATCGTAAGGATTGATGATGAACTGCACTTTGTCATTATTGAATTTCGTACTGTTTTCAGTAAACGAGATTTTTGTTGTCGTGTCCGGTGTTTTACTGATACAAACTAAAATCTTCATGTCTATCTTTGTATGTTTTTAGCTGAAAGATGCCCGTATCTTCAGCATCATTGAAAGAACCGCAAAGGTAGCCAAAAAAGTTTTTCCTGATATACCATGAATGAAAGCCGGATCAGTCAGTTATTAAAATTTCTGTCGGCAAACCCGAAAGACAGCTTCGTAAAATTTGCGCTGGCGCTGGAATACGGAAAACTCGGTGATGAAGAGCAGATGCTTTCCTACTTCAGGGAGATATTGGCAGATGATCCTGATTACTCCGGTACTTACTACCATTTAGGCAAACTGTATGAACGCCGCAATGAACTGGCCACCGCCGGGCAAATTTACCGCGAAGGCATAAAGCGAACGGCAGGAAAAGAACAAAAGGCCCACCAGGAATTACAGGAAGCCCTTCATCAATTACTGGATGAAGATTAAGCGGAATCACCACATGCATTAACTGCTATCAACAAATGACGCACGCCTTTATACGTGAATTTTGTCTGCAAAAGAAAGGCGTCACTGAAGAATTCCCTTTCGACAGTGAAACCCTGGTGTTTAAAGTGATGAATAAAATGTTTTTGCTGACAGGCCTGGAGACGCTGCCGGTCCGTATTAATCTGAAATGTGATCCTGAGCTGGCTGTTGAACTGCGCGAAAAATACCAGGCTGTCACACCGGCCTTTCACATGAATAAAACACACTGGAACAGCGTGGAAGATGATGGAAGCATACCGCAACAGGAAATCATACAAATGATTGATCACTCCTATCAGCTGGTAGTTGCAGGCTTATCAAAAAAAATCAGGCAGCAGCTGGAAGAACTCCCGCCAGCATCTTCAACAGCCAACTGAAAACATGATTAGCGACGATCCATAGTACATGCATGCAGTGATGTAACTTCACATGCACATCATGGATAAATAAACAGAACTTCAATTGCCTGAGAAAGGGAATTGCACGGATGCTCTACACTTTTAGGAAGGTATTTATTACGGTACGATGCTAATTGCCGGCCGGCTTAACAGTGAACTCCGATTTAGTCAGCAATTTATCTTTTTCATCATATACATATACACGGTACAACCCGGCATCATACAGCGTAATTGACTTTGAAACCCAGTTTTTGCCGGGCGTAACAACCTGTTTTAAGGTAGACTGAAAGACCTCATTTCCCTTTTCTGCTTTGTACAGATCATAACTGATGGAGGCAGGTTTTGCATTGCCGAATTGAAAAAGTAATACGATGGCTGCACCTGTTTTTGTAAGGGTAAATTCCTTTGCTGTACTCACCGCTTGCCCATCACTATCGGCAGCTTTACAGAAAGTAATGTTTTGCGCCACAGCTGTCCGCATTCCGGAAACAATCAGCATCAGCCAAAAAATAAATACCTGCTTTTTCATGGAATGAAATTTAACCATCCGGCAAACCAAAAACCGTTCCTCATTTTAGTAATGATAAATTGTGAACAAACCGGCAATTTTATAGTTACAATACTAACTTTAATAAAATAAAGCTATGAAAAAAATTCCTTTGTTATTCAGCATTCCCTTATTCTTCCTGATGCCTTCCTGCGGCGGTGGTGACAACCAGTCAAATCAGGCAACAAACGCTGACACGGCAGGCACCTATGTTACTGAACAACCTGCTGCTGCCTATGATGCAACAAAGATTGATGCCAATGCACCCGTGATGGAGATTTCGCTGGAAGCACTGGGCAACACTATGGATGTTATGTCGTTTTCCACCGCTGAGATACGGGTAAAAAGCGGTACCACTGTTAAGATTCATTTTGTAAATAAAGCGACCGACGCTGCCATGAAGCATAACTTCTTTATTGTGAAAAACGGCAAGGCGGAAGCAGTTGCCACGGCTGCCATCAGTGCAGGCCCGGATAAGAACTTTGTACCCGACGACAAGTCCGACATTCTGTTCACCTCCAATGTACTCGATCCCGGACAATCTGAAGAGTTAATGTTCGCTGCGCCACCTGCCGGCACCTATCAGTTCGTCTGCACTTACCCCGGACACTGGCAAAGAATGAATGGAAAATTCATTGTGGAATAGTCACCAAAACTGAAGCGTTGACGGGTGGGAATTGCAATGGTCGAAAAAACTACCGGTAGGAATTCCCGAACGTCTCTGATTCTTTCGGTACAATGATTCATTGCTGATGTAAAATCATTGACTGTCGGAATTATTGTGTGAGTCGTTGTGAAATATGATTGCAGATCATAAATGCCAGCTGGTAATGTTCAGCCTTAGGCATAATGATAAGTCCGGCCGCAGGTTAAAATTACCGTCCGCATGAATGAGTAACCAGGATGATTTGAACATCAGGCTAAAGAACATTTTCCCGCATACAAATCCAAGGCCGCAACATAAGGTTTCGCGGAGGCTTTCACAGGCGCGTGCTGAAAATACTCTGTAAATAAATTCAGGATGCAGCCTGTCTCAGATCGGGTTCAATACTACCGGTTACAGCACTTTGGGCATTCCTTATAGCCTCGCCTCTGCTCTTCAGGAAATAATAAATCTCATCCTGTGAACGGCAGGGTGGGTTATTGTCCTTTCGGTAATGATTCTGCTGATCGGCATCCATCAGCCGTGCTTTAACATTATCGCGAAACTGAATGTTAAAATAATCCCTGATCTCCCTGCTTATTTCCTTATCAAGCACAGGGCAGGCCATTTCCACCCTGCTGTTCAGGTTTCGTACCATCCAGTCGGCTGAAGTGAGATAAACCAGTTCTTCGCCATCGTTATGAAAGATGAGCATCCGGGAATGCTCGAGGAATTTATCTACAATGCTGATAATTTCAATGTTGGCACGAAGCTCTTCCGGCAAGATCCCCAGGGTACTGGTTCCCCTGATCAGCATCCTGATTTTAACGCCGGCCCTTGCGGCATCAATGATCTTTTCCACCATACCCTGATCGGCGAAATTGTTCAGCTTGATATCAATGCGGGCCGTTTTTCCCTTCTGTGCGGATTCTATCTCATGCTGAATGAGCTTTTCCAACCGCTTGCGCATTTGTATAGGCGACATCACGAGAAACTTATAATCTGGCACTTTATAAGTATTCTGAAAAAACTCAAACATCAGCTGTAACTCCTGTGTAATCCGCTGATCGGCGGTGAATAAACTGTGATCAGCATAGACCCCGGCAGTTGATTCATTGTAGTTGCCTGTTGAAATATTCGCGTATTGAACAATCTCTCCTTTCTCCTTCCTGGATATCAGGCAGACCTTGCTGTGTACCTTGAGACCCTGGATGCCAAAAATAACATGCGCACCTTCGTCACGCAGCGTGTCGCTCCACAAAATGTTATGCTCTTCATCAAACCTTGCCTGCAATTCCATTACCACGAGCACATGCTTGCCGTTTCTGACTGCATTGATCAGCGCATTGGCCACCTTGGAATTTTTTGCAAGCCGGTAGAGGGTGATTTTTATCTCCGTCACCTTCGGATCAATCGCCGCTTCTCGCAGAAAATCTATAAATGAATCGAAAGAATGGTAGGGAAAATGCAACAACACGTCCTTTCCGCGGATCACCTGGAGGATGCTTTTGTTCGGTTTCAGATCAGGGTGCTGCAGCCTTTGAAGCTGCGGATATAATAAGTGCGTCTTGCCTAAAGACGGGAACCGCTGAAAATCCTTAAAGTTATGATACCGGGCTCCTGCCACCAGGTTATTGGTACCCTTCTTCAAATGCATTCTTTTCAGGATGTAATCAAGCATGTCGGAATCAATGGCTGCATCATATATAAACCTTACAGGCGTACCTCTTTTTCTTTGCTTGATTCCTTTCTCGATTTTCTCCGTCACACTCTGATTAAAGTCTTCCAGCAAATCCAGTTCAGCATCACGGGTAAGTTTGATGGTGGCTGCTTTGTAGGTGTCGTGTGGAAAAATATAGAACACATCAGCCAGGCAATACCGGATCACATCATCCAGCAGTATCACAAAATTACGCTCGCCATGTTTCGGCAAAACAAGGAAACGCGGAAGCCTGTCGGTGGGAATTTCTATCACCGAATACTTTGGTTTATGATCATGCCCGCTGTGTGAAAGCAATACGGCAAGGTAGATGGCATGATCTTTCAGATAGGGAAATTCAACGATGGCATCCACCATAATTGGAACCAGGGCCGCCCTCACCTCCTGCTGAAAATAGCTTCTCACAAATACTCCCTGCTCCTCTGTAAGCTGTGTTTCATTCACGATAAAAACCCCCTCCTGCTCCAATTCATGCACAATCCCCTGGTAAATCTGGTTAAATTTATTCTGCAGTGTGATCACCCTGTCAAAAATCTCCGCAAGGATCCGCTTCGGCGAATCACCGATGGTTTTCTTTACCCGCTTACCGAGTACAGTCATCCTTTTCAGCGAGGCTACCCGTACGCGGAAAAATTCATCAAGATTTGAAGAGAAGATCCCCAGGAACCGGAGCCTTTCTAGCAATGGCACTGCAGGATCCTGCGCTTCCTGTAACACACGTTCATTAAAAGATAACCAGCTTATTTCCCTGTTAATCAGCTTCACAAATACAACTTTTGTTTAGAATCGGGCGGCGATTTTTCCATCATATACCAATGCCACCTTTCGGATTTTCCTGCCACAGCAGGTGATTTATCCGCATTGGGAGATGCAAAGTAGTAACTTCCCAAAAATTTTCAATAAATCTTAATATAATAAGCACCGGAAATTGTTTGAAGTAAATTTTGTATTGCTGAACTTTATTTGGAGGGAAGACTGCATCTTTAACACTTCACGCGCAACAACTGCCGGAGATTGCCTATGGATGCAACATTGAAATTCCTTCCCTACCTGAAGCCTGATGAAGAAATCCTTTGGTGCGGGCAGCCCAAGCGGGGCATTCAGTTGCGTGATGCCGATATCATCCTGATACCGATGAGTATTATCCTGGCAGGTTTTTCCATCATCCTCGACTACACGCTTTTGCATTATGATGCAGGTATTGTGCTGAAGTTTTTTGGTGTACTGTTAGGATTAGCTGGCCTCTACATGGGGCTGATCAGGTTCTTCACCGATGCTTCAAAAAGGGCACACACTTTTTACTGTATCACCACCAAACGGGTGATTGTATTAACGGGAAGAAAAAGGCCTGTGATAAAAACATTGCCGCTAAAAAATATTGACAGGATGGAAACAACAGATGAAAAAGATGGTTCGGGGTTTATCATATTCGGCAATACCAATCCATTGTATCCCTGGCTGTTGGGTGGATTCTATTTTGCGCACGATGCAGTGCCCGGATTGGAGATGCTGCATGATGTGAAGCAGGTATACAATATCATCAACAACCAGATAAAAGTGGAATTGCCGGCTGCACTTATCTCCAGTATCAGCAAAGAAAATACGAACGATTTAAACTGATTTTCACCGTCATGTTTTCCGTGTTGAGGCAACAATACAACCAGAAGTTATCTAAAATACCCGGAGTCATTCTTTCCTGATTGATCGGGAGCAGTATCTCTTCAATTCATTGACAGATGCCGGAATAAATTCGGTTTGACCGCATTGATTGCCTGTTTTGAGATAGCTTCTTCTTATCAGCTACTAATGAATATCCGGAAACGGCGGAATTCAGTTTACCCGGCAAGTTTTTTTAATGAAATGCATAAAGGCGATATGAAGAAATCATTTCCGAAAGCTGATGCCATAAAAATTGCACCCGTTTCCGGCGACAGCCAGTTGGACGAAATTCTGCAATTACAGCAAAGTAACCTGGCTTTATCACTGGATGAAAAGGAAATACAGGAGCAGGGCTTTGTGACGGTGCAGCATGATTTTGCAACACTGAAAGATATGCATGCCGAAGCTCCATCCATCGTGGCGCTCGATGAGCAGCGAGTTGTTGGCTATGCACTGGTGATGCCCGCTTCTTTTCGCAATAAGATACCTGTACTGGTTCCCATGTTCAACATGATTGACGCACTCGAATACCTTCATTATCCACTTCCCTCCTTCACCTATTTCGTGATGGGGCAGGTTTGCATTGCAAAAGATTACCGGGGGCATGGAATTTTTGGCCTGCTGTATGATGGACTAAAACGAGAATATGCATCCTGCTACAGGCTCCTCATTACTGAAGTCGCCAGCAGGAATAAACGTTCAATAAATGCCCACCTGCGGGTTGGACTGAAAGTGATACATCGCTATACAGATCCTTTCGGTGAAACATGGGAATTAATGCTGCTTGACTGGCACGCAACAGGCAAGTCAGCATAGAAGCCGGCCGATATTTATGCATAAACAATGATCATAACACTCGAAGTGCTGACCGTTTTTAGAAATAAAGTTGCTGATGCGTTGGTTTTTGCTATATGACTGCAGGCCGGCTAAAAGCCATTTCTGAGATGATCCGTATTAAGAATGTTGAAATGTTGATCTGTTGCTGCGATAGTTGTGCCTAGGCATGCAAACAAACGGCTATTAAGCCTTTTAGAACAGTGCCAGATTGTGCATTGCTTTATTTTGTAATCAAGATCATTTTTAACTATTTTTGAACTCAAACTAAATCCCTACTCATGAAAAAAGAACGCTCTACACTTTCCAAAAAAATTACCAGTTACTCTTCCCTGGCAGCATCCTTACTGACAGTATCAAATCTGGTAAATGCCCAGATTGTATATACAGATGTAAACCCGGATGATGCACAGGCAAATAATGGAGCTGAATATGATCTTGATCTTAATAATGACGCAACTGTTGATTTCAAAATAACGATCTCATCAACAGGCGGTGCTGTTAAGATGGCTGCTGAAGCTATAGGAGATAATGCCATTGCAGGCACCTATTACAGTCCATATATATACCCTTCAGCCTTTGCACTGAATGAAACTATCGGCGATAGCCGCACCTGGAATTCCGGTGCCGGGCAAACCTTAGCCAGCTCAGGTTATTTCCAGGGCGCTTATGGCCATTGGTTTGGAGCAGTGGATAAATACATGGGACTCAGGCTGAAAGTGGGAACTGATAATTTTTATGGCTGGATGCGGATGGATGTAGCGGAAGATGGCAAGTCGTTCGTAATAAAGGATTATGCTTATGAATCAGAGGAAGGCACAGCCATCAATGCCGGAGATGTGGGAAACGTTGGCATCACACCGGTACCTGCTTCCGGTATCAGGGTGTTTGCTGCTGATCAGCAGGTGCATGTTCAGCTCAGCAATAATGCAGAAGGAGATGTTATATTTTCCAACCTTGTTGGTCAGACTATCAAGGCAGTAAAAATTGATGCTGCTGAAATGACGATAGACATGGCCGGTCAGCCTACAGGTATTTATATGGTAACGGTTCGCCAGAATGGACAGGTTTTTTCTCAGAAAGTGGCACTCTGATAACTGATAATTCTAATTACTTTACAGGAGGCTATCCACAGATGATAGCCTCTTTTTTTTGCCCCGAATGTTGCGTGACTTTATAAATGGACTATGTGCCCAAAGCAACCTTGAGAGATGCAGCTAAACTTTCAGATATAATCGCCGGTATTGTAAAAACGATGATCAGGTGTGCAAGGATGCCCTGGTATACTTCCTCATAAAACATTTACTTGGCACCATTATAAAGTATTTGCTGAAAACACATGCAGTTTGTTTGAATTGCTTTATCTGATTTTTTAGCTTTGTGATTCACCAACCCATCCGTCAATGAAAAAGAACGCTACAGGTTTAAGTAAAAAAATCAAAGCCTATTCTTCCATGGCAGTGTCATTGTTCGCTGTATCCAATATGGCGAATGCACAGGTTATCTATACTGATATAGATCCTGATTATGCCGGTGCGGAGAATGGAGCAACCTACGACCTCGATCTGAATAATGACGGAACCGTAGATTTCAAAATCAACTACACCAGCAACGGACCGAGCTTTAAGCTGCTGATCAATGCCAACAGCAGCAATGCCATCGCAGGTACCTATCTGAATCCGCCTTACAAATACCCATCGGTACTGGAAGCCAATGCGGAGATCGGCGCTGACTTTCCTTTCACCTGGGTGACAGGTAATTATCAGACACTGGCCACCTCAGGATATTTCGGTGCTCCATACGGCTATTGGTTTGGAGCGGTGGATGGCTATATGGGGCTTAGGCTGAAATTGGGAACATCAGACTATTATGGCTGGCTGCGTATGGATGTGGCAGAAAATGGCCGGTCTTTCCTGGTTAAGGACTATGCTTATGAAAGCACGCCGGGAGATTCCATCCTGGCAGGCAATACCGGTAATGTTGGTATAGGATCATTCAGTGAATCAATATATAAAATATTTGCAGCGGATCAGCAAGTACATGTTCAGGTGCCACAGCATACCGCAGGAGCGATAACCATAACCAACCTGCTTGGCAGCACGGTTATATCAATACCCATAAATGCAACGGAGATGACTATTAATCTTGCAAACCAGCCGGCTGGCATCTACCTCGTTTCCATTTTTCAAGACGGCGAAACCTATACAAGGAAAATCAGGTTATAGATTGCATTATGCACCGGTCATAAAAGCAGCTAAAAAACAGCTGCTTTTTTTATGGAAATAATATCCTGTTCAAGCTTGGTGAATGCAAGATTGAATGACTAATCAGGAAGCGGTTTAAAAGCGCAGCAGGTGCAATGGCGAAGTCGTCGATTGCAACACTTTTAAATCATTGCAGTTTACAAACAGTAGTAAGTTTTTCCTCTGAATTTCCTTCACATTTCAGCTGATTATTTTTAACCGGAACACCGATTCACCCATTCCAAAAAAAAAGCGAGCTGCCTGCAACAGGCAACTCGCTTTCGGATTATTGTAAAAACAACCTATAACACTTCGCTGGCAGGCCTTGGAAACTGAACCCACACATCATCGCCCGGACGGTCAATCGGTAATTCGCCAAGCTTATTATACCTTCTCATATCCACCCAACGATGGCCTTCACCAAACAGTGAATACCGGCGTTGCTTCAGGATCTCATTAGTAACCTCGTCCTGCGAAGTGCCGCCGGTATAAGGAGAAAGGCCGGCAGCTGCACGAATTATGTTAACCGCATCAATTGCAGAACCGGAATTGCCGGTCTGATTTTTAGCTTCAGCATAAATCAGTAACAGCTCTTCATTGCGAATGATGCAAACCGGATCTGTATTGGACTTGTAAACCCATACATCGTAGTCACTGGTCAGATCATCAGCAAAAGCCGGTGCATCTCTCAGCACTGTCTTAGATGCCACCCTTGCATCGCCGGCTTCCGCATCCGTTATAAAGGAAGGCTGCGCGCATCTTGCATTGGAACCCGGCGAAGAATTTAGTGGAGTAAATGCATCATTTAGCAGGTCACCACCGGAAGTTGAATACACCATGTACACGCCCGTAGCGAGTTCACCTGACATGTCAAAAAATGATTCATTGAGTAATCCTTCAACATTAGTAAAATCGCCCTTATAAAGTGTAACCCTTGCGGCCAGTGCACGGTTAAACTTTGCAAAAGTTTCGGGTGTATCAAAACCAGTGAAGCCGCTTGTCAAAACAAAACGGAATACATCACCGGCATTGGTCAGATCATTATAACCTTCATCCAGCAGTTCCAGGATACCCTGAAGAGATGCATCATAACTTAAGAACGGACCGGGATTATCGGGATCTTCCACATCTACCCTGATACCATTCTGGTATTGCATATTCAGCGAATTCAGCATCTGCTGTGCCTGCATCGTTTTGGCAAAACCGAGGTAACCATTTTTCTCCTCATCAGTGATTGCAGCTGAAGTGTTTGCAATGGCATGGCGAAGAATCCATCCATTCCTTACAACGCGGTACTGATCGGCCCAGGGATTGGTGGTGTAAAAAGTATTCGGATCAAGCACCGAAGCTTCCTTTCCCAACAAGTCGGAGGTGAAGCGTGGATCTGAACCTGAATAACGATAGTAATCACGACCAATCACCGACACATCATCCAGGTAGGTATCGAAACGGTTACGCATACCGGAAAGCATGCCTGTTACAAGGTTGTTTAATTCATCAACCGTTGCATTGGCTTCAATGCCTTCCAGTGAAGGATTATTCGGGTCAACCTGCTCATCAATTTTGCAAGAGCTGAAACCCGCCACTAACATGACAACGACCATGGTGTTGAACATGTGTGATTTGATATGATTGAATTTCATGTGCTGAAATTTTTTACTGTTTAGAAATTAACGGTTACTGAAGCATAGAATCTCTTGGCAGAAGGGAATGGATTCACTTCCACACCGCTTGAAATTCCATTTCTTCCGAAGTTGGATACTTCCGGGTCGTAGCTCCTGTATTTAAAGAAGTTCAGCGCATTGTAAGCCGACAGTCCCACTTTTACCGATTGAATGGTATTATTGGTCTTGTTGCTCAGATCGCCGAAAGTGTAATACAATCCTGCTTCGCGCAGCCTAACATAACTGGCATCCTGTACAAAAACTTCAGCCGATGTGCCGAGCAGGCCCAGACGGTATGGTCCATTTGGCGTCACGCCTGCCGGATCAAGATCCACATCGTCAAAATCAGGACTTGTACCAAAAATATCGGTCAGCAGTGTAGTCAGGTTGATGTTGTCGCCTCCTTGCTTCCAGTGCAGTACAAATGCGAGTTCCCAGTTTTTCCAGTGCAGGTTTTCATTGAAAGAAACCTGGAAGTCAGGTTCTGCATCTCCCCAAACAACAAGTCCGTTATCCGATGTGTCTTTGCCCTCCGGATCTCCAATTCCCACAATTTGAGTAGCACTTGCTCCTTGCTGAATATAAAATGTGCCGAGCGTAGCGCCAAACGATCCTACCGCGTATGACGGAATGTCGAGGCGGGTGATCTCTGATTTGTTAAACCAGAAGTTGGTCTGGTTAAACCAGCTGAAGTTTTCCTTCTTGATGATGTCAACGCCTATGCCTAATTCAAGCCCTTTGTTTCTCAGCTCTGCTGCATTGGTAACCTTGGTGGTAAATCCGGTTGAGGAAGGCACCTGTGAAACGAGCAGCAAATCCGAAACATTCTTGATGTAATAAGTTGCTTCCACCGTGATACGACTGTCCAGGAATCCCATATCCGTACCGAATTCCAGTTCACTCTGGCGTTCCGGACCAACATCGCTGTTACCCTGGGTCGTATTGATCAGAGAGCCTGCTGTACCTTCAATGATCGTGCTGCCCAATGAAGTGAAGGCCGAGCCGAAGGGAGCAAAGTTACCCGACTGACCATAGGCTATACGCAGTTTAAACTGATTCATGTTTTCAGCATTCCAGAATGCAAACTCCGACAGGTTTAATGCTGCCGATGCTTTCGGATAGTAATAAACCTTATTCACGTCTCCGTTATTCGACGATTTATCGCCGCGCAAACCGGCAGTTAATATCACTTTATCATTCAGATTAAATTCAACCTGGCCAAAGCCGCCAAGATCCAGTTGCTTGCTCCTGAACTGATACATATCAACAGCGCCGGCCTGGCTTACATTGGTTTGTGCACCGATCAGTTGTGTTGCAGAGGCAATAATGGTGTTACGGTCGAAACTTTCGCGCGTCAACCCCGCCTGTGCGCGCACGTTAAAGCCGGCAGATGCCGGAAAGAAGGAATACACCAGGAAGGCAGATTCATTATCATTGAAACTCGTCGTAGTTCCTTGTATAGATGCTCCATTGGTACCATTGCCATTCTTTTCAAACTGCAGCTCTTTAGGAAATATAGCTGTGGTTTTAAAGGTATAAGCATCCAATCCGGCATTCATAATCAATTTCAGGGAATGACGTTCATTGCTGACAATCTTGGTCGTGAGGTTACCACCACCGATAAAGCGGTCTACAGCTTCATTATTCGTCATCAGATCGCGGGTCTGTAAAAAATTAGCAGCACTGTATGGATTATCAGGATAGTTACCTTCTGCATCCGCCTGCAGTTGCGCCCATGCCGGAGTGCCGGCAAAAGAGATACCCATCGTGGTGCTGGTATTGTCATTGTTGAAGTATCCGCGATCGGCAGAGCTCTTGATATAATTCGTGCTTACTGCCAGGTCAATACGCTGACTTACCTTATGATCAAGATTCAGGCGGACACTGGTTTTGTTGTAACCGGTATTTTCCACAATTCCGTCTTCCGCTTTATGGGCTATGCTGGCATAAAACGAAGATCTGTCAGTGGCATTGGCAAATGACAGCCTGGTATCAGATAAGAAACCAACGTTACCATACAACTCATTTTCATAATCGTGCAGTGTACCGGTTGCTTCCGCATCGAGGAAATTCTGCACTTCACCTTCGCCAAAACTACCGGCTACCTTGTCTGCATCCCATTGACGTGTACCCTGAGGATTCAACATGTTCTGAAAGCCTATAGATTGTGAGAACTCCACGTTGGCATGGTCATGAATGGATGATTTGCCTCTCTTTGTTGTAATAATCACCACACCGGAAGAAGCTCTTGATCCATAGATGGCTGCCGCGGATGCGCCTTTAAGAATTTCAATGGATTCAATATCCCCCGGATCAATGTCCGCGATGCGGTTGGAAGGATTATCCTGATCAAATTGCGCCGCATTTCCTCCGCCTGCAGCATTCGAAACAAGATTCAGCCCTGCGGCAATGGAAGAGTTGTCGACGTAAATGCCATCGACAATAAATAATGGTTGTGCCGGAGCATTAATAGAAGTGATACCACGCATACGAATGCCGATACCACCACCGGGAGCACCAGAACTCTGTGTAATCTGAGCCCCGGTGAATTTACCATAAATGGCACCGTCAAGGGTGGATTGCGTGGTAATTCCATTCAATTGCTTGGCATTGATAGATGCCACTGCATTCGCCGAATTGGTTCGTTTCACGCTCGTTGCCAAACCCGATACAATTACCTCATCGAGCTCCGTATTGGTTTCTTCAAGCGTCACATTGACCGTGCCCGCTGAAGACACAGATTTTTCCTGTGTCCGGTAACCCAGGTAAGAGTATACCAAGGTGGCGGAAGCGCCTGATACACGGATGGTATAATACCCGTTTTCATCAGTTACTGCACCCGTGTTGGTATTTTTAACGGAAACGGTAACCCCAATGAGCTGTTCGCCCTTATCGCTGGTTACGGTGCCGTTGACATCAAACTGTGCAAATACCGCATTACAAAACGCAGGTATTGCAATCAGTGTGACGCATAACTTGTACATAATCTGTTTCATGCGCGTTTGGTTTTAGTGTAACAATTGTAGTGAAATTTTTATTGATTTGTACCCGTCACTATTAAAAGATATATACAATGATTTTTTGAAAGTATGCTGAAAAGGGCAATTGACAAGATGTTCAGTATTCATTCACTTAATTTATTATACAGCAATGCTACAGGTCTATAAACTTGCTGCATCATAATTAATCTCAACGCAATCAGCGGTTCATGCAGGATCAAAAAACAAGTCCGGAAAAATTCACCATCAGGGTGTACGGCATTCTGATAGATGTAGCCAAAGGCATTCTGGTTGCAGATGAGATTCAACGTGGGCTTCGCATTACAAAATTCCCGGGAGGCGGGCTCGAGCACGGTGAAGGTACAAGGGATTGCCTCGTGCGTGAATGGATGGAAGAACTTAATCAGCGCATCAGGGTCACCAACCATCTGTATACCACAGACTTCTTTCAGCCTTCATCATTTGATCCGCGGCAGCAGGTTATCAGTATCTATTATCTGGTGGAAGAACTGGAGCAAACCACTATCCGTATAGCAAGCCGCCCATTCGATTTTGATGAAGTGAAGGAAGATGCTCAATCTTTCCGATGGATTTCTTTTAAAGAATTTCATCCGGACATGCTGACGTTGCCGATTGACAGGATCGCAGGACAAATTATCCAGCAGCAATGGTGCCTGTAGTGCCGGCTAATCTCCGGCTGCAGTACGCTGCTGTTTATTAATTAGCTGAAAAACCGTTACTGAAAATTTATTTCATTTGAATATTGGTAATTGATGTCCATCAGGATGAATGTCCGTCGCAGGCTGACTAAGGCCAGGTGCATGCTTTCATGAAAAGCCATGTTGAAAAACCTGTTATCAAAAAACTGCCGACAGCAATATTTATTGCAATTAAAACCCATACATTACTCACCCATCAAAAAAATAAGCACTCATGAAAAAACTATTTCTTCTCCTGGTTGCCCTGGTTTTTTGCCATTTCATGGTAATGGCGCAGTCGAATATCACCGGAAAAATCACCGATAAGAACAAGGAAGTTCTGATTGGTGTAACCGTTGCTGAAAAAGGCACAACCAATGGCGACTACACTGATGAAAATGGTAATTACAGCATTACCGTAAAAAAACTGCCGGCAGCTTTGGTATTCAGTTACATTGGTTATGTGACACAGGAAATTACTGTAACCGGTGCCACTAATCTTGATGTTATCATGAATGATGCTGCCACAGAACTGGCCGCTATTGAAGTGGTCGGCAGCCGTTCACTGAACCGTTCTATCACGAACACGCCAGTTCCGATTGATTACATTGACATTCAAAAAATCTCCAACAGTATGGGCCAGCTCGATGTCAATCAGTTGCTCCATTACCTTGCTCCTTCCTTTAATGCCAATAAGCAGTCCGGATCGGATGGTGCCGATCACACCGATCCTGCAACATTGCGCGGATTAGGACCTGACCAAACGCTCGTGCTCATTAACGGTAAACGACAGCATCAGTCTTCGCTCATCAATATTTACGGAACACGCGGACGTGGCAATACTGGAACTGACCTGGACGCTATTCCAATATCATCGATTGATCATATAGAAATTTTGCGCGACGGTGCGTCGGCGCAATACGGCTCTGATGCCATAGCCGGTGTCATTAATATTGTACTGAAAAAATCAACCGGTGAGTTTACCGGCAATGTGAATGCAGGTACCAATCTCGCTCAATACCGTTTTGATGATAAAAATTTTGATGGCGGAAAAGTGACACTGGGTGCCAACTATGGTTTCGCATTAGCCAAAAAAGGATACCTCAACCTTTCGGCAGATTATCTCAACAGCGGACATACTAACCGCGCCAATATTCCCGCCGACTGGTACCCGGGGAATACCGATGTCAGAAATGAGTTTGGCCAGGCAGCAGCGCAGGGGGCCGGATTTATGGTGAACTTCGAACTTCCGCTGAGTGACAGAACCGATGTCTACGCATTTGGAGGCTATAACTACCGCAAGACCGATGCTTATGCTTTCACCCGTGTTGCCGATGATGCACGCAACGTCATCAGCATTTATCCGGATGGCTTTGATCCCATTATCCAGTCAAAAATCGGAGACCTTACTTCAGCAGCAGGCATCCGCACCATGTTTGGCGAATGGAAATTTGACCTGAGTGATGCATACGGATCCAATAAGTTTCATTTTTTCGGCGATCATACATTAAACGCATCTCTTGAAGGTAGCTCGCCTACCTCCTTTGATGACGGAGGCACACAGCTTTCGCAGAATACACTTACACTGGATGCAAGCCGTTACTATAAGGATGTCATGAGCGGTTTCAATCTTGCTTTCGGTGCTGAATTCAGGACAGAGAATTACCAGATCTTCGCCGGTGAAGAAGGTTCATGGCAAACCTATGGCCCAGTAATCTTCTCGATAGATTCCGAAACCGGTGACACCACCTTCAGGCCGGGCGGCTCACAGGGTTTTCCCGGGTTCAGGCCGGCCAATGAAGTGAATGAGAACCGTAATAATATCGGCGGGTATGCAGACGCTGAACTGGACATCACGGATGACTTTATGATTGACGTCGCATTACGTGCTGAAAATTACAGCGATTTCGGTGCTACCATAAACGGGAAACTTGCCGCACGATATGCCATCAGCAACAATTTCTCATTGCGAGGTTCTGCGAGCACCGGCTTCAGGGCTCCGTCACTTGCACAGGTGTATTTCAACCAGACATTTACGAATGTGCAGAACGGAAAAATTTTTGATGCAGTAATTGCCAATAATGTTGATCCGATTACTGTGGCCCTTGGTATTCCACCATTAAAAGAAGAAACGGCCTTCACGGGAAGCCTTGGATTCACTGCCGGCAACGGTAAAGGATTTACCGCAACCGTAGATGGTTATTATGTTCAGATCAAAGACCGTATCGTGCTCACCGGTCAGTTTGACAACAGCGATCCTATCATTGGCCCAACACTCGACGCACTCAACGTCACGGCAGCACAGTTTTTCACGAATGCAGTGAATACCACAACGCTTGGCCTGGATGTGGTGCTGAACTATTTCCTTCACCTGAATAACAACGATCACCTGACATTCTCACTCGTTGGCAATATCAACAATATGAAGGTTGATGCGGTAAATACTACCGGATTGCTGGAAGGAAAACAGGATTCCTACTTTGGACCGCGCGACAGCGCCTTCCTCGTTAATTCAGCTCCTCCTTCCAAATTTAACCTCGGAGTTGCCTACGATCACAAGCGATTCAGCGCCAACCTGCACATCAACGAATGGGCGCCGCTCACTTTTTATGATTATGATCCCAAGCCTTATACCTACGACATGAAGTTTACGGTAGATCTGACACTGGGATATAACATTACCGATAATATTGCATTGAACATTGGTGGAGTCAACTTATTTAATACGTATCCCGATTACTACGACCCGTATCAGACAGAAACCGGCGGAGCATGGGATGCAGTGCAAATGGGTTTTGACGGTACCTTCCTTTTCGCAAAAGTCGGCTTGAAGTTTTAGATAGGTTTTTGGGCGTTAACCGGCCTGTAATCATCGCGGAGTTTACTGCTCCGCTGATTGCAGGCCGGTGTATTTATGGGTCAATCCAATTTGTATTTGTCCTGCGTTCAACCGTTGGCTGCAATCTGTTTCCATATTGTGCATGCCACCTGCAGAACGGATTCCTGAACAAAAAAATACCTCTCCGGATGGAATAACAGCCAAATCAATAATGCGTGATTGATCGCTGTCATGGCCAGTTAGCACGAAAGGCTTCATCCTGTGAATAACTTTCAATCCGATATCGCTAATGACACCTCCATAATTGTACCTTTGGCAATAGGCCACCCGTAAAGGAAAATCGGGCGGATGAAACATCCTGAACATGGGAAAAGTTATAGCCATAGCCAATCAGAAAGGCGGTGTGGGAAAAACCACTTCGGCCATTAACCTGGCCTCTTCGCTGGCCGTTCTCGAATATAAGACCCTGCTCATTGATGCAGATCCACAGTCAAATGCCACCTCTGGAATCGGCTTTGATCCAAAAAATATTACCACCAGCATCTATGAATGCCTGATCGGTGAACAGAAAATCAAGGATATCATCCTGAAGACACAGACGCCCAACCTTTTCCTGGTGCCGGCACACCTCGACCTGGTAGGTGCAGAAATAGAACTCATCAACCATCCAAACCGCGAACGTATCATGCGGCAGGTGCTGGAGGATATACGCGACCAGTTTGACTATATCATCATCGACTGTTCACCATCACTTGGTCTGATAACGGTAAATGCGCTCACCGCTGCTGATGCTGTACTCGTTCCTGTGCAATGTGAATACTTTGCACTGGAAGGACTTGGTAAATTGCTCAATACCATAAAAATCATACAGACACGGCTGAATCCGGATCTTGAAATTGAAGGCATCGTACTCACCATGTATGACAGCAGGTTGCGGCTCAGTAACCAGGTGGTGGAAGAGGTACGTCGTCACTTCGGCGACCTTGCATTTGATACTATCATTCACCGCAATACCCGCTTGGGTGAAGCTCCCAGCTTCGGCAAGTCAGTGATCATGTATGATGCAGATAGCAAAGGTGCCATCAACTACCTTAATCTTGCACGTGAAATCCTGCAGAAGAACGATAGCACCAAGATGAAATCAGCGGAAAAAATTATTGATTTCAACCATGACTAATAAACGACCTGATTTAGGCAAGGGCATCCGTGCGTTGCTTGAAAATATGGATTCTTCTGTGAGTAACGAAGCATCCATTCTTGGCAGCACTACCAATATTCCCATGGATCAGATTGAGGTAAATCCGTTTCAGCCAAGACACGACTTTGACGAAGTGGCGCTGCAGGAACTTTCTGATTCTATCAAAGTGCATGGTGTAATTCAACCTATAACGGTAAGAAAAATTGCGGCGAAGAAATACCAGATTATTGCGGGTGAACGCCGGCTGCGTGCAGCTAAATCCGCCGGACTAACCGAGATTCCCGCCTTCATCCGGTCGGCCGATGATGAACAGATGCTCGAGATGGCATTAATTGAAAACACGCATCGTGAAGATCTTAATGCCATGGAAGTGGCTATTAACTACAAAAGACTGATTGATGAATGTAACCTGAAACAGGAAGACCTGGCGGAAAAAGTTGGTAAAAACCGCACTACGGTAACCAACTACCTGCGGCTGCTGAAACTGCCGCCGGAAATACAGCAGGCCATTAAAAGCAAAGTGATTAGCATGGCACACGCCCGCGCCATTATTAATGTTGAAGATCCGCTTGTTCAATTGCATATTTATAAGGAAACCGTTAAGCATGATTTATCGGTACGCGCTGTTGAAACCCTTGTGCGCGAATACACAAGGGTTAAGAAACCCACAGAAAAAAAATCGGCTACTTTGCCTTTCGCTTATCAGCGGCTGCAGGAAAAGATAGCTTCCCATCTTGCTACAAAAGTGGTGATTCAGCGTAAACGGCTTGGAAAAGGTGAAATAGTTATTTCTTTCTTTTCCGATACAGATCTTGAGCGTTTAACCGATCTCCTGAGCGAGTAATTCAAATCGCATCTCAATTAACAGCATGAACTCTCCCTATGCTGATTTAACCCATTGTACGGGTTAACCCTGTCAATGCTTTCTCCCTGCTTTCGATTGAGTTTCAGGTCATGAATAATTCTTTCCTTTTCTTTGCGTTATCGTAACCCTACACTAGATAGAGCCCGGGCATTGACACAGACTTTTATTTTTCGTTTTGCGCTGAAAGGACTTTTGCCTTTCATCCTGTCATGGAGCGCCCTCAGTTTATCGGCAAAGGCGCAGGATACCTTGCAGTTGTCATCACCGGATACCACCAAACTGAAAAGTGCACAGACATTCCACTTGTTTCCGGATGTTCACTCGCCCAAAGCTGCCGGCATTGCCTCCGCAGTGCTCCCGGGCCTTGGTCAGGCCTACAACAGGAAATACTGGAAGATTCCAATCATTTATGCTGGCCTCGCCACCGCCGGTTATTTTATCTACTATAATTACACCATATATAATAACTTCCAAAAAGCATATGAGTTACGCAACGACGGGGATACATCTACCAACCTTAGTTCATTCGAAGTCTGGTATATTACCAGCACGCAAACGATTTATACCGATGGCTATGAAAGCACCCAATTGTCTGAACTGAGCAATATCTATCGCCGTAATACCGACCTTTCCATCATTGTGGCAGCCGGAATCTATGCGCTGAATATCATCGATGCCGTTGTTGATGCACATCTTTTTCAGTTTGATGTAAGTGATAACCTCAGCATGAACCTGCAGCCATTCTACGCACCCGGCGTCACAGGAAAGGCACGTGGCGGTGTGATGCTGACAATGAATTTGAAGTAACAAAAATAAATTTTCAATACAGGAGTCACATTACGTAAACCACACTCAATAACCTGCAAACTGATGAAAATTGCATTACTCGGATATGGAAAAATGGGGAAGATGATTGAAAAATGTGCTACCGGAAACAGAGAATACTCAATCAGTCTGAAGATCAATACCGCAAACCGCCATTCAATCTCGAAGGAACAATTGCAGCAAGCAGATGTTGTCATTGAATTTTCATCTCCGGATGCAGTCATTGAAAACATTAATTGGTGCCTGGAGGCGGGAATGCCGATGGTTATTGGCACCACCGGCTGGTATGATGATCTCGAAAATGTTAAACGCTGGTGCAGAGAAAAGAAAGGAGCCATCGTTTATGCCAGCAATTTCAGCATCGGCGTCAATATCATGTTTGAACTCAACCGCAAGCTGGCACAACTGATGAGGTCAAAGCAGGAATATGATGTCAGTTTGGAGGAGGTGCATCATGTCCATAAAAAAGATGCTCCCAGCGGAACGGCCATCACCCTTGCGAATGACCTGTTGAAAGAATCAACAGTTAAAAAATCATGGTTAAGCATACGGGACAACGATTCAGCAGCAAAAAATCATAATCCATCTGAATTGATAATTTTGTCGCGCCGTGAAGACGCTGTAGTAGGAACGCATACTGTGGAATACGGTTCATCCGCTGATAGGATTTCCATCAGGCATGAAGCATTTTCACGGGAAGGCTTTGCAAAAGGCGCCCTCGCTGCGGCAAACTGGATCAGGGATAAAAAAGGCATTTTTGAATTTTCGGAAATATTAAAAGAGATATGAAGTGCAAAAAAAACAGCGATGGTTGCGCGGGTTTCATTCCTGCGGCATCACTGCTTTGCTGGTGCCTGTCATATTCCGGAAATCAATTGTAAACACTTCTCCGCTAAAAGTAAAATCAGTCGTCAATGAATTGGAAATTCTGGCAAAATAGCGCCGCTAAAAAAACAAAGGTTAAAAAGTCAAAGACAAGAGAATGGATTGACGCATTGATTTTTGCGGTGATTGCTGCAACAATCATCCGCACTTTTGTATTGGAAGCCTATACCATACCCACGCCCTCCATGGAAAAATCATTGATGGTAGGTGATTTTCTCTTTGTCAGCAAGATGCATTATGGTGCGCGCATTCCGCAGACGCCGCTTTCCTTTCCATTCGCCCATCATACCATGCCATTAATTGGCGGAAAATCATACCTGGAATGGATTCATCTCCCCTATTATCGCCTGCCCGGCTTTCAGCAGATCAAAAACAATGATGTGGTGGTTTTTAATTACCCTATGGAAGACTTCAGGCCTGTAGATAAACGTGAAAATTATATTAAGCGCTGTATCGGCATTCCCGGAGATACCCTGGAAATCAGGGATGCTGAAGTGTTTATTAATGGCCGGAAAAATACAGATTGGCCAGGGCAGCAGACAGACTACCTTATTACAACAGACGGCACCGGCATTAATGAAAGATTACGTAAGGATCTTGATATTCCTGAATTGGAACCTACCAATAACCCGGGCCAATTTCGGGTGAAGTTGTCAGTTAATAATTATGCGGCACTGTCTAAACTTAAGAATGTAAAATCGATTGAACCTCTGATATGGTCTAAGGGTCTCGTACCGGAAGCGTTATTCCCGGGCGACACAAAAGATTTTCCTTATAACATTGATAATTTCGGGCCGGTCTGGATTCCGAAAAAAGGGGTGACAGTAGGTATCGACAAAAAAAATATACGGTTATATCAGCGGCTCATCACGATTTATGAAGGTCATAATCTCGATGTCACTAAAGATGGCAAGGTAATTCTTGATGGAAAAGAAATTACATCCTACACTTTTCAGATGAATTATTATTGGATGATGGGTGATAACCGCCACGATTCTTTTGACTCAAGGTTTTGGGGATTTGTACCCGAAGACCATATTGTCGGCAAAGCATGGTTTGTCTGGATGTCATGGAATAAAAACGGTTCATTCATCGACAAAATCAGGTGGAGCAGGTTGTTTCATGGCATACATTAACTGCCATGCTTTTTGCACTGCGTAAGCACAACTGCTTAAATAAATCCTCCATAATTTCCGGCATGCCGGGCAACCTGCAGGATCTCACTTAATGCAATGGCAATTGCCAAAATGTTCAGATTCAGATCAAAGGATAACAGGGCTGCTGCAAGGCAAAAAAAATCCCGCCTGCGCGAATGGACGGAAGCAGTTTTGTTTGCTGTGATCGCCGCCATTGTCATTCGCACTTTTGTGGTGGAAGCTTACACTATTCCAACAGCATCCATGGAGAAAACTTTGCTGATCGGAGATTTTTTGTTTGTAAGCAAATTGCATTATGGCGCCAGGATACCGGTAACACCACTCAGCGTTCCGTTTGTTCATAATACACTTCCGTTTACCAATGGAAATTCATACACCGAGTGGATCAGTATCCCGTATAAGAGGCTTCCCGGTTTTCAGAAGATCAAGCGTAATGATATCATAGTCTTTAACTATCCGCTGGAAGACTCCCGGCCTGTTGACAAAAAGGAAAACTACATTAAGCGATGTGTGGCTGTTGCAGGCGATACGCTGGAAATCAGGAATGCTGAAATATTCATTAATGGAAAAAGAAGCAGCGGCTTTCCAGGGCAGCAGCAGGAATATTCCGTAATCACTGATGGTACCGATATCAAACAGTATTTTCTCGAATCACTTGACATTACCGAATTTTCCCGGCTCTCTAACCCGGGTGAGTTTCGTGCAAGCCTTACAAAGTCAGCCGTTGATTCAGTGCTTGCGTTAAAAAATGTGCAATCTGTTACAACGGTAATTCAACAGAAAAGTCATGCGCCGGAAGTCATTTTTCCGCAAGATCAATTGCATTTCGACTGGTCTGTAGATAATCTCGGGCCGATATGGATTCCAAGTAAAGGATCGACAATCACCCTCGATTCAGGCAACATTGCGCTTTATCAAAGAATCATTTCCAGGTATGAAAAGCATGTTCTTACAATTGATAAAGACGGCCATATTCTGATTGACGGTAAAGCAACTGCACAATATACCTTCACCATGAATTATTATTGGATGATGGGCGATAACCGTCATAATTCGCTCGATTCGCGCTATTGGGGATTCGTTCCCGAGGATCATATTGTCGGAAAAGCCTGGTTTATCTGGATGTCGCTGAAGTCGGAAGCAACCGGCTTTGACAAAGTAAGATGGGACCGGATCTTTCAAAGTATTCACTAGCCGGAAATCTTATCGGCAATAATTCCTGATCATATCAGCTGTAGCGGTGTACCTGCTAAGTCGCAAAAACCTTGCACAGATTCCAGGATCAGCCAATTTGAGTTCAGCAAAAAAAAATCCCTGGAGAGAGCAGGGATTTGACCTAAATTTATGAAGAATGCTGTCAGGATTTCTTACCTATACCTGCTACCATCAGCGCTGCTGCTGCCATCGCAGTATCCTTCACCACCATGCTCACCGACATTTGTGCCGTTGCAGGATCTGAAAGACCCGGCATATGAACGGTAATGACAATGATGATGAGAAAAACAGCCAATAAAATCCCGGAGTAATAAGTATAACGGTTAATGATAAAACTAACCGCAGCAGCAAGCAGGCAGATACCGGTTAGATAAACCATCGGTACTGCAATACCTGAAAGGAAGGAAGGTATCATGCCGCTCATTGCATCAGCGCTGGTTAAGTGACCTACGCCAAAGAAAGCAACGGTTAATCCAAAGAGAATGCGTCCAATAGTAGTTAGATTCATGTTAGTTTGGTTTTTGATGAATAAATGAAAAATGACAATGCATGCGGAATATATTTAGTTCCCGGTCAACCAAGTTACACAGCATATCATATAACAAATTAGTTTGCTGCAAATTGTTTTCAACATTAACTTTCAGCACCGGAGGCAGATACCTGAAAAAATATAACTTTGAGCACATTACAACTACTGATTAGTAACAAATACGTCCTGATTTTTACACTTGTTGTATGATAAAAAAAATACTGCCTGTTCTTCTTTTGCTTAGTTGTGTCCGGTTGGCTTCCGGTCAGAACATCAGTGGCATCATCAACAGTTATGCACAGGTTACCGCAATTGCAGGCACTACCTTCACCACGGTATCTTCTGCCGGATTCGCGGTTGGCGATAAGATTATTGTGATTCAGATGAAAGGTGCGTCAATTACCACCGCCAATACATCCGCTTACGGTGATATCACGAACCTCAACAATGCCGGCAACTGGGAATTTGCCACTATTTCCGCTATCAATGGCAACGACATTACAGTTGCATCGCCTTTAGTAAAGACTTATACGGTGAATGCAAAAGTTCAGCTGGTAACTGTTCCTACATATTGTTCGGTGAATATCATTGATACATTAACCTGCAAAGCCTGGGATGGGTTAACCGGTGGAGTGCTGGCCTTTGTATCAGGCGGCACGGTTAACATGAATGCAGATATCAATGTAAGCGGAAAAGGTTTCCGGCCGGGTACTGCCTGTAATACGGGTTTCTTTGCCTGCAATAATGCTAACTGGTTTATTAATCCAACCAATTGCCTTGGGGGCTGGAAAGGTGAAGGCATTGCTGAATATGTCAATAATCCTCAGAGCGGTGGACGTGCTAAACTCGCCAATGGCGGTGGCGGTGCAAATCCCGGAAACAATGGCGGCGGTGGTGGTGGAAATGCCGGTGCAGGCGGATTAGGAGGATTTGAGGATAACAGTTGCGGTGCAACCACCGTACAGGGTATTGGAGGTTTGGGATTAAACTATACGCTGGGTAAGATTTTTTTAGGCGGTGCTGGCGGCAATGGAACCGGCAACGATGCGCAACCTATTTTTCCCGGTACACACGGCGGTGGAATCGTGATGATTTCAGCCAATACGATTGAACCTAATGGATTTTCTATCAGGGCAGAAGGTGCTGATCAGCTCAATCTGACAAGCGATGAGGGTGCGGGCGGAGGTGGTGGTGGCGGCGTGGTGGTGCTCGATGTACAAAATGTGCTTTCACCATTGATAGTTTCTGCCAATGGAGGCGATGGCGGATCAATATCCAATAACCTGGTACTTACCGGATGCCAGGGACCTGGCGGTGGTGGTGGAGGTGGTGTGCTGTGGACTTCCGGTGCAGCAGTACCGGCCAATGTATTATTCTCCGCGAATGGCGGTGCTGCAGGACTTATCGTTCAGCCATTCAGTTTCTGTTATCTCACTACCTATGGGGCAACGGATGGTGAACCCGGAACAACCATCTTCAACTTTCCGCCTCAGCCACTTCCGCTGTCGTCAAATCCGGTGAGTTTAGGCAGTGATTTTAATATTTGTCCGCTTGGCAGTGATACCATTGCCCCCGGACCCGGATACAGCTCTTTTACCTGGCAGGATGGCTCCACTGATTCCTTTTATGTAGTCACCGATTCGGGCAGCTATATTCTCACGGCCGCTGATATGGGAGGATGTTTCAGCTCCGATACCATACACATCGGTTTCCTGCCGCCATCAACGTACAGCATGGGCAATGATACGGTGGTTTGCAAAGGACAACTGGTGATACTCGATGCCGGCGCCGGTTTTGCCACTTACCTGTGGCAGGATATGTCAACTAATCAGACTTACAATGCGATCAATGCAGGAACATACTCAGTAACTGTTACTGATACGGATGGTTGTATCAAACTCAGTACCATCAAGGTTAACAATTTCGGAATAGCACCGCTCGAAATCGGCAACGACACTTCGCTTTGCGTTGGCGACAAAGTGATCTTTAATGGAGGTGCCTTTTCTGATTATGTCTGGCAGGATGGCTCCAAAGGGCCCATTTTCACTGCAACGGCTCCGGGAATTTATTATGTCACGGTAACAGATTTTAACGGTTGTGTTCAATCAGATACAGCAGAAATAATCTCCTTCTATCCGCAGCCGCCGGATGCCTTCTTAACCGACACGGTACTCTGCACCAGTGAGTTTATCCTGCTGGAAGGTCCGCTTGGGTATGCCAGCTACTTGTGGACAGATGGTTCTACAACGAGTGCTATCACCGTAGTAAAACCCGATGTATACGGCCTCACCATAACGTCATCAGATGGCTGTTCGAGCAGCGACAGTACCATCGTTTCCCTGAAATGCCCAACCAGTATTTATATGCCTACTGCATTTACGCCCAATGGCGATGGTATTAATGACACCTATATTCCAATAGGTTACAACATCACTTCCTATAATATAATCATCTATAACCGATGGGGAAAAGTTGTTTATGTTTCTTCTGATTTCACTGTTGGCTGGGATGGCAGATCAAAGGATATAAAGTGTGAAACCGGAACATATATCTATTCAGTCAGCTGGACCGGCTCACTCGATGGCAAGCCATCATCGGGTACGTTAAAAGGTAATTTGACTCTGATCAGATAATTTCCCTGACTGCCGCAGCTTTCAATGCCTTATTTTTTCATCGTGTAGAGACTGCAACCTATGAGCTATCAGCAGTAAAATATATTGGGCAGCATAACAATTGCTCGCACAACATTATTCCACCAGGCAAGTCAGCAACATTTTTTCTCCTGTTTTCAATAATGAAATTTAAATGGCTGTTTTCTGCCGTGAATAGTCAGGTATGATGTAACATCAGCTAACCTGAAATTATTAATCGCTACAGCAAAATATGTTGCAGAAAAATACAATCGGAGTTCACATGTGCACAATCCTTCCGGGATAAAACACCAGTTAAGGTTTTCCGGCGGTTAAAGAATCCTCAGGTGATGCATTCAACTCCGGCATTGCAGGCGGTGAATAGCTTTCCGATACCTTCTTCAGGTCAGACAATCCTTTTTCAAAATCGGCGCCGATCATCTGATCCATAAACAAACCAAGATACTTTGCTACAGGGTTCATACCCATATCCATATCCATACCCCAGATAATCTTTGTACTACCATTCACCGGCTCGAATGTAAAAGTACCGGTTGCTTCTCCGTTTTCGGTAAAATTCATTGAAGTGGTTATGGATTCATTTTGCTTACTCTCTGTAATAGAGAGTTTCCCCTTCCCTACCTGACTGTTTTCACTTGTCCACGAGTAACCTGATCCTGCGCCTTCTTCAGGTCCGTAATATTTGATCTTCATATCGGGATCAAGCTTATTCCATGGCATCCAGCTGTTCCAGTTATGCAGATTATTCACCTGCTTAAAGACGATCTCAGGCTGCGCATTGATAACCGCCATGCGTTCCACATGTACTTTGGACGGCAGGAAAAATGAGATGACCAGCAGTATCGCCAAAAACACCACCAGGAAAATTCCGATTCGCTTTAAGGTTTTCATATGTATTTTTTCTACTAAGATAATAAATACTAAATGTGGCGCAATCAGGAGTACAATATCATGCATGTATCATTCTTGCCACTGAGGCCGGTTGCATCATGCTGGCATGATGTTCATCATTTCTTTCCATCCAAATAGTCAGCTAAAGCAGTCACCGTTAATCATTGAGCTATTCCTCCGACAATATCGTGAACTGCTGTTCCATTGGGTCAAGATGCAACTTCAAAGCTGAAATAAACTGGTCTCCATATTTCGCATAGTAAGTCAGAAAACTATCATGGCGTTCCTGCAGGCTGCCGGTGGGAAATAATTTTTCCTTCAGTGTTCTCAATTGCTGCACCGCCACTTCTTCTTTTCGCCTGGCAGCCTTCTTCATTTTCTCTTCCAGTGACTCCAGAGATTTTTGCGTTTTCACATTTTCCGCCTCCACCGCGCTTTTCAATCCGGCATCGAGCTGCAAGGCCTGCTTCATCACCTGCTCCATCAACATATTCAATTGCTGCTTTTCTTTTGCCAGGGAAATCAAATCACCTGCCTGCACAGACAGATATTGATTAATCAGCGATGCTGCAGGCTTGAAAATTTCCGTATAGGAAAGTCCCGCCTTCTTCATTTTCACAACGTTGCTTTCATCCACCCATAAAACGGAATTGCGCAGCAGCAACATCGGGAAAGCCACGTCTGCTGCTGCGAACACATTTTTCAACTGCATCCAATAAGTAACCTCAGCACCTCCGCCAATAAAAACAAGGTTGGGCAATAACATTTCCTGGTAAACGGGGCGCAACACCACATTCGGGCTGAACCGCTCCGGAGAGTTATCCACTAAAGACATCAGTTCCTCCTCCGTAAACACAAGTGAAGTATTCAGTACCTTCCATTGCCCTTGCTCCCGCACAATCCGTTGCCGGATATTTTCATGCAGGTAAAACAAATTGATCTCCCGCGGCGTAATCTGTGCCTGATAGCTTTCACTGAACTTAGCTGTGGTGCTGTTCACCGCTTCAAAGGAAAACTGTCGTGACAACTCCTGCTTAATCACAGGTTTAAAAATTTGCTTCAATGCCGGATCATCACCATCCACGATTACCAGTCCGTCAGCAGCAAAAAAATGATAGAGCATTTTCTTTGTGGCTCCGGAAACTGTTGCCTCCTGCAGGTAACAGTTTTCCAGCAGTTGAAGACAGCGTCCGGCGCCTTCCGAATCTCCCAATACATTCCTGATTTCAGCAATGACTGTGTCGAGTGAGGCCGTCTTCATCCTGCCAAAAGCCCCTTGCTGATCTGTATTCCATGTAATTGTTTTGGAGAAAAGCTGAATATGATTCAGTTCCTCCTTATCATGATCTTCGCTCCCGATCCAGTACACAGGGATAAAATGAGATTCACGAAATTCCTCATTCAGCCTTCGTGAAAGATTAATCGCACTGATGATTTTGTAAATGAGGTACAGCGGACCGAGAAAAAGGTTGGGCTGATGCGCGGTCACTACCGTGTAAGTATTGCTTTCCTTCAACCGGCCGATATTGATGATAGTCTGATCGTATTTATCACTATCCTGAAATGGAGCATATTGGCCCATCAGTGCATCATGCAACTGGGCTCGATACAAGGGAAACCTGTTGCGGCCGGCTATTATCGCCGGAATAGATCCGGCAATAGGCGCATAACCGTAAAATGGCTGTATGCCGGGATCGCCGCCGGTATAATCCGTAACTGCTTTGTTAAAATATCCCGTATCGGCATACGGAACAGTGGTCTTTTGCATGTGTAAAAATAAGAATCGGATTAAATTGAAGTCATCCGATTAACTGAAAAGCAGGCAAGGTCTCGTACTGATTTTTCCGGATCAGCGCTGAAAGTGAAATTCAAGGAAGTTTTATGTTAATAAAATGCGCAACCTGAAATCAAGATAATGGCTGTCGTATCTGTTGTCCGATTATTGCTTTACAAACTGTTGATCCGGATACTATTCATTGCATCTTCCTGCTATTAAATTTTATTATGACATCAACTCCAGGCTACGGTTAATAAAGCCGGTGAGTTCTTCACCTTTCAAGAGATTTTGTGAGAGCATGGCAAGATCCAATGACTGCCTGATCAGCTGCTGTTGCCTCGTAGAATCAGTTTCCAGCAATGCTTTGGCGATAACAGGGCTATTCGTATTTACAACAAGATTATAGTGTTCTTTCATATCACCCATAAAGTTCATGCCACCGATAGCACTCATCTCCTTCATACGGCGTGTAAACTCTTCCCTGGTAATCATTACGGGCGCTTCCTTTTCGTTAAGCGACTCAAACGATACCGAAAATTTTTCTTTATCCGCCATAGTTTCAATAAGCTGCTTCAATGCATCCTGCTGCTCTTTGGAGAGTTTGGATGGCATTGCTTCTTCTTTGTCGATAAGTTTATCAATGATGTCTGCATCAACCCTTGCGAAGGAGGCATCATCCAGCTTGCGTTCAAGCATGCCGATAAAATGAGGATCAACAGGGCTGTCCATCAGCAAAACTTCATATCCGCGGGTTTCCGCAACAGCCACATAAGAATGCTGCAGCACTGCATCTGATGTGTAGAGATAAACAAGCTTGCCGTTTTTATCAGTTTGCAGCGGTTTTATTTTCGCAGCAAATTCTTCCAGCGTATAATACTTACCGGTATTTGTTTTCAGCAGACAGAATTTGGCGGCTCGTTCGTAAAATTTCTCATCGGACAACATTCCATACTGAATAAAAATTTTGACATCATCCCATTTGCTTTCAAAGTCGGCGCGATCTGCTTTGAACAGTTCTTCCAGCTTTTCTGCTACCTTTTTTGAAATATGAGCGCTGATCTTTTTAACATTCGCATCACTCTGCAGGTAGCTTCGGGAAACATTCAGTGGTATATCAGGTGAATCTATCACACCCTTCATCAACATCAGGAAATCAGGCACAATGTTCTCAACGGCATCTGTAACAAAAACCTGGTTGCTGTATAGCTGAATGCGGTCTTTTTGCTGTTCGAAATTATTCCTCAGTTTAGGAAAGTATAAGATGCCTGTCAGGTGAAAAGGATAATCAACATTCAGGTGGATGTGAAATAAAGGATCTTCGGCAAAAGGGTATAACTCCCGGTAGAATAAACGGTAATCATTATCTGTCAGCGAAGCCGGCTTCCTGATCCAGGCAGGCTGCGTATTATTGATAACTTCCTTTTCAAACTTTATTTCAACAGGCAAAAATTTACAATACTTTTTAAGCAGGTTCTTAATACGCAATTCGTCCAGGAACTCCATGGAATCATCGGCAATGTGTAAGATAATATCCGTGCCACGCTCGTCCTTTTCCGCATCATCCATGGTATAATCAGGGCTTCCGTCACATTCCCATCGAACGGCTTTAGACTGTTCCCTGTAAGACCTGGAGACGATTTCTACTGATGAAGAAACCATAAAAGCAGAATAGAAACCGAGACCAAAGTGTCCGATCAGCTGAGCATTGCTTTTCTCCTTATAGTGTTCAACGAACTCCTCAGCGCCGGAAAATGCGATCTGTGTAATGTATTTCTCGATCTCTTCCCCAGTCATCCCGATTCCATGGTCTCGGATGGCCAGTGTTTTTGCCGTTTTATCGATTATCACCTCGATTGTCAGATCCCCCAATTCGCCCTTGAACTCCGACATCGTACTTAATGCTTTCAGTTTCTGGGTAGCATCTACGGCATTAGATACCAGCTCGCGGAGGAATATCTCATGATCGCTGTACAAAAATTTCTTGATGATGGGAAAGATATTCTCTGTATGTACCTGTATGGTTCCTTTAGACATAAAAAAATTTTGCGCGAAGCTAACAAACGATTTGCCAAGTGACGGCTACCTGACATTGTGTCGTCATCAGATTTCTGTAGCCAGCCATATGTTGCAGAGCGATGAGTTGCTCCCTTTTCGTCACAATGATTTCAGCAATATTACAGGACATGGAAATGTAAGCCTCTTAAATAAATGTTACGTTTGGATTTAATAAATCTGCCGTACGGACACAAACAAAATTAACCTACCTTAAAATATTTCACTGCTTTCATCCGTCAAAACAGCCATACGATGGAAGCCATGACCCTAAATGCAACGATGACGACCCGCCAGAATTTAGAAATCCAGGAAACAGTGCGCAAAGAACGCAAGCGCCTGCTCGATTTTATACGGCAACGGGTTAAAAGCGAGGAAGATGCGGAAGACATTCTGCAGGATGTCTTTTACCAGTTTGTGAATGCCTACCGGATGATGGAACCCATTGAAAAAGTTACTTCCTGGCTGTTTACCGTGGCCCGCAACAGGATCACTGATCTGTACAGGAAGAAAAAAGCAGAAACATTTTCCAATCTCTTACCGGTTACTGACGAGGCGAATGAGGATGATGCTACGGGTTATTTCCTGGATGAATTGATGCAGGACGCATCTGAAACACCGGAAGCACAATACATGCGCTCACTGGTTTGGGATACGCTGAACGCGGCCCTTGAAGAATTACCTGCTGAACAACGCGACGTCTTTAACAATCATGAACTGGAAGGAATGAGTTTCAAGGAAATTGCTGCTCAAACCGGACAACCGGTAAACACGCTGTTATCGCGCAAACGATATGCTGTTTTGCACCTGAGAGAAAGACTGCAGACGCTATACGATGAATTGTTAACCCTCTAAAAAAAAATTATTTATGAAATGGTGGTGGATTTTAAAAGTTGTAAAATTTACAGTTTTGTTTGTGCTTTTCGGAACGGCCATGAGTTACCTGCTCATGACACTATGGAACTGGCTTATGCCGCAGGTTTTCGGGCTGACTATCCTTAGCTTCTGGCAGGCTGCCGGCCTGCTGTTGCTCTCTAAGCTGATATTTGGATTTGGCGGCGGCTGGGGACACAAAGGTCACTACGCCGGACACTGGAAACAGCATGGTGCCGCGATATGGAAAGAAAAGATGGAAGAAAAACTCAAGACGATGAGCCCGGAGGAAAGAGAGAAACTCAGGGAAGAATGGAAGAGACGTTGTGGCTGGAAGTATCAGCACTACAATGAAGAACAGAAAAACGAGTCACAGACTAATTAATCTTTCCGGCGCCGATGCAGAACAGCAGCACAGTTTCACATAAACCACAATGAATGAGTTGCGGTGAACAGATGTATCTTTCATCAGCCAGGAAAATATCAAGAAAGCCTAAGACCGGGCACTAACAGAATCTGCAATTAAATATTAACACTTAAAAACCTGATCTCAGGTTAAGGGAGGCCAGAGGCTTCCCTTTTACATTGGTGCTCTCCCTTATTATTTTGCTCCGCTAAATTTTATATACTTTTAATTACAGTTTCTGTCTTTTAACAACACTGGATTTTTAGAGATCGGGGAATACTAATGTTACATAAAACATTCCTGACAAAAACGCGAATCTAACCTCGTAACGTACTTAAATGAAATCAGCCATAATCACTTCTCTCTTAATTTGTTCTGTCCTTCATTTTTCCAATGGTCAGCAGGCAAAAAAATATGCCAGCCACGCAATGCAAAGAAGACAGGAGAAACTTGCCTTCAGCAGCGCCGGAGACGTGTCGCTGAAAACATATACCCATCTGAAGAAAGAATCGCTGATTATGAAGCCAAAACAGAATTTGCCGGCATACAGGAAGTTGAATCCTTCTATGCAAGGACGAAAAAAGCTTTATCGTACCTATGCCCGTTAACCCCTGAACTGTAGCTTGTTTATTCAACCGGGATAACAATACAATTCAGCACATAATATTCTTCGCGTTTCTTAAAGCGGTTTGCTATTAAAAGATAATTTTATACATTTAATAAATTGAGTTAAACCCCTTTCCTCTAAATCCCTGCAAATGAAATTTAACTACTCCGGAATGTTACGGCTCAATCTTCTCGCATTGATTTTTTTCAGTTGCGGAATGCTCAGTGCTCAGGCAACGAAGCATGTGGTAACCGTTTCAAATTTTGTCTTCACTCCTTCCAGCATGACCATCAATCTCGGCGATACCGTGGAATGGCAATGGCTGAATGGTATTCATACCACCACCTCCACTACCATTCCGGCAGGTGCTGTTGCATGGAATAACGCTATCGATGCCACGCACCTTTCATTTAAATATGTACCTGCTGTTTTAGGTACCTATAATTATAAGTGTAACATTCATCCTACTACGATGCTGGCGAGCTTTACGGTAGTTTGTCCGGCAGCATCACCGATCACTATTGCAGCTGGCGGGCCCACTACCTTCTGTAAAGGCGGAGTTGTAGCATTATCAAAAAATTCAGCAGGCAATTTCAGTACATACCAATGGAAACTGGACAATGTAAATATTTCCGGGGCCACCAATTCCAGTATAAATGCTGACGCATCAGGATCCTACACCCTGACAGGTACCAACAGCTGTGGCAATGCTTCCACTTCCAATGCAATCAGCGTTACTGTTAATAAAAAACCCAAAGCTGATGTTTCCCCGGCAGGCCCCCTCACGATTTGCCAATCACAACCCGTGCTGCTGACCGTTAGCAGCGCCAATAACCAAAGCTATCAATGGAAAAAAGGTAATAGCAATATAGCTGGCGCTACCAACAATACTTTACTGGTGAGCACCACCGGCGATTATAAATGCAAGGTGACTAAAAACAATACCGGATGTACAAAAACTTCAAAAGCTGTTAGTGTAACAGCTAATCCCAATTGTAAAATCAGTGACCAGCAGTACATTGCCACTGCATACCCAAATCCAACACAGGATTATTTTACGATCAGCACGAGCTTACCATCTGCGCAGCCGGCAACCATTAAAATCTATGACTTAACAGGAAAATTGCTTGAGTCGTATAACCTGCAAAAAGAAAGCGCGGCTGTAGGAAATAGTTTACCGCAAGGAGTTTATTTCGCCAAAATCGAAATGTCAGGCAAAGTGATGCAGGTATTAAAACTGATAAAAAACTAAACAGACTGTTGTCCAAGTGAAAAGCGCAGATTCACTGCGCTTTTTTTATTTCATACATAAATAAACAGGGCTGATTATTTTAAATGCACTTCTATCAGCGTCCTGGTGGAATAATTCTTGCTGCCCGCGAAACACTCCGAACTTTTCTCCCTGATAATACCAATACCATAGCTGATCATCATGTATCCTTCACAACTATCGGATATTTTAAAACAGGCGGGTGAATGCCATTGGCCGGCAGGACAATCAGGCAGCCTGACGATCGTCTTCTGCATCACCACATCACCTCCGAAAACATAGTTGAATGTGCCTTCCTGTGCAACGACCATCATCACCGGTGACGGAAATTTAACACCCGTCCGCTGTCGGCTTAACTGATATACTGTATCGTTGCTTTGATACCATTCTTTCCCCTCATCAAAAATAAAGGTGGTCTTGTCATTCCACGATGCCGTACTGACAATTTTATCCGTATCATTGGTCACTAATGTAAGTTGACCATCGGTAAAAACAGAATCACGGTATATCCAGTAATTGCCCACTGCAAGTGGCACAATTGAGCTGCCGTTTGCAGTGGCCTTTTGATGGCAGGATGACTGATCCGTAAGCAGCATCACCAAAAAAAAGGCACTAAAAGAAAAAAAGTAACCGCGCATACGTATTTTTTTAGTTAATCAATAAGTTATAAACCACCGGCAAAAGTCGAACAATGACGAAAGTAATATTAAAAAAAGGGAACCATCCGCGAATATTTACCGGGCATCCATGGGTGTACGCCAATGAAATCGGCAGCGTTTCCGCGTCCATTGCACCAGGCGAAATTATCGAGGTGCATGATTCCCGGAACCGGTTCATAGGACGTGGTTACTACAATGCCAAATCGCAAATCACGGTGCGTTTACTCACACGCCTTGAAGATGAACAGATAGATGAATCATTTTTCAGGAAGCGGCTGATGGAATGTTTTGAATACCGGAAGAAACTTGGATTCAATGGTAATTACAGACTGGTTTTCGGTGAATCCGATTTCCTGCCCGGACTAATCATTGATAAATTCGGTAACAACTTCGTGATACAGGCATTATCACTTGGAATGGATTGCAGGAAGACTATGATTGTAAGTGCATTGATGTCGCTTTTTTCGCCGGACGGCATCTATGAAAGAGATGATGTGCCGGTGAGGAAACTGGAAGGACTGGAAGAGAAGAAAGGTTTTCTTACTGCATCTTTTGCCACTAAACTGGAGCTGGAAGAATTGGGTGTGAAATTTATGATTGACGTGGAGAATGGCCAGAAAACAGGATTCTTTCTCGATCAGAAGGAAAACAGGATGGCATTGCAGCATATCGCAAACGATGCAGAAGTGCTCGACTGCTTTTGTTACACCGGTTCCTTTTCCTTGTTCGCCGCTCATTTTGGGGCAAAACGCGTACACGGACTCGATGTTTCTGAAAGCGCGGTTGCACAAGCAACTGAAAATGCTGCCCTTAACGGATTCGAAAACCGTTGCAGGTTTGAGACGGCTAATGCATTTGATTTGTTGCCGCAGTGGGCAAAAGAAAAAAAACAATTTGATGTGGTAATTCTTGACCCGCCCGCCTTTACCAAAAACAGGGCAGGTATTGAATCCGCTGCCCGGGGCTATAAAGAAATAAATCTCCGCGCCATGAAGTTGATAAGGCCGGGCGGCTTCCTGCTCACGTTTTCCTGCTCACATTTCATGGATCCGGGACTGTTTTTCGATATGATTTCACAGGCAGCAACGGATGCCGGAAAAATAATCCGGCAAGTGGCATTTCTTACGCAGTCGAAGGACCATCCTATCGTCTGGAACATCCAGGAAACGAGCTATCTCAAGGGTTTTGTACTGCAGGTAATCTGATTGTCGGCGCAGCTATGAAACCACCGCAATGTCATGTTAAATTCGGCTGTTAGCTGAAGATTATAAGCATTTGAAAATTAGGGCTTAACTCCCCGATAAATTTCTATATTTGCAGCCTTAATTTTTTCTAAAACCCTCATAATCATGCGCGGAAAAGGCCTGGTCACGTTTTTCTCAATAGCGTTGATCCTGATTTGTATTTACCAGTTATCCTTCAATTTCGTTACCAGCAGAGTTGAAAACAAGGCAACGAGTTTTGCGGAAGCTGCTGTACTGAAAGGCAAATCACTGGAATCTTTGATACCACCCAACTCACCTGATGCAGTTTTTATCAAGGACAGTTTACTGACTGAAATAAGGAAAAACCGGCAGGCTTACCTTGATTCCATCACCAATCAGACGGTGTTTAATCTGGGCATTGCAAAATATACTTACCAGGATTGTAAAGATCAGCAACTGAGCCTTGGTCTTGACCTGCAGGGTGGAATGAACGTGGTGCTCCAGGTTTCTACGGATGACCTTATCAGGGCACTGGCTGATAATAGCGCCGACCCCACCTTTAATAAAGCCCTTGAGCTTGCCAAAGCAAAGCAGAAGACGCAGGCACAGGCAGATTTTGTAACACTCTTTCAGCAATCCTGGAATGAGGTGGCTCCACAGGGAAAACTGGCGTCAATCTTCGGTACACGCGATAACCAGGATAAGGTGAAATTCAATTCTACCAATGATGAAGTAATCAGTTTCATTCGTGAGCAGTCCAATAGCGCATTTGATCAGACCTTTAATATCCTGCGTTCCCGTATTGACAAATTCGGTGTTACACAGCCAAACATTACTGCTCAGCAATCAACCGGACGCATCATAGTAGAGTTACCGGGCGTAGATAACCCGGTTCGTGTTCGTAAACTATTGCAGGCAACAGCGGTACTGGAATTCTGGGAGACATATGATAACCCATCCTTCATTCAATACCTTGATGCGGCAAACACATCACTGAGAAACAAGTTGGCTGCGGCAGATACTACGAAGACAACGACAACCACCACTCCCACAACCAATCCGCTCACAACATCAACGGAAACGAATCCATTATTATCCGGTGCTGATTCCGGTAAGGCGATCGCCGCCGGAGACAGTAATTTAATCAAACCTGATTCAGTTTCACTCGCAACTGAAGCGGCAAAAAACCAGGCCAAAGAAAACCCGCTCACTTCCGTCTTACAGCCTAATGTCTATCGAACGGCAGATGATAAAGTGGCGCTTGCTCCCGGTCCTGTAATTGGTTATTCTTTGGGAAAGGATACTGCTAAAGTGAATGATTACCTGAATACAGACTATGTCCGCGCCAATTTTCCAAAAGACGTTAAGTTTTTATGGGGAGCAAAACCTACTGATGTAAAGAGTAATGTTTATGCTTTGTATGCCATCAAAATGCAGGTAGGCAGCACGAAGGCGCCACTGGAAGGTGATAAGGTGAATGACGCCAGGCAGGATATCGATCAGAACAGCAATCCTGAAGTATCCATGACCATGGATAATGAAGGTGCCAAGATCTGGAAAGTGATGACCAGCAAAAACATCAACAAGAGCATCGCTATCGTACTGGATAATTACGTCTATTCAGCTCCACGTGTGAACGGGGAGATTCCAAACGGACGGTCATCCATTACAGGAGGTTTTGACATTAATGAAGCAAAAGATCTTGCCAATATTCTTACTGCAGGTAAACTGCCTGCTCCCGCCAGGATTATCGCAGAAGACGTTGTGGGTCCCTCCTTAGGTAAGGAATCCATTGCTGCCGGCATAAGGTCAATCGTCATAGCCTTTGTGGCATTGCTCGCCTTTATGATCTTCTACTACAATACGTCAGGTATCATTGCCAATGTCTCCTTGTTCTTTAACCTCTTTTTCATCATCGGCGTACTGGCATCACTTGGCGCAACACTGACACTGGCCGGTATTGCCGGTATTGTGCTGACCATGGGTATGGCAGTTGATGCCAACGTGTTGATTCATGAACGGATCAAAGAAGAAATTGACAGGGGGAAAAACCTGTTAAAGTCGATCAGCGAAGGACATTTAAAGTCTTATTCAGCTGTATTTGATACACACTTAACCACACTGATCACCGGATTAATTCTTGCCTATTTTGGATTAGGGCCGGTTCTTGGTTATGCTACCACTTTGAATATTGGTGTAATCATGACACTATTCACCGCTGTATTCATGGCGCACCTGATGTTTGACTGGTGGATGGATAGATTCAAAAGCATTCAATTCACCACACGTGCCAGCAGGTTCAACTTCACCAATTTTGATATTCCATTTGTGAAATGGCGCAAATATGCCTATGTGATTTCGGGAACACTGGCATTAATTGGATTGATCTCCATCTTCACCAAAGGGTTTGAATATGGTGTTGATTTCAGCGGCGGTCACTCTTATGTGGTGCAATTTGACCGCGAAGTGATCACCGAAGACATTCAGGCGGAACTCACAAAAGAATTTGGCGTGCAACCGCAGGTGAAAACCTATGGCAGCAATAACAAAGTTAAAATTACCACTGGTTACATGGTGGAGAGCAGTGGTGAGTTGGCCGACAGCACGGTTAACTATAAATTGTATAATGGATTAAAGAAATTCCTTGCCAGCGATGTATCATTCAAGACCTTTCAGCAGGTGAACCAATTGAGTTCACAGGTAGTCGGACCAAGCATCTCCGCAGATATTCTTGACCATGCCTACAAAGCAATCATCTTCTCGCTGATCGGAATATTCCTGTATATCCTGCTGCGATTCAGAAAATGGCAGTTTGCGCTCGGCGCTATTATCGCACTGGCACACGACGTGCTTATGGTGATGGGTGCTTATTCACTATTTTCAGGCATATTGCCATTCGCGCTGGAGGTAGATGAAACATTTGTTGCAGCCTGCCTGACAGTCATGGGTTATTCTGTTGCAGATACGGTGATCGTATTTGATCGTGTGCGTGAATTTCTGAGAGAGCACCCTTCATCGGATATGAAACATACTATCAATGATGCCATCAACAAAACGCTGAACAGAACGGTGATTACTTCATCCACCGTACTGCTGGTGCTGCTGATACTCTTCATTTTCGGTGGCGACGCAATACGTGGTTTCTCCTTTGCACTCTTACTCGGAATTGGCTTTGGTACCTACTCTTCCATTTTTGTAGCGACACCTATAGTGGTTGACCTTACCAAAATGAAGCCGATAAAATCAATGGAACCTGCCAAACGGCCGGTAGCTGCCAAGTAGATAACGATTTTGCCTCCGGCAAAAAATAAAACCCTGCAGAAGAGTTCAACTGCAGGGTTTTTTCATTGCATTATTGCCTTAGTATTACTTTTTCGATACAATACACTTCACACATCTCATAAGAAACAGCTTCCTGCTATCCTAATTTTCAATATGTATATCTGCACACAGCAAATATTGAAGCTTTATCATGCAGCAAAAAAAAAAAATTGATTCATCACTTCGCACCATCTCCAAAGGCTATTCAAAGGCTGCTTCAGATTCGAAAGATGCCAATATAATACGAACCGAAACCAGAAGTGAGCTATGTATTTTATTGCAATACTGAATGATAGAAAAGTCTGATAAAATACGACGCAGCTTATAATGCCATAACGCTTCATAATAAAGTCAACATCCTCATTTGTAGTTATCATTACAGATCCGGCCACTTCAAGGCGATTTATCGGCTTGCCAAGGTACTTATCCGTTCCACGCCAGATTAATTGTCCTTTAAGGAATACACAGTTGCAAACCTTACAAGCACTTTTGCGATTGCAGATCATGATGCAATAAAACTTTTCATGACCCGGCCATCCGGTCAATTCAGGAATTACCGTATTCATCCGAATATGATTCCCGCTGAGGCAGTCTAAATTGTAATGCGGTCATTAGGGAAGTATTTTAGACATACCAATTTCATAATTCATCATTAAATCAAAAAAACATGAACGCTGTCATCGCCCATGATCAACAAAAACCGGAGCATCCGGACATTCCAGCCGCCACCTGGCAAATCATCAACACGGCCATTATCGGCATCAGTCCCATGCCCGAAAAAAATGAAATTGACTTCTACAGTAACCGTGACCTGGGCGATGAGAATCCATCAGATATTTTTGAAGCCTGAAGGTTGGGAAGTGGAACAGCGAATGTCAATAGAAAGAAATTAGAAGCTATCTCAAAATAGCCGGAGTCATTCCGTCCTGATTGATCAGGATCTCTTCAATTCATCGACATATGCCGAAACAAATTGGGTATGACTGCATTGACCAGTCAATTATTAGTATTCCCCCTGCTATACACGAAATCCTATTCATCCAATTAAGTATTCCTGATTTCATAAACAGGCTATGCTTTCCATATCATTTAATAATTGAACTAAAGCTTAATGCTTTGTGCAAACTTTGGCCTCTAAACCAAAGAACCAATAAATTTTCATTCATGAGGATCAGTACGCATCTCCCTTAATCGGGATGACAACCGCTGAAAAAATCGACTGTCACACCCAGGTGCACATTTTTGAGATTGGAGATAATCATTTAAGCCGTACTGTGGCAAAAGGCACTATATAATTTTGGAAGTTAAAGGCGGTATTATTTGATGGAGGCGCAATTACATCTTGACGAACTTGCCGGTGATTCGCCCAGATTGAGTTTTGTTACCGATTTCCACAGTATAACAACCAGCCGGGAATGATTCCATATCCAGTTTTATTGTGGATCCGTAAAGGATGGCTGGCATTGATATCGTTTTTCCTTCTGCATTAATAATCCTGATAATGAGTTCACTACCGGGTGCAGGTACATTCAGCATACCGGCATCAATAAAATTATCCAGTTGAAATGTAACCATGTTGTAAACAGGATTCGGAAAAATGCCAACCTGAACTGGCGAAAACAGCGGAATGCCTGTAATGTCTGCCGACAATTTTACGATCCAGCAATCCTGTGTTGTGCCGACGGGCGTTGCATGATTACCGGTAACATCACCATCATTGGAAAAAGATAATCCTGCTACAATATAACCTCCGTCATCCGATTGCTGCACAGAATAGGACTGATCATAGCTACTTCCGCCTAAAGTCTTCTGCCAGCTTAAGTTACCCGATGCATCCAGTTTTACAAGCCAGTAATCGGTGCTGCCGTGATTTCCGGTAACATCAAGGTCAGTGGAATGTGTATATCCGCCAACAATATATCCTCCGTCAGCCGCCTGGCTTACTGCATGGGCAAAATCATAATCACTGCCTCCGAGGCATTTCTCCCATTGCAGGTTTCCGGATTCATCCACTTTAACGATCCAATAATCAGTGTCGCCGTTATTATTGCTCACATCGCCATCAGCAGATGCTGACCAACCCGCAACAACAAATCCATTGTCCAGCGTGCGTTTCAGCATCTTTGCGTAATCCACACTGCTTCCGCCATAGGATTTTTGCCAAAGAAGGTTACCGCCGTCATCCAGTTTAATGATCCAGTAATCACCTTCTCCGTGATTACCGGTAACATCACCATCCGTTGATTCTGATTCACCCACCACTACATATCCTCCGTCAGCTGCTTCCTGCACTGAATACGCTTCATCTTCCTCACTTCCACCAAAACACTTTTGCCATACCATGTTTCCATCACCATCCAGCTTAAGTATCCAGTAATCTACTTCACCATGATTGCCCGATACATCTCCATCTTCAGACTCTGAATAACCGGCCACGATAAATCCGCCATCCATGGTTTGCTGAACCGAGTAGGCCTCATCTTCACTGCTGCCTCCGTAAGAACGTTGCCAGATAATATTGCCATCGGCACTGAGCCGCACTATCCAATAATCTTCTTCGCCTTTGTTCTGCAGCAAATCTCCGTCATTCGACTTTGACTGACCTGCTATAACAAAACCACCGTCATTGGTTAATTGAAAGTCCCATTGCGCATCATGGTCGGATCCCCCTAACGATTTTTGCCATTGCAGGTTTCCGGAAGCATCCATCTTAACCACCCAGTAATCGGTGTTTCCTTTACTGCCTGTCACATCGCCATCCTTGGATTTTGTGTATCCGGCAAAAGCAAATCCGCCATCAGGTGTCTGCAGGACTGAGTTAGCTGTTTCACCAACGGTTCCGCCAAACGATTTCTGCCATTCGATAACAGGAACCGTTTGCGCATAAGCCGAAGTCATAGCAACAACTGATAGCATGACAAGCTGAATTTGTAGTGATTTATTCATTGCTTTTGATTTTTTAAGGTGCAAACAGGCAGGTTTTCATCAAAATTAAATGATCCGAAGTTATGTTCTATCTGAACACAGAATTTTTCCATCTATGATTAAGCATCATTCCATAACTCACTATACCGGTACCTGATTCGTTCTAATGTCCTGCAACTCTTGCTCAGCAGCCGGATACCAGTACGGTAAAAATACAACAGCCGCAATATACCATTGATAAAAAGTCAGGTTCATCAGCATAAAATCACCGATAAAAAAAAGAAAGAAAAAAATCAACAATAACCTGTCAGCGCGATAGGTAAAAAAACCAACTACAAATGTGTGTTGCAAGATGACTGCAAGGCCCAAAAGGACATCACTTACTGTCTGATGACTGATCAGCCAACTAATAACTAATGCATAAACATTTTCCGGTTCAGTGGCAAGTAAACGCAAATGTTGCATCTTAAGAATTTCAGCAAACTGCCCGGGTGCAAAAGCAGACCCTCTCACTAATTTCCATAGTGCGGCAGAAACAAATGCAAACAATACATAGTAGCGGAATGCTTCCAGCAGCCTGATTTTCCTTTCATCTGACGACGGCCAGAAAATAACAGACATCAGCAACGGCAGTACCAGCCCGTGTTCATGATGGGCCACGAAGCTGCTTTTCGTAACCACATATACCGAATAAAACATCGTGAAAGTAACTGCTAAAATGCTGCTGCCACGACTAATGAAGCATGACAAAGCGGTTGCCAGAAGAGTCGTTTCAAACAGCAGGGTGATCCCTCTATGCGCAACGATAGCCTGAGGAATATTTAACAAATGCAGCATCCAGTAAAAATTATCTGTACCCGGATTAATCAATACCGGTTGCTGAAGGTCATGAATCATACTGCCACAAGAGCCCTCCACGATAAATACAAACAGCATATATCCATAGTACAATTTCCGCAGATAGATAAGCTTGTCCTTAACACAAAGAACTATCATCATGGTCTCTGCATTTTAGTGTAGATGATGTCGTGCACCACAAGCGCTGAGTCGCTCACTAAAAAAAAACGCCCTTCATCCCACCGAAAAGAGTAATCATGTATGCACCACTTCTTGACAGGCTCACTTTCTGCATCTTCCATATACCTGTTCAGCCAGATATAAAAACGTTCTTCATCGCCGGGCATATTGATCAGTTGCTTCATTAATTCGTCACTGAATGATGACATACCCAATTTTTTCAGTCTATCGTTAACCGTAGTTACCAGCGGATCGTGGAACCCGGATTGATGCAAGGTTGCATAATATTCGAGGATGGAATAGAAATGATCGGTAGCGTTTGTCATTTTACCGGGCAAGCTCAAAGAATCATTCCAGGTAACTGCCACCATACTATATACAGGTGACTTGTGTGATACTGCTGAATACATGCCATAATTCACGAATGGCAATGTCTCCACACCTTTGTACGTAAAAAACAATTGCAGTGCAATAAACGCCATCAATGCGACAAACAACTTCCTGTCTGCGATCAGCAGCTTATACAAATATGTTTTCCGCAGTAAGTTCATCAATTGGCATTCATTTGCAAGATATAGGAACTTTAACAGGAACAATAACAGTTGCAGGCGCTTGTATTTTATTAATGTCTAAATATTTTTTTAGACTAATCTAAATTTACTTTACCTTTGTGCTAAATTTTCAAACTATGTTTTCGGCGACAGAAGAAAATTACCTGAAATGCATTTACCTGCTCATGGAGAAAAACGGTATACGCCCGGTTACCACCAATGAGATTTCGGAACAGATGAAAACCAAGGCGGCCACTGTCACTGACATGCTAAAAAGGCTGTCGGATAAAAGACTGATCCATTATAAGAAATATCAGGGCGTAAAGCTGACCAATACCGGCGAAGCCAGTGCGCTTTCCATCGTCAGGAAGCACCGGTTGTGGGAGTATTTCCTCGTCGAGAAACTGAAATTTCAATGGGATGAAGTGCATGCTGTTGCAGAACAGCTTGAGCATGTAAATTCTGAATTGCTGATTGAGAAGCTGGATGCCTTTCTAAGCCATCCGAAATTTGATCCGCACGGCGATCCGATACCTGATCAACAGGGTAAACTCTCTGCCTCAAAATTCAAGAATCTCACTTCCTTAAAAGTGAAAGAGCAAGGCCGTGTGGCTGCGGTAATTGAACAGCAACCTGCATTTCTTAAGCATCTCGACCGGCTCCATCTTCATATGAGTACGCCGGTGAAAGTATTGGAGTGTATTGAATATGACAAGAGCATGGTCATTTCAATTAATCATACCGCCGGTATCAACATCAGTCATGACATTGCTAAAAACATCCTGGTTTCCAAATGAATACTACTCAATCAACTCATGCCAAATCGCTGGAAGATGTTCATGCTTCCGTTGATACCACAAAGAAGACCGGGTTTTTCAGATCACTGTTTGCTTTTATCGGTCCTGCCTACCTCGTAAGTGTTGGTTATATGGATCCGGGTAACTGGGCAACAGACCTTGCCGCAGGAAGTGGCTTCGGCTATTCACTGATATGGGTGCTCCTGATGTCAAACCTCATGGCCATCCTGCTGCAAAGCCACAGTGCGAGGCTTGGTATAGTAAGAGGGCTTGACCTTGCACAGGCTTCAAAAGCTACGTATCCCGGCATTGTCAACATCCCACTCTATATCTTGGCGGAGATTGCCATTGCAGCCACTGACCTTGCTGAAGTGCTGGGCCTGGCTATCGGACTTAATTTACTCTTTGGCGTCCCCTTACTGATCGGCGTAACCATTGCGGTGCTGGATGCAGTACTCCTCCTCGTAATTATCAATTTCGGTATCCGAAAGATGGAAGCCGTTATTTTTTCACTCGTATTCATCATCAGCGCTTCCTTCTTTGTTGAAATGTTTTTTGCACAACCCGATCCTGTTGCCATTATTCATGGATTTGTTCCTGCAATTCACAATGACATAGCCTTGTACATCGCCATCGGCATAATTGGGGCTACGGTAATGCCGCATAATCTATACCTTCATTCAGCACTGGTGCAAACACGTAAGATAGATCCATCTGTTGCCGGCATCAGGAAGGCATTGCGTTTTAATATCATTGATTCTACCATTGCGCTCAACATTGCCTTCCTGGTAAATGCTTCCATACTCATCCTCGCAAGTGCTGCTTTTTTCAGTAATGGCTATTTTGAAATTACAGAAATACAGGATGCACATAAATTGCTGGAACCTTTGCTGGGTACAAAAATGGCCCCAATACTCTTTGCTGTTGCATTGATTGCTTCCGGTCAGTGTTCCACCATTACCGGCACACTGGCAGGTCAGATTGTGATGGAAGGTTATATCCATCTTCGTATCACGCCATGGATCAGGCGGCTGATAACCCGTTTGATTGCAGTGATACCGGCATTCCTGGTGATCTGGTTAAAGGGGGAAGAAAACACGGGCGAACTGCTGATTCTCAGCCAGGTGATCCTCAGCCTGCAGCTTGGCTTCGCAGTCGTTCCGCTTATTCACTTCGTGAGTGACAAGGCAAAAATGGGAAGCTTTGTGATCGGGAAGTGGTCAAAAGCCGGATCATGGTTAACAGCACTTATCATCATATCTTTAAATGCTAAATTAGTGTTGAATGAAGTGGTTTCCATGATGGAAAACAGTGGTGCATACTGGTGGGCTGTTTACTTTATTGTTATTCCGGTTGTAGCCGGCGCCGGATTACTGTTACTCTATATCATTTTCCATCCTTACCTGCAAGGTCAAAGCAAGAAGTTGCGTGTACCACATCCTGAACAGTTACCTTCCAGTTTTCCTGTGAATGCATATTTTAAAAGAATTGCCATTACCGTTGACTTTTCCGAAACCGATCAGAAGGCTATCTCCCGCGCATTAACCACGGGCGGAAAGTCATGTGATTATCTCCTGATTCATGTCGTTGAATCGGCAGGCGCCATGCTGATGGAAAAGGATATTTCAGATCTCGAATCAGGCACTGATCATGCAAACTTATTGCAATACACAAAACTGCTATCAGAACAGGGCTACCAGGTTCGTTCAGAACTTGGTTTCGGCAGACGGTCAAAAATCATTCCCAGGCTTGTCAAAGCATTCAATGCAGATTTACTGGTTATGGGAACGCACGGCCACCATGGAATAAAAGATGTGTTGTTTGGCGAAACCATAAATGCCGTGAGGCATAAGATTGGAATACCTTTGCTGGCGGTGAAATAAGATTAAGAGTGGCACAGTTCAAGGTTCATTTTCAGGATAAGCCCTATTTACCAAAACGCTTCCATATTCTTGCAGCATGAAATTAATCTTTAAGCCGGGTGATCAGAAAAAGTTTAGTAAAATAGTGGAGGCTGCTGATACAGCAGGTTTCGAAAGCGGGCTGGTACATGAAGTCTACTCTACTTTCAGCATAGCAAGAGATGCCGAGTGGAGCGGAAGATTGTTTGTGCTTGAAATACGGGAAGATGATGAAGAAGGCATCGGCACGTTTATAACCGTGCATCACCATGCTCCTGCCTTTCCCGGTGAGATGATCATCTTTACCGCTACACTGACAGCCATCAGGAAGCATGAAATAATCACATCGTTTGAGGCCAGGGCAGGGAAAAGGCTTATCGCCAGCGGAGAACAGGGCCAAAAGCTTTTCAAGCTGGAAAAAATTAAACGACTCTTAACCAACACCAGGTAACTTAACAATATCCATGAGTGACAGCATCAACATAAAAAACAAGAAGGCGTATTTTGAATTTGAGTTTATTGATAAGTTCATTGCCGGAATGGTATTGACAGGTACCGAGATAAAATCAATCCGTGAAGGCAAAGTAAATATGAACGACGGCTGGTGTTATTTTCAGAAGAACGACCTGTGGATCAGGAATCTTAATATCTCCGCATATGAGAAAGGAACTCACTACAACCATGATCCTTTAAGACCGAGGAAATTGCTCCTTAACAAAAAAGAACTGAATAAGCTGCAGGACAAGATGAAAGAAAAAGGGCTCACGGTTATTCCGCTGCGGCTATTCATCAGCGACCGTGGTTTTGCAAAACTGGAGATTGCCCTGGCAAAAGGGAAAAAAATCCATGATAAAAGGGATACCATAAAAGAACGGGATGCTAAACGTGAATTAAACAGGGAAGGCAAACACAGATGAATATAGCCTCCAAAAAAAAATCCTCCGTGCGGGAGGATTTTTTTTGCTGATTACAGTTTTACTTTATCCTGCTCAGGATATAGGATCTTTCGTAGGCAATGCTGGTGAGCGGGTCAATGGTATCGCGTTCCAGTTTCATCTCATTATTCCTCAATTCAATAATGTCAAACAGCAATGATTTTTTTGTGTACGGATCAAGAATGAGGAGCTGCTCCTTATTTTTCAGGTCACCGATATTACCGGTAAAGTTCCATTCCGCAACCGTAATAACTGTTGAACTGTCCTTATAGAGTGAATCCTTACAAATAGGAGTATTGTTGGCAATATCGTATATATACGAAGAGTCGATGGTCAGTTTTGATTTGAAACCGCCATCCTTGTCAAATGACCAAACGTATTTGTAATTCAGAATCAGCTTGTCAATTTCACTTCCGCAAAAACCAATATACGGGCCAATAGAATCAGCCACCCTGCGCAGGGAATCTTTATTATTAACCGTGTAGGAGGTAATATTCCAGTCGCCGGTTACACGGGCTTTACGGGAATGAAATGAAATAAACGGATCTTCAGGGCCTTTAGCGCAACTTTGCCACAAATTAAGAATTGTAACACCAATCAAGATAACAATAACAAACTTCAGTATTTTCATTTTTACAAGTTTAGTTCTTAAGGGTTGCAGGTAATGGTGGTCGTCAAAGATAAAGTAATTTTTAATTGTTAGGTTTAAAGCGTTAAATTTTGGTGATTTTGATCGCAAACAACGATCAATTTCTGCTTCGGGGACACGCTTATTTCATAGACGGAGAAAAATTTCCAGCAGTCAGCCGATATTTGCGGCCATTCACTAGTTATAAAAACTGCGAGGTAACAATAGGTATTTACCTGGCCGGTCATTAATGCCCAATATTATGAAATTAGATGCCAACTACTGGGAGAACAGGTACCATAACGCGGAAACAGGGTGGGATATCGGAGCTGTGTCGACCCCTTTAAAAGTATACTTTGAGCAGCTGGTTGCGAAAGATGAACGCATCCTACTTCCCGGTGCCGGCAACGGACATGAAGCTGCATATCTTTTTCAACTCGGATTTACAAATGTTCACATACTTGATATCTCCGCTGCACCTTTGCGTAATTTTCAGCAACAATGGCCGGCTTTTCCAAAAGACCATATAATTCACGGCAATTTTTTTGAACACAAGGGCCGGTATGACCTCATTATTGAGCAAACCTTTTTCTGTGCTTTAGATCCGCAGCTGCGAAAAGACTACGTGAAAAAAATGCACGAATTACTCGACGAAAACGGCAAACTGGCCGGATTGCTTTTTGATGATCCCCATATGCCGGCGGCAGGACCACCCTTTGGAGGGACACGGGATGAATATGTACAATATTTTAAACCTTATTTCACCTTCTGCACATTTGAAAAATCATATAATTCCATTCCTGCAAGGTCGGGGCGTGAATTATTTATGGTGCTAAAAAAGAAAACGGAACCGTCTGAAGATTCCGTTTTCATGCCTTGAGCTATCAGTTGATTAATGCATCACTTCCATCCGTTTTGTAGTACCCTCATTCGCTGCATTTGCCAGCCGGTAAAAATAAACGCCATTAACCAGCTTATCAGTCTTCACTTCTATTAAAGTGCTGCTCTTCTTCACCACTTGTGAAATGATGGTACGACCCAACTGATCAATTACACTAAAGGTCATATCCTCTGTAAGGCCGTCAACCGGAATATAAGTGATATCATCTCCGGGATTAGGGTAGTTCTGCCCCATTTGCTGTGCAGCATTTTCAACATCCGCTGTACCTGTTATGCCATAAAACCAATTGTAAGCTGTTTTAATGATATTCGTTTTATTGGTGGGTGTGCCAAGCATCTCTATGCCCGGAGCGATATACACAGTTTTGAAGATTCCATTGTCGCCCCGTACGCCTGCAACTTTAGCTGAGTTATTATTGTAATAGAAAATGGGTGTACCTATTCCGGCCGGTGTTATCTGATCCGGAAAGAAATAGGTGCTCGTGTAATAATAATTGATAACAGTGGAGCCTAATGCGCCAAAAACAGGATCAGCTGAGTTAGCAGTAAGTGGCTTGTTCGAAGTACTGCCATCGTCAATAAAATCAGCGAACATGTAGTTATTATAGAAATCCTGCGTGAGTGGTGTGGCATGGCCTAAATCTGCCGGATCGGTCCAGACATCCCAGCCAATATCCTGGCCGCTGATAAATAAATTCCCACCATTGTCCATGAAGGCCATCAGTTCTGTCACGAAATCATCTGTTAATGCAGGGAAATACCAACCGGCATTGTAGTACATGTTTCTCACATCTGCCAGCGAATTCTCCTGTGCTGCACGCTGAGCAAGTGAAGAATTTAAAAATGCGTAGGCAGCTGTACCGGCACTCTCAAAGGCGGTAACATATGCGTTTTCAAGGAAGGCAGCGGTGGCAGGTGCCATTGCTGCATTATTCACAACCAGTTCAGTAACGCCGGAGAAGACATACACTGATTTAACAAATGGATCTTCATTAAGGTTACTTAATGACTGAATGGATAGCGTATATACTCCCATAGCCGTGGTGGTGCCCGGTGTTACATGAATGGTTACCGGAACGACTGCCCCGGCACTCATTGTGATAGTTGCCGGCGTTGTATAAGTGGTACCATTCACCTCAAAATCCGCCGACCAATCGGCAGGAGCATTCGCAGTAAGAGTATAAGAAAAATCCTGGGAAGCTGTACTGTTATTCGTTGCATCCAACGTAAAGGATGATATTGATCCGGTAGAACCGGCACTTGTCAGCGTTGCAGGATCAGCTATCGAAGCACTTGGATCGAAAGAGGCGCCGCAGTTGTAAATTTCTTTGGTTGATTCATTCTGTACGAAAGCAATCAATGCAATCTCATCCATATTCCATGCTGCATTTTCATCATAGTTATAGTTGAAAACAACCGATTCGCCTTGCGGTGCAAGCACTATAGCATCACCGGCTGAGGAAGGAAGCATTTTCCTGAATACATTAGGAAAATATTTTTCCCCGTTGTTGCCGGGAGGACTTGCATAATTTACATTACGTTCTATAATGGCAGTGCGGAGTTTAAGATTACCGGTAGGCGGAGTTCCCACTGATATAACTGTTACGGTCACATCATGCGAAGTGCCGTTATCAATATCCTGTACCGTAATTTTTATTGGACTGGTGGTAGCCACCACATCATCTACATCCTGCTGCACAAAGCCGCCGGGGGAGCTTTCTTTCAGATTGCCCATTTGAAATATGTCCGGAACACCTGTGACGTTATAGTAATCCACGCGCTCATCACTCTGACTCGCGTTGATGTTGTACATAGGATCGTATCCGGGCCATGATGTGTGATAGGCAATATGCCTGACTGTTCCAGGGTTCGGTTCGAGAATGCTGGACTGAAAACCAGGGTTTTGCTGTGCACAAGGTCCGCAACTGGCCTGCGTAAAATGCTCAAACATGGCGTATTTCGGAGCCTGGGCTCTTGTTTGATGCGCGAAGATCAACAAGGCAAAAAGCGCAATCAGAAATGTATTTCTTTTCATGTGGCAGATTTGTTTTAAATGATTTTAATGGAGGTGTGGCGAAGATACTAAAATCATCCTATTTGAGCTTTGCTGACATCGCTTACTTCGTGTTATGCCATCGTAAAATCCCGCCTTTCTTTCTGGCACCATAGCGCAAAAAATGCATGATGGCACCCTGCGCATTTTATGCATCATTTAGCATTGCAAGGGATTGCTGCATCAGCAGTATATGCTTGAAAGAATTCAGCGCTTAGTGAGGTGAAATCTTACATCATCGTAAGATAAATTCCATTACTTCCCAACCTTATTCAGCCAATAATTTTTCTACCATGCCACGGGTATCATCCTTCCATTTTTCATAGAGGCTACCCGTAGCGGGACCGTTTATTCCTGAATAAGATTTGCGCAAATTGCCCTTTCTGTCAATAAAGAAAGTGGTTGGATAAGCAAACATGCCCGACAGCATCGGCAGTGTATTGATCGCATCGGCTCCGGGCTGACCTGCTATCAGCATCGTATAGTGCACATTGAACAATTGCCTTAATCGTTTCACATTTTCAACCGCTTTTTCACCTGTTGCCTTTTCATAGGCAAGCCCGATGATCTCCAGACCTTTTGACTGATACTGATCATACAGCGGGGAAAAATAGGCGACTTCATCCATGCAATTAGGACACCATGAACCCATCACCTGAACGATCACCACTTTATCTTGAAATTGCGGATCAGCAAGCGAAACCATTTTCCCGTTGAGATCGGGAAAAGAAAATGCCAGTTTATCAAATCCCGGCTTAAGACTGATGAGAGATGACGGATCCGGTAATTCATACGTGGCATTGCGGTGAGCGATCCATGGCTCCTGCCAGTGATTGCCGGAATAATACATTCCATTTAAAACACCGGCAGGATCAATAGTTGCTTTGAACAGGAATGCATGTGACCCGTCAAAACAGGATAGCATCAATAGGTTACCCTGCACCGTGCCTTCCAGGTAACGATAATCACCTGATGTGGTGAGGAAAGTGCCGGTCAGATGATTACCGGTCTGCCTGAATATGCCCACTGCTTTTGAGCTATCGGAAGTCCCTTTGCTGAAATCAACTTCCCAGTGGCCAGAAACATTATCAACCGGCCTGACTGCTTCATCCGTGAACCGGTACTTATTGCCATATTCTGCAGTAAAGGGAAATACATTATTTACTTTACGGGAATGATTGATCCATAATCCGGTTAAGGATTGTGGCGTGTATCTTAACCTGAATTCCGAATCGAAAACGGGCAGCTTTATAATTACACTATCCTCCGCCATACGTATTTCATCTGCCACGATACGCTCTTCTCCGTTAATAATCTCCATAATCAGCTTGCCGTCACGGTATTTAGTTTCAAAATTAAACGGTAGCTCGCCGCCATTGGTTGTCAGCACACCACGCCACATACCCGGCTGAACACCGGCGGGCATTGTTTCTGCTGCAGGCAACCATGCAACAAACAAAATGAGGATCCGGATAAATACCATTGTATATTATTAACGGTTAGATTTTAAAATTGAAACAGGCAGACTACTTATTATTTCTCACACAAATCATATTGGTGAGCTTATCGTGCCAGGTCTGATGGTAGTCAGAAATGAAATAAGCAAAGCAACTTAGTATGGCTGGTATTCCTGCCAGCACCACAAAAATGAGATATATCCAGGAACGGGCAGCACACATCCTGAACATCGGTTGTTTTCTTGTATTCAGGTCAACGAGCCTGATACCGGCGATGCGTTTGCCGATGGTACCACCGGTGCTCTCCATCACCGGTGAATACAATAATACCCATAGCATCAGGCCGAATGCAGGAGTCACCTGCCGTAAGCTGGAAGTAATGAATTCCACATTATATGGATTATCGCCTGCGATAACCCTGATCGCCAATTCCTGAAGGCCATAAGCAACACCAACAATGATAGCGGTATCAATAGTGCGGGCAATGGCACGCTGCAGGAAACTGGCAAGCATTTGCTCCTCTTCCCGCCTAACATCAGCCGTGATTTTTGTTAAGAGCTGATCGATCGGATCAGGCTGAGCAGATTGTGAAATCATAAGCTACGAATCAAAGTGTTAAAATTCGGATTGTTTGATGGAAAAAAGAAAAGAAAAATAAGATGCCCGTGAGCGTTGCAATCAATGCAAGCCTTGATTTCTGCACCGCAACTGGAAATGTAGGTTTGTTCATTGCATAAACAGCGATCCTGATTTGTATTGAACAAGAAAAGAGCAAACCAAAGCGGGAGCATGAAATAAAAATCCGGCCTGCTTACCCCAGCTGATAAACCATACTACTTTTTGGTCTCCCTGTTCAGCACCTGCAATGTTCTCCTGTAAAATGCATTGGCGCGGGCAGGTGAATCACCAATACAAACGACTCCCAGTTTTCCAAACTGGGAAAGTGCACCGATCAGGTGAAACATGACACCCTGTTGCGATGAGCCGTCATACTGCAGATTATTCAGGATGGCAATATCAATTAAATCAGGCGGTGTGAGCACTCTGTAATTATCATTCTTAACATTATCGGAGCTGAAATAGTAGCGACGCTGTCCATTTGCAGTAAGATAGATGCCTTTTTCCACATCATATTTGCCCATGGTCAAACCCTGCAACAACAGGTTGGGATGGGTGGTGCCTCCCTTGCGCAGATTGATTTCAACAGCGTAATGCTTCCATCCGCTTTCTTCCTTTACCGAAATAAAATCGATACTGAACCGTCCGAGTACACCGTACTTTTTCAACTCATTGGCAACCAGCAAACCCCTCTTTCCTATCTCGCCGGCATATACTTCGTCAGCAGGGAAATTGGCACCAATGAATACCTGTCCGTCATCTCCGCCAAGCAGCTGATCATGTGTGGAAATCACTTCAGCATTTCCCAAAGGATCAATCAGGCATTGCGCTGAAGGAGATGTTTTTATTTCACCCGGAATAAATTCCTCTACAATACCTTCCATTTCCCTGAATTTATTCATAAAGATTTCATAGGTAAAGGCGCTGGCAATGATCGTGAGTTGCTCTTTGAGATGCTCCTTTACCCAGCCGGCAATATTGCCGCTTTCCGGACAACCGGCATAGGAGAAGATCGCATTCCCTTCTCCCGAAAATCCTTCATTCACCTTCACTACCGCTTTTTTGAGTGCAGGATTATTTTTTTTGAGCGCCGTCAGCGCAGCTGCGATATCATTTTCATCCTTTAGATCTTCAAAACCAGGGGCAAGGTCTAAACCACAGGCCCTGAAAATTTTACGGCTTCCGCTTTTTGATCCATGAAAAAGCAGTTCAGGGTCACAGCCGAACAAGGGCAGATTAAGCCGTACGGAAAGTGTGCGTTCCAGGTCAGTGGAATTATACACCGTAAAGTGCGCAAGGTGACGGTTCGGAATTGCGTCATGAATGCGCTTCATCAACCTGCTGCGTTCAAGAATTTTCTCCGACAGTGATCTTGCGGACGCATCATACGTGCTGAGCATCGTCAGTCGCCGGCGGGCATGATCGCCGGTTATACCGGGCAACAGGTGCAGGTAATAGTCGATAATCACCGGATCAATCGGCATGCTGGTCACATACACTACATGTGTACGTGGCATACGGAGCAACATGAGTAATGAAAGCAGCCGTTCTTCATAATGCAGCACACCGCTTACACGCGATTGCAGCTCCTGGTCAATGGTCAGTGACGGGATCACCACCACCGTTTTCGGCGCAGACATATCGGGAAAATATTTTTCAAACTGCTCCCGCATTTCGGCCTGCAGTGCATGAAAACGCTTTCGCTCTTCTGCAGAGCCCGGTGCGGGCGCAGCAAGGCGGATGGTTGTGTCTTCTTGCTGCAGTAACTTTCCGCTGTTGCCTGTGTCCATATTCATTGCGAAAAATAATTTTATTAATGGTGGTTCAACCGCTATAAAAAATGCGTGGCTTTAAAATGAAATCATATTCACTGAAAATGGCCTGAGCGAAATCGTGCCTGCGCTGCTTGTGCTTTCTTCCACTTCATAACTGTTTAATGATGCGGCTGACACAGTGCTGATGGCAAACTTTTTACCGGAAACAGCGGTACCATTTATTTTTACAGCAGGAAAATTTACGGTATTCCCTGTTTCATTAATCAGCATCATCGTGTATTTGCCGTTTTCACTGCACACTATTCCGGTTACGCCCGACCCTCCACTGACCGTCATATCATCCACCTGCTGATTTCCGCTAAACAGCATTCCGCAAGCTTTAAGCGTCTTATATATATTATCCGCATCACCCTTTCCACCATCACCGCGATTCAGACTTTTTAAAGGCATGAAAGAAGCATAACCAATAAAATTACCGTTCGCTTTATTGTAGCCAATCATGAACTCATAAAATTTCGCGATATATAGACAACTCAGCATCGTGTTGTACATGGGGTTCTTTGACTTGATGCCCCACTGGCAGAATGACACTTTTTTGCCCGGGAAAGAGCTTTTGAAAACATTTAGCCATTGAGGTATGGTTTGTGCAAATGCCTGGTTGATCTGATCAAGGCTTATGGCATCACTTTCCTTCGAACCAAACAGGTCCTTATCCCATATATATAATCTTGCTTCATCACCGGGTATGCCTTCGAGTTGCTTATTCCACGCAGCAAACTTTGATGTTTGTTTATATACCGGTGCACCATCAACCACCGTTATGATTCCCGGAAATTTCCTTTTAACGGAATCAATCCAGACTGAAATCTTTTTACGGTAGGCGTTACCATCCGGAAAATCATAGTTGTTGCTGCTGATGTTTTGTTCCATGCCAAAAATCACGCGCTGTGCATTGGCACGCTGAATTTTCCAGTACAATTCCGGCAGCGTTCCGCTTTGCACATTTGCTATCACATCACCACGGATATTGAGTCTATGTAACAGGGCACAATACTGGTTAAAAAAATCAACGCCGAATTTTACATTGCCGACGCCATCCAATATTCCATCCATCGTTCCGCCTCTTGCTTCCACATCCTCTCGCCTGATGTTGTACCCATCACCTTTTCCGCCTTTAATCAACGTATCACCAATGATCACATGATCATGATCTGATGTGCTGCCACCACTGTATTGCAATGAATTCAGGTTCAGTGCCTTTATCCATGAATAATAAGGCTCAGCGAGAATATCACGGCCGGTCATCCCTTTGCCAAAAAAAATATCAATGACGCATCCGGAATGAATCTGCTTATACAACGGAACCGCTTTACTGGTGGTAATGGATATTACCGCATCACCGGAAAAAATCTCCGCAGCAGGCGCTGTCGCATTTTCAGCCGGTGTGCCTGCCATCTTATGATGCTTGCCATGGCCTGTGGATTTACAACCGATGGAAACTGTCAGGATAAAAACAAGCAGTTGTACACTTCGCATCAGGTTTAGTCTTTTCATATTCATTGAAAGGGATTTAATCAAAGATAAAACTATGCAATTCGAAAAACAACAATCAAAAATCCCAATTCCAGGTTTCCTTCACCTTACAGCATGAAGCATGACATTAGCATATCAACAACCGCAGCTATCCTGCGTTTGAACTTTCAAATATTCTTAATTGCAAATTGAAGCAATCACTTCTGCATGCAGTTGAACGAGTATCAATGCCGGATCGAATAGCCCGGGGCTCCAGCATTTTTAATCATGTTACCCATTCTGGATGGCTGCAACGCCGGGTAACACCTTACCTTCAAAATATTCAAGCATCGCTCCTCCTCCGGTAGAAACATAGCTTACCTGATCCGATAATTGGAATTTGTTGATGGCAGCAACAGAATCACCACCACCTATCAGGGAGTATGCCCCTTTTGCAGTTGCTTCCGCCACAGCCAAAGCAATACGCTTTGTGCCTTCCTGGAAATTGCTGAATTCAAAAACACCCATTGGCCCGTTCCATAAAATGGTTTTTGAATCCACTATCACTGTTTTAAATGCTTCAATAGCTTTGGGGCCAATATCCAAACCCATGAAGCCGGATGTTATGTTATTGCTTTCACATAATCCGCGGTTTGCCTCATTGCTGAAAGCATCTGCTGTAACGGAATCGGCAGGCAACAACAGCTGAACACCTTTCTCCTCCGCCTTTTTCAACAAGTCAAGCGCATGTCCAAGCCGGTCATCTTCACAGAGTGAGTTGCCGATATTTCCGCCCATAGCTTTGAAAAAGGTATATGCCATGCCACCGCCAATAATGATATTATCAGCTTTCTGCAGTAGTTGCTCAATGATCAGGATTTTGTCTGAAACTTTTGCTCCGCCAATAATCGCCGTGAATGGCTTTGCTGGATTCTTTATTGCCTTGTCGGCATTTTCCAGTTCAGAAGCCATCAGCAAGCCGAACATCTTCCGTTCAGCCGGGAAAAAATTGGCCACGATGGTAGTGGAGGCATGTGCACGATGTGCAGTGCCAAATGCATCGTTCACATATACATCACCTAAAGCCGACAACTGTTTCGCAAAATCTTCATCACCCTTTTCTTCTTCCGGATGAAACCGCAGATTTTCCAATAACAACACATCGCCGGGCTGCAATGCGGCTGCGGCACTTACGGCTTCAGAGCCCACACATTCCGTCACAAACTTCACCGGGCGATTCAACAGTTGAGCCGTAGCTTCCTGCACATGTCGCAATGAATACTTCTCTTCAGGCCCGCCCTTTGGCCTGCCAAGGTGCGACATCAGGATCACTGATCCTCCATCAGACAAAATTTTGTTGATTGTAGGAACAGCACCGCGAATCCGCGTATCATCCTTTACAGCAAAAGTCACTTTATCAAGCGGCACATTAAAGTCAACCCGTAGCAGTGCACGCTGACCGGCAAAATTGTAGGCATTAACAGTTTTCATCTTAAAAAAGTACTTTGAACAAATTAATTAAATGCATTGCCTGCTTGCGACAACATCCTACTCCAGTCACACTGGGTGGTTAAAAGAAAAAATGGTTAAACAGCCTTAGAGTGCGCCGTTTAACCATTGAAAAAATCACGCATTTATTTGCTGATCAGTCCGGCAAAATATTTTACGGTACGCACCAGCTGTGATACATAACTCATTTCATTATCATACCACGAAACTGTCTTCACCAATTGTTTATCACCCACCGTCATCACCTTGGTTTGCGTGCCATCATAAAGGGAACCGAAGGTGATACCAATCACATCGGTACTTACGATTTCATCTTCAGTATAGCCAAATGATTCATTGGAGGCTGCTTTCATGGCTGCATTCACCTCATCTGCCGTTACTTTCTTACCAAGAATAGAAGTCAGTTCAGTCAATGAACCGGTGATGGTTGGCACCCGCTGCGCATTGCCATCCAGTTTGCCCTTCAGTTCCGGCAGTACCAGCCCAATTGCCTTGGCAGCGCCGGTGCTGTTGGGAACGATGTTGGAGGCGGCAGCGCGGGCACGGCGAAGGTCTCCCTTAGGATGCGGTGCATCCTGTGTATTCTGATCGTTTGTATAAGCGTGAATGGTAGTCATGATACCAACCTCGATGCCGAATTTATCGTTGAGCACTTTAGCCATCGGCGCCAGGCAATTGGTAGTGCAGGATGCACAGGAAATGATCGTTTCGCTGCCATCCAGTATCTGGTGATTTACATTGAAGACAATAGTTTTGAGATCACCTGTTGCAGGGGCTGAAATCACAACGCGTTTTGCACCGGCAGTGATATGCGCTGCAGCTTTATCTTTATCAGTGAAGAAACCGGTACATTCAAGCACCACATCCACTTCATGACTCTTCCAGGGTATGTCAGCTGGATTTTTATGTGCGTAAATTTTCACTTCATCGCCATTTACGGCAATGGAGCTTTCGCCTGCGGTTACGGCTGCATCAAAGCGACCTTGCGCAGAATCATACTTCAGGAGGTGAGCAAGTACTTTAGGACTGGTTAAATCATTGATGGCTACAACATCAATACCTTCCATTTGGTAAATCTGCCGGTATACCAGGCGTCCGATGCGGCCGAAACCATTGATGGCTACTTTAACAGTTGACATTATCGAGTACGGATTTTATGGGTGATTGAATGAAAATTGAGCCGCAAATGTAAGTAAAGAAGTGCTGAACCTGAATGAAATATCAAAAATATTAATGACGGTCTTGTTCTTCAGGAAACAAAAAAAATTATCTTTGCGACCTCAATTCCGGAAACGGCGCGTTGGTCAAGGGGTTAAGACGCCTCTCTTTCACGGAGGAATCAGGGGTTCGATTCCCCTACGCGCTACAAAAGCCGCCAAGCTTGAACTTTGGCGGCTTTTTTTTGAAAATGTGCCTTATCGAAAGTGTTACGGACCCTCTGAACGCTTATCCTGCATTTGCTTAACCACCATCATATCGGCTTAACTGCTAACCGGGAATTTTCAAACTTCGGATCAAACAAGAAATCACATGCTTAGAAAGGCAGCTGCCCGCAATCATGCATTAATGCTTGTTTTTCAGATACCTTTTCCTGTTCCGGCCACTTTGTTATTCCTGATATTGCTATAGTCGGTTTTATCGAGGTAGGCAGGCTGATAGGTTACACCTTGCTTCTCCAGATTTTGCACAAAAGCATTTAAGTGATTGGCGGAGTATTGAAGAAGATACTTGTATGTTCCGGCAATTTCCTTGATGGTTGTACCGGCAATGCCATTTCTAAGGTCAATAATATCCTTCTCTTCCATATTGGCGCTTGCTTTCAATGCGGCTTTTAAACTGCCATTGCCAATTTCAAGCATTTCATTGTACTCTGCCTGAATACTGCTGTCAACAAAAACACCTCTGGCATCACCGGTCCGGGCAATTGGATCATCCAATTTGTATTTTTCAATCAGCAAAAGAATCTGCGACATGTGATAAGTTTCATTTTCGGCAATATTTGCAAATACTTTCTGATTCCATTTTTCATTCATTGCCAGGTAAAAGTCACGGGTCATCTTTTCTTCTTCCCGCATCCGGAGTATGGTATTTTTTTCATCCTGAGAAATCATCTGAGCCAGGGAGGCAGAACTTGCTATCGCAAATAAAACTGCCAGTATTATTGATTTCATGATCTTTAATTTTGAGTAAAATTAATTTTGCAGGAAGCCTCAAATACTGTCATTCATCATAAAGTCACCTGATTATTATCAGTGATTCCATACTGATCATGTCATGATTCCCCTCTGAATGTGGAATCGGTTTCACATTATATCCTTTCTCACCTGCTTTTATTTACAGCCATATGTCATCATGATCAGCTATAGTTGGTGTCAACGATAGCTGATCCAAAAAACCTATTTTCCTGTGATACGCTTGTGAAATAGATAAGCGGTAAGATTATTGACAGCGCTATGAAAATATTCAGGATAAATAACAACATGAGGCAATATGCGCTAATTCAAAAACCATGAGATTAATCACATTTTCTGTTGATGTCATTCAGTTATTTTGTGATGGAATGAAAATAGTTTCAAAAAACAATTTCGGTATATGAACATCAGGAAAATGAATGAGATTCTGGAAGTGGCACAGGCAGTTCCCTACCGGCCTGCGGTTTCCATCATCATGCCATTATCCGCCAGTATCGGTTTGACTAAAGAATTTCTGCATTCAGTCAAAAGTATTATTGCAAGGGTTGAAAGAGAATTATTAGCTACTTATCCCGCAGACCTTGCGGACACAGTAACCGATAAAATCAGGAATCTGATTAATAACCTTACGATCGATACGGCCCGGAAAAGCATTGCCATCTTTGTTTCTCCCGTTTATGAAAAGGTCATTTACCTGGACATACCCCTGGAAGAAAAGATTATGATTGACGAAACGTTCGCAATCAGGGATCTTGTATATGCTCAGGATCAGGCTGCAAGTTACCTCCTTTTGCTGCTGAGCGGAAATGAAAGCCGCCTGTTTCTTGGCAACAACGAATCAATGCTGAAGATTGATGCAGGTTTACCTGAATCAGCGGAAGCATTTGAAAATGATATAGCGGAACGGGTGGCCAACTTCTCAGATATGTCAGACCGGAAAGAAATTGTGATGGAAAAATATCTGCATCACATTGATCAGGTATTGGGGAAGATACTGCAAACGTACAGGTTGCCGGTTTTTGTGATGGGAACATCCAGGATTGCCGGGCACTTTAAACATCTCACGAAATATGCAACTGATATCCGGCATTACATACATGGCAACTTCGATGCCTCCAATATTGAAACTATAAGTAAAGCACTGTTGCCTGCCATACATGCATGGCAGGAGGAAAAGCAAAATAAGATGCTGCAAAAGGTACAGGATGCCGCCGATGAAAAAAAGCTGGCTGAAGGCATTCATGATGTTTGGCGGGATTCCATCAATAACAACGGCCGGCTGCTGGTGGTGGAAAAAGACTATTCTTATGTTGGTTATCACGGAAGTAATGAAACCGTGATTGGTAATGCTGCTGAACTTTCCGGTGATTCGGGCACCATTAAAGATACTGTTGACCTGATAATAGAAAGGGTATTACGTTTTGGAGGAGAAGTATCATTTGTACAAAATGATGCCTTGAAATCGCATCGCCATATTGTGCTGATAAGGTTCTATTAACCTTTCATTTCCGGCATTTACCCCTTTGCCTGAATATGGCAGGAGTTTCTGAAACCGGAAACACTCATTTAACCTGTCATCGCCGTTATTTCCAGGATGAACTATCTATCCTTCCAATAGTGGAAATGACAGAGTAACGAACTCTTCATTCACTAATAATCCATAAAACTCACCGGACAAAAAAAAGCCCCGCCACCCTGAAGGCGGGGCACTAAGCCAGCTTAAAAAATGAATACTGGCTAATTTGCAGCGATACAAACCGCTGTCGGCTTAGTTGGCTTTTTGAATAAATTCAATGAACAAAATTTCTGCATCCGCTCTAAGCCATATCTGCACTTGTCAACAGTCAATCATATTCACCCTACAAAATTATTTACGCGAAAAAAGCAAAACAAAGACTTTAGTCATACGTGGTGATGATATTAATCATACTATGCAATGCTGAAGAGTGATTTGCAACAGTCATGGAGAATGTTAACGCGTTGACCGCTGCATTTCACATTTCCGGGAAGATTGGTTGACTGACTTTTCCATAAGACAGTTTTACCAGATAATATGAAGTCGCCATCTTTTCAAGCTATTCTTCAGATTTCTTAAAAAAACCAAACATCAGTGTTGCAGCGTTTGCGCTTGATTCAGGTACAACTCCAAAATCATCGTTTTCAAACTTCAATGCAGGAACAATCGCAGTATATTAAGTCGCAGTGCTGATGTTTACTTTTTACGCTTGTAGTAAAATGTCAGCATGAAAAACATGAGCCGGAGCAACTGATAAGATGACCAGCGGATCAACTGGCTGAAAATATTCTTATGCTTATGGTGTGTTTCCGGCGTAATGGCAATGCAGTCGTTTTTTATGAACCTATCCATCATCTGTACCACATCTTTTGCCAGTATTGCATCTTGTACGTCGATGTTTAATTCAATGCTTGCATAAGCGCTGAGCTTATTGATGTTATATGAACCTACCGTGAACCATTCTCCATCACATACTGCAATCTTGGCATGCAATACCTTTGGCTGATACTCATATAACTCTATACTGTGCCTCAATAACCAGTCATACAACCAGCGTTCGGCATGTTTGGATAGCATGACGTCTGACGGTCCGGCTGTAATTACTCTGATCCTTACGCCACGTTGTGCAGCTTGCCCCAGCAGCCGGCGTATCGTTTCGCCGGGGAGAAAATAACTGCACATGATAGTGATGTTTGATTGTGCCAGCCTGATCATTTCAATGTAAGAGGCAGAAATCTGGTTCTTCCGTCGTACCCAGTCATTACGCCGCATGCGGAGATTACAACTGTTCCCGTGTACCAAGTCAATCACTTTATTTTGCCTTTCGCAAGGCGTAATACCCATCTTCAACGGGAAACTCTTCCATGTTTTCCAGCATAACACGCAAAGCTCATTAGCCACAACACCTTCGGTAAAAAGTGCAAAGTCAAGCCAGGCCGGTTTATCATCCAGATCATTATAGTGATCGGCTATATTTATTCCACCCACCAATGCATACCTGGAATCTACTACCATCACTTTATGGTGCATACGCCTTCCGAAATAGAAGTATTTGCTTCTGACGAGGGGTTCAAAAAACCTGAAGTGAACGCCGGCATCAGCTAACTGGCTTAACATTTTTGCGGAGAGGGATTGCGAAGCATAGCCGTCGGCCATCAGGTAAACTTTCACCTTTCTTGCCGCAGCATTTATCAATGCATCGGCTACCATTGTACCTGTTGTATCTTCCCTGAAAATATAGGTTTGCAGATGAATGGTATCTTTGGCTGAATTGATTAATGACAGCATAAGATCAAAGTACTCTCTTCCCCCTTTCACCAGCCTCGCCGTATTAAGAGCAGAATAACTTTGTCCGGCAATATATTTACCACGAGCCATCGTTTAATTTTTTCGCTGTGTCATGCATGATTATATATTATGTACTTAGACGCATTTATTAAGGTGTCTATCAGCAGTATCAGGCTTTCCTCCTTTTCAAACGTTTTTCCCTTTCTGCTTCCACAAAATAACTGATATAGTCATCTTTCCATTGCATGCAATATCAGCACTGCATCTCCAACCGAGTTACCTTCCGGTGCATCAAATGCCTATGACCACAATCATCATAAACTTTGACAAAAATCATTTTTAAAGTGACTTCCGTTTGCGTGATTTACCTCCTGATTGTTGGATTAAAGCGGCAATGATCATGGCAAAAAAGGAAAAACCGGCAGCACCAACCATAGTTCCGTCAAAGCATCAGGCAATCGAACCGCCGGTCGACCCGGAAGATCCGATGGTGCCCGCAGCAGATGAGGTTATCCCGGATGATGAAGCATCTTTTGAATCTCCGCCCTATGAAATGCCTGAACCAGGTGAAGGACCATAACATGTAATACTATGCAACAACCGTCAGCTATAAGGGCTGTTGACTACAAAGAACTGAAGGTTATCAGTCCGGTGTTTCAGCACGAATCATTGATCCCTTCGAAGTACACCTGCGAGGGTGAGAACATCAGTCCGCCCCTGCAGATCAGTTTCATTCCTGGTGAAGCAAAAAGCCTGGTGTTGATCGTGGACGATCCGGATGCACCAAATGGCTCATGGATGCACTGGCTGGTATGGGATATTCCGGTAACACATCTGTTGAAAGAAGGTGAAGTGCATGGCATTGAGGGAATCAATGATTTTAAACAACACCGTTATGGCGGACCATGCCCGCCTTCAGGCACTCACCGGTATTTCTTTAAAATATATGCTCTTGACAAATTACTGAAATTACCAACCGGAAGTACAAAAGCGCAATTGGAAAAATTGATGAGCGGTCACATCCTTGCCTTCGGCGAGCTCATCGGATTGTATAAAAGAAAAATGCTCTAAAGATGAAAACCTTCCTCAACCTGTTACTTGGTTTCGTAGCGATGTCCGCAACATTTTCAGGCCTGCTGCTCATCATTCATCCCGATGGATCCACGCTTAACTTGTCTACCAGCCTGCTCAGCGGCACTCCATTTAATGATTTCAGTATACCGGGCCTTATTTTATCTGTAGTGGTAGGCGGAACGCACCTGGCAGCCATAGTACAAAATATGAAGCATGCCACCTCCCGATATAACTGGAGCATGGCCGCCGGAATCGTTTTGGCCGGATGGATCATTGTTCAGCTGCTGTTGATTGGCGAAACGCACTGGCTGCAGTTACTCTATCTGGTCATCGGCGCACTAACCATTTTTGCAAGCTACCAGTTAAAAGGAAAATGGGCGGTATGAAAATGCTTATGATGATATCCGTTGAGAAAAAGAATGACAGTATCCAAAAAAATCCTGTCAACATTTCACCACCTGCTAATTTAAGCGATATGGTCGCGCTACCGGATCTGATACGGCTTCAGCAACAACTGGAAGATATTGATGCGGACATGAAAAAAGCAGAGGATCATTTCGGTGGTCTAATCGCCAAGGTTCACCCGGCCAATGCTCTTAATGCGGCCAATCTCCTGCATTACCTGGCGCTCCGGAATTTAGATGTAAGGAAACTGCAAGACGATCTGCATTCCGCAGGGTTATCATCGCTGGCAAGTGCAGAGAGCCATATACGCGGACAACTGCTCAATATCCTGCACAGGCTGGGCAGTGATAAAAGCATCACCGAGGATATCTTCGATTATGAAAGCAGTAAAAAATCGCTCTTGCAAAAAGCATCCGGATTATTCGGAGAGCGGCAGAACGAACAGTTGCCCTATATCATGGTTACTTTCGATACCAAACTGGCCGATGACTATGCTGCCGTTAAAAACCTGCTGCAATCAGGAATGAATGTTGCGCGGATCAACTGCGCACATGATGATGAAAGCACCTGGTTCCGGATGATTCAGCACATACGCCGTGCATCTAAAATGACCGGACTCCCCTGTAAAGTTTATATGGATCTTGCAGGCCCGAAAATCAGGACTGCATTAAATGGCTTTAAGAAACTGAAAGTAAAGGAAGGCGAACACTTGTTGATCACGGATGAAACACAATTGAGAAAAAATCAGGACGGGGTTATAGGCTGTACGATTCCGGGCATTGCAAAACAACTGAATGCAGGCGAAAGAGTATTGTTTGATGATGGATTAATTGAAGCAAAAGTGGAAAAGACCACAGGCAACACCGCTACGTTGCAGGTCATGCGTATCTCCAGTAAAAAACCTTTCATCAAAATCGAAAAAGGAATCAACTTTCCGGATTCCACCCTGCTTTTTTCAGCGTTAACCGCGTTCGACCGTGAATGCCTTCCATTTATTCTTAAGCATGCTGATATGGTAGGATATTCTTTTGTACGCAATACAAAAGACATGATGGAACTGCGGGAAGCAATGGGGAAAAACAAAAAAGTTTCCCTGATCATTAAAATTGAAACACCTGAGGCCGTGAAGAATCTTCCTTCCTTATTGTTCTATGGGTTGCAGGAAGAACACCTCGGAGTTATGATTGCAAGAGGTGATCTTGCGGTAGAAATAGGTTTTGAACGGATGAGTGAAATTCAGGAAGAGATCTTATGGATATGTGAAGCGGCACATGTGCCGGTGATATGGGCAACACAGGTTTTAGAGACACTTAACAAATCCGGCATAGCTACCAGGTCAGAAGTAACAGATGCTGCGCATGCGGCTATGGCCGATTGCGTTATGATCAACAAAGGACAATTCATCATTCATGTAATTGAAATGCTGCGAGACATATTCCTCCGCAGCGGTGGTCATCATGTTAAGAAACGTTTCACCTTCCGGCCATTGGCGATAGCCACCAGGTTTATGGCTCAATGAGCTTTGTTAGTATATAAATGAAGGACACAAAGGAAAGGATTCTATTCATCCAAACTTCCTGCTGTTTGCTTAGATATGACAAATCTAACCTTGTGGTGGTACTCTACTATTCAGTCTTTCATCAGGATAATAGGTTTCTTCCACCCCTGCTCATCAGCCGTTAGGAAATAAACCCCATTTGGAAAAGCAGACAGATCGATATCGGCAGCTTCGTTATTGATAGCAATGCATTGTATTGTGCGCCCATAGCTGTCGCTAATTTTTATTCCAACTTCATGGTTTGGTGTGAATTGTCTTATCAGGAAATGACCTCCAGAAGGATTTGGATAAACTTCCAATTGGTGATTAAGTGAAACATGATCACCAACCGGAACCTGTTGCATACCATTAGCATCTGTCTTGATAAAATAAGCATCTGCATCTCCGGCGCCATAGCTGAAGGTCAATCCCACGGCAATAAATCCGCCATCCATGGTGGGAATACCTTCATAACCTGCGTCACCCATGAGTCCACCGTATAATTCCTCCCAAATGGAATTCAGGTTTTCATCGGTTTTACGCAGCATGAGTTTGTTAGCTATCGCACCACAAATGAAAAACCCGTCTCCGGATGGATATATTGAATACTCCTTTGCTGAATTACCGGCAATGTTATAATTGAAATCCATAATTTTTGTAAACAGGGTATCCAGCTCTTCATCGAGTCGTAAAATCCATGGATCAAATGAAAATGATTGGCCCCAGGTTGCTGAACAGATATAACCACCTGCAGGTACCGGTTCAATGGTGATGGCTGCTTCTGCTGTTGGCGCCTCATACATTTTACTGATCAGCAAGGTGCCATCTTCGGCATACTTTCTGGTCAGGGCATTGAAAGTTCCTGAAAAAGTGTAGCCGGCCACAACATATTCATGCTGCGAATTCTCGCAGGCATACATGAAATGACTTGTTGCAGCAGATGGCAAAGTATCACTCCATAGTGTGTTTCCCTCTTCATCAATCTTCAGAATCACTCCAATCGTAACGCCTGAAACGATCCACGCACCTGATAAAAGATAATTGCCGTCGGAGGTGACCAAAACATGTTTCAACTCATCGTTTCCGGCTGATCCCCAAGTTTTGCTCCAGATTAAATTACCCTCCGCATCTGTTCTCACCAGATACCAGTTGAATCCTGAAGGTGTTCCCGGGCCATAAGAATACGTATTACCTGCAATCACAAATCCATCATCGGGAGTTATTTTGATTGCACCATTAGTAAACTCACTTCCTGTTCCACCATAATGTTTCATCCACAGCGTGTCACCATATTTATCAGTTCGCAGGAGCAGGATGTCGGAACTGCCGTTACTGAAGCTCCAGGAGCGTCCAAGTATTACATAGCCACTGTCAGCCAACTCAACAACACCTTTGGCTTCATCCGACCCTGTGCCGCCAAGCCATTTTTCAAAAGTAATTTGTGCATGGGCGGCATTTGCAAATACAACGAGCAACAGGAAAAAAAACCTATTCATGCGGGAACGCTGAGATCTATGACTATTCTAATGCAGCGCAAGAATACAAAATTGTCAAAAAAACCAACTCGCCTCGTTAGCAGGCAAGGTTTGAGGAGGCGAAAGAGTGCGCATTCAGGTATATGAATAAATTATTCGCATAGTATGACATTAACGTAATGCTTTCCACGTGAATCTGCTGATCAGCAAGCACTCCCCGTTTAGCGCATGCATCCGCTTGTGTTCTCCATTATACAGCGTCCACCATTCATTCAGGTCTTTTACTATTAACCATTACTAAAATATAATTTGAAGCGAGTAAAAATTAATGCTGACCACAGAAATCCTCGTCAAACTGAGCATCTTCGTGGTAAGATTACTGCGGTGTAACTTTTTTACGATGCGGATAAAAAGATTTGAATAGCTTTAGCTATGTAATGCTAAATCATGGCGGTGGAAGCACACGTTTGAAAAGCGGACGCTTTTAAATGGAAGCCACAAACGGACGCTTACGCCAAACGGTGAGGCGGCCGGGAAGCATATCAGCTCACTAAATTAACATGTAAAAAAGCAACGTAATTACATTTTATGAAAATAACCCAACTACTTGTTCTAATATGCTCTATTACCATAGCATCGCATGCTCAAATTACCACTAAATGGATTAGAGACATTGATTATGGCGAGCCCGGTTTTGATTCAATTACTATCAGCGTAAACTTAAAAGAAGATATCCAGGGTAATTATATTGTTTTATTGGATGGGGATTACTTTACAGCTAACAAGGAAGGTATTCATTTGCTTAAATTAAATAAGTATGGTTTCGTTGTTTGGAAAAAATCCTTTCTCACCAATCATGATATAATTCATAATACAACTCTTTTACCTTACAAAAAGCAAATTATGGATGTTGATTCAATTGGGAATATATACGTGCTTGCCCATGGAAAACAAAATACAGACACTGCACACTTAGTAAAAATTGACCCGGCTGGAAATCTGTTGCTTCACCGAGTAGATTTTGTACCGGGTGGCGTAGTAGATTATATATGGGGATTAAGAGTTTGTTTTGATAACAGCATAATAATTGCACGACGAAACACCGGTTCAAATTTCACAGTTATCAAATATGATGATCTGTTTAATTTATTATGGAGTACCGATATCCCAATTGGAACATCTTCTATCCAGGATTTGACAAATATCACATGGGATAACAATCAGGTCTTGCATATTGCCAATGGCACTCGATTAGTGCAAATGGATTATGCAAATGGCAACATAATAAGTAATAACACAACCATTCCGTTTCCGGTTGGGTTAGGAACATTTTGGATGAATGATGGCGATAACTTTTTTCAAACCTGGAAACCGGGAACATCCAGTCCTTTTGGAAGTTACACTTTTGATACACAGCTAAATCAGTTAGCTTACAGAACCAGTCCGGTTAGCCAGATGATAATGCATCGCAATGTTGACGGTACTTTAATTGAAAATTATTTCAATGGTATAGACTCCTCGCGATTTAATAAAATAGATGTTGGCGGCAATCTTGTACAAACTATTTCCATACCGCAAACATCACTAAGTACACTGCCGGCCTGGATTGCCACCAATGGTTTTTTTGATAAAACCAATAAAGACTTTTATGGAATTTGGCTGCACGGAAGTAAAAAACAATTAGAGATAGCGCACCTTGATTCAAATCTTAACTTTTTAGGTGTTATCAATAAACCTGTAATTTATCAAAATGGAGGCACACAAATAAATCACATTGTCAGCAATGATTATGCACGAACATTGGTTTCAATCAACAAATTTTTTAACCCTTATAAATATTGCTTTACCCTTTACAATTTTTGCAATACCTGTATAGATAATTTGCAGGGCAAAGCTTTTATTGATGCCAACAGCAATTGTGTTTACGATTCCAGCGAAGTTGCAATTACTAACCTGATGATTGATGTTGCCAATGTTGGATTAGGTTTGCCGACCGATACAATGGGAAATTTTTCTTATGAACTTCCTGCGGGCAATTATCAGCTTACACCTGTGTTGCCTGGAACACTTACAAGCACATGCGCAACTTTTCCTTTAAATATTAACCTGACTGACACTACTGTTACGGAACAGCATTTTCCCCTACAGATTGATTCAACGTATCACGATTTTTCTGTTTCTTCGGTTGCGCTCACACCGGCTGTTCCCGGTAATGCATATCAGTTTTTGGTTATTTTAAGGAACCACCAGTTCTTTACAGATTCAGCATCGGTCAGCGCAACAATTGATACGCTGTTTACTGTAGATTCCATTTCTATTTTGCCATCAGCCTTAACTAACCAGACGTATGTGTTTAATAACCTTACACTTCAAGGGCAACAGGATTCATCCATAATATTTTACATGACTGTTGATACGCTTGCGCAGTTGTTTGACACCGTTTATTTTCAATCATACGCTGCCGGCCTTAATGGCGATAACAACTCCTTAAACGACACCTCACACTTTACTGATTTTATACTTTCATCTTTTGACCCTAACGATAAACTCGTGTATCCATCTGGAAATATTACGGTTAATGATTCTGTCTTGCGATACACCATTCGTTTTCAGAATACGGGAACTTACATGGCGAAAAATGTTGTGATTTTAGATACGCTTGACAACAACCTTGATTTCTCTTCACTGGAATTTTTATCAGCAAGTCATAACTACACCATTAAGTTTATTGATAATAATGTTCTTGAAATAACTTTTGCGAACATAAATCTGCCAGACAGTAACAGCAGCGAGCCGTTTAGTCATGGCTTTTTTATATACACGATCAAACAAAAATCGGGGCTTGCACCGGGTACACAGATAGAAAACTCGGCTGCTATTTATTTTGATTATAATGCACCGGTAATTACAAGTAGTGTCTTCAATACAATTGTTAACCCTGTAAGTGTTTCTGAAGTATGGACAGAAGACTTCAAGCTGAAGGTATTTCCAAATCCGGTATTAGGAGAAGAATTTTTTGTTGAGTTTGTCAGCCCCAAATCACAGCTTATTTCCATTTCATTAACCGATATAACCGGCAGGCTGATTGATAAAAGCATGCAGCAGATGTGCTCTGCAGGTACGAACAATTTTATAATCAAAAAACCGGCTGTAAGCGGTGTTTATTTTATTGCTGTAACGATGAGCAATGCTACCGTAAATAAAAAAATTGTTGTTTTAGATATAAGATAAGTTTTTCCATGTTTGGCGCAAGCGTCCGTGTCTGTTGTCAAACTAAGATAATGGTGTTTATAAGATCATAAGTTTTGTAACCGGGTATAAAAGAAAAACCCCTGTAAGATTTTCTTAACAGGGGTACAGTGAAAGATGTGATCCCGGCAGGAGTCAAACCTGCAACCTTCTGATCCGTAGTCAGATGCTCTATTCAGTTAAGCTACGGGACCGTGTTTGTTGTTGGCTAATAGCTATTTGTTATTCGGCTATGCACTTTCGTGAGCTATCAATAACAATTAACTATTCACCAGTCACCAATTACTATTCACTATTCACTATTCACTAAATCAAGGTTGCAAAAATAAATTTAATTTCCGAATGAATACACTGCCTTCACAGTTATTCACATCTTAAAAAGCGCTGCCTGTTTTTTTTGGAGTTTCAAGACCGATGCAGTTACTTTATCGCACTAACCTGTTACATCATGGAAAATGTTGCATCCGGGAAAATATTAATTGCAGAACCCTTTATGGAAGATCCTTATTTCAAAGGTGCGGTGGTGTTTCTGTGTGAATGTAAAAATGAAAATGCATTCGGACTTATTCTGAACAAGCCCACAGAAATGAAAGTGCATGAAGTGGTGGAAGATTTTCCGGTAGTGGATAACCCGATCTTCTATGGCGGACCGGTACAGCCCAACACGCTACACTATCTTCACAAACGTGGTGATTTGCTCACTGACAGTACAAAAGTGCAGGATGGCATCTATTGGGGTGGCGATTTTGAAAGATTGATTTTCCTGCTTGATACCAAACAGATTCAGCAACATGAAATCCGCTTTTTCTTCGGTTACTCCGGTTGGGAGGAAGGACAATTAAACCGCGAAGTGGAGGAAAACTCCTGGTTCATCGGTAATGGATCAGCCGAGTATCTTTTTGATGCAGACCCGAAAGACCTGTGGCGCACTGTTTTACATAACATGGGTGACCGTTACCAGGTTATTGCCGACTTCCCGGAAAATCCAAGCCTTAATTAATCATCCGACGTTTTATCAGTTGTTAGTTTCAACTGATCTGTTTTCTCCCTGAGATCAATACTCTGCCATAATTATTTTCAAAGGTGAAGGAAGTCGAGCAATCCATTCAGCATACTTTCGCCATATTGAAAGAGGAAAATCACAATGCCGATATAGGCGAGCATACGCAAAATAGTCTTCCAGGGTATGCGACGGCGACGGCGTGAACTTCTTTTTCCCATGATTCGCTGCTACGATTGGTCAAATGTAGGGTAATTTTATTTTTGGCTGCGCACGCTTACGAAAGAGGATTCGATCAATACCATAGCTGCCAAATAACCGTTTGTTCAAATGAAAAAGCCATCTTGCTTTCACAAGATGGCTTTTCACTATTCAAAATTCCGGCGTGGAAAATTTTCAGTAATGAACTACTAATCAAACTTCAGGTCGAGTGCCAGTCCCCTTAATTCATGCACCAGTACGTTAAAGGATTCAGGTACATTCGGCTTCGGAAGGTTTTCACCTTTTACGATTGCTTCATACGCCTTTGCCCTTCCTACGATATCATCAGATTTGATGGTCAGCAGTTCCTGCAGAATATTTGATGCTCCGTATGCTTCCAGTGCCCAAACCTCCATCTCACCAAAACGCTGTCCGCCGAATTGCGCTTTACCACCCAATGGTTGCTGTGTAATCAGGGAGTAAGGCCCGATGGAACGTGCATGCATCTTGTCGTCCACCATGTGTGAAAGTTTCAGCATGTAAATCACGCCCACTGTTGCAGGCTGATGAAAACGGTCGCCTGATTCGCCATCATACAGGTACGTTTTGCCCAGGGTTGGCAATCCAGCCTTATTGATGTAACCCTCAATCTCCTCAATGGATGCACCATCGAAGATGGGTGTGCCAAACTTAACACCCAGTTTCAGACCTGCCCATCCCAAAACAGTTTCATAGATCTGACCCAGATTCATACGGGAAGGTACGCCCAATGGGTTGAGCACAATATCAACAGCTGTACCGTCCTGGAGAAATGGCATGTCTTCATCACGCACAATCTTGGCAACAATTCCCTTATTTCCATGACGTCCGGCAAGTTTATCACCCACTTTCAACTTGCGCTTCTTGGCCAGGTAAACCTTTGCGAGTTTTAATACACCGGAAGGCAATTCATCCCCAATACTGATGTTAAACTTCTCCCGCTTGTAACGACCTACTTCTTCATTGTGCTTGATCGTATAGTTGTGCAGCAACCGCTTGATCAGTTCGTTGGTGTGGTCATCATTCGTCCAGTTACCCTGGTCAGCTTCCTGGTAATTGATATCATTCAATACCTTCACTGTGAACTTCACTCCTTTAGCTACCACCACTTCTTTATACACGTTGGTGATACCTTTGGAAGTTTTATCCTTCAGCAATTTCATCAGCTTCTCAATCAGGGTTTCTTTGATGATGCTGATCGCTTTAGCGTGTTCCTTCTCGAGTTTCTCGAGCAGGATCTTCTCTTTCGCCTTGGAGGTTTTATCCTTCTTTGCGCGGGAGAACAGTTTCTTGTCAATCACCACACCTTCTGTTGAGGGCGGCGCTTTCAGCGATGCATCCTTCACATCACCGGCCTTATCACCAAAAATCGCGCGCAGCAGCTTCTCTTCAGGGGTAGGGTCACTTTCACCTTTAGGCGTAATTTTTCCGATAAGAATATCGCCTTCCTTTACATGAGCACCAACCCTGATAATACCAAAATCGTCGAGGTTGCGGGTAGCTTCTTCGCTTACATTTGGTATGTCGGGTGTCAATTCTTCTTCACCTAATTTGGTATCGCGTACTTCCAGTTCATACTCTTCAATGTGTATGGAAGTAAAGATGTCTTCGCGAACAATGCGCTCACTCAGCACGATGGCATCTTCGAAGTTGTAACCTTTCCATGGCATGAACGCCACCTGCAGGTTCTGGCCGAGTGCCAGTTCACCATCCTGCGTGGCATAGCCTTCACAAAGAATCTGACCGGTCTTTACCTTATCACCTTTCTTCACGATTGGCTTAAGGTTGATACAGGTGCTTTGGTTAGTCTTCTTGAACTTTAACAATTTATAGACGGTACGACCGGTATCGAAGCTGGTCATATCCTGTTCTTCCGAACGCTCATAGTTCACCACGATCTCTTCGGCATCCACATATTCCACCACGCCATTTGTTTCTGCATTGAGCAACATGCGGGAATCAACTGCAGCTTTGCCTTCAAGGCCCGTACCGACAATCGGTGATTCAGGTTTGAGCAACGGTACAGACTGACGTTGCATATTTGATCCCATCAGCGCACGATTAGCGTCATCATGTTCAAGGAATGGGATGAGGGAAGCAGACAGACCAACAATCTGGTTGGGCGCCACATCCATATATTCCACTTCGTCGGGGCTTACTATCGGAAAATCACCCTGGTGACGGCTCTTGATGCGTTCTATCTGGAATTCACCTTTATCATTAATAGGAACATTCGCCTGTGCAATTACCTTTTCATCTTCTTCATCGGCAGAAAGGAACTCCACCTTTTTACGCAATTCCACTTTGCCATCATGCACTTTCAGGTAAGGCGTTTCAATGAAGCCCATACGGTTGATTTTTGCATGCACACATAAAGTGGAGATCAGGCCGATATTAGGCCCTTCCGGTGTTTCGATGGTGCAAAGGCGGCCATAGTGCGAATAATGTACGTCGCGTACTTCAAATCCGGCGCGTTCGCGGGAAAGTCCACCGGGACCAAGCGCCGAGATGCGCCGCTTGTGGGTGATTTCCGCTAACGGATTGGTTTGATCGAGGAACTGCGACAACTGTGATGTTCCGAAGAAGGAGTTGATCACAGAAGAAAGAGTGCGAGCGTTGATCAGGTCGATTGGTGTGAACACCTCATTGTCGCGTACGTTCATGCGCTCGCGAATGGTGCGTGCCATACGTGCGAGGCCTACGCCGAACTGAGCATACAACTGTTCGCCCACTGTTCTTACACGCCTGTTGCTCAGGTGATCAATATCATCAACCACCGCTTTATCATTCACCAGTTGCACGAGGTATTTCACAATCGCTACAATATCCTCTTTCGTCAATACCTTCGTATCAAGCTCAGTGTCCTTTCTCAACTTCTGGTTAATCTTGTAACGGCCCACTTCACCAAGGTCATACCGCTTATCAGAGAAAAACAACTTCTCAATAATCCCGCGGGCTGTTTCATCATCAGGCGCATCCGCACCGCGCAACTGGCGGTAGATATACTGAACGGCCTCCAGTTCTGAGTTGGACGTATCTTTCTGCAAGGTGTTGTAGATGATAGAATAATCAGCACCCACGGCTTCTTTCTGCAAAATAACCGTATCCACTCCTGTTTCCAGGATGCTGGCGATATCATCTTCCGACAATACCGTATCACGTTCGAGGACTACTTCATTACGTGTAATCGTTACCACTTCACCCGTATCTTCATCCACAAAGTCTTCATTCCAGCTTCTCAATACACGAGCTGCAAGCTTACGGCCGATGGCCTTTTTCAGATCGGCTGCCTTCGCCGGAATCTCATCCGACAATTCAAACAGCGTCAATATTTCTTTATCCGTGTCCCAGCCAATTGCACGAAGCAAGGTGGTGACAGGAAATTTCTTTTTACGGTCGATGTATGCGTACATCACATTGTTGATGTCCGTTGCAAATTCCATCCAGGCACCTTTAAAAGGAATTACCCTTGCGGAATAAATGCGTGTACCATTGGGGTGAACGGACTGGCCGAAGAATACTCCGGGTGAACGGTGCAGTTGAGATACCACTACCCTTTCAGCGCCATTAATCAGGAATGTGCCTTTGGGTGTCATGTAGGGAATATTTCCCAAAAACACGTCCTGCACAATCGTTTGGAAATCGATGTGCTCAGGATCGTTGCAACTGAGGCGAAGCTTGGCCTTGAGCGGCACGCTATGCGTCAACCCGCGTTCGATACATTCTTCAATCGTATAACGCGGGGGATCGACGAAATAATCCAGGAACTCCAGTACGAAGATGTTGCGTGCATCACTGATGGGGAAATTCTCAGTGAACACACGGTACAAACCTTCGTTTCTCCGGTTTTCGGGAGTGGTTTCTAACTGGAAAAAATCTTTAAAAGACTGAAGCTGAATACCAAGCAAATCAGGATATTCAAGTTTAATCTGTGTCTTGCTGAAATTGACTCTTTCGTTAGTCTTTGATGCCATTTGATTTTTTTGAAACCTTTATATGAGTTAAAAAAGGGAATCAGGTTTCCCGTTTAATGCCGGAAAACCTGATTAATAAATCAAAAAGGGAATCTTATTTGACTTCAACTTCGGCACCGGCTTCGATAAGCTTGGCCTTGATTGATTCAGCTTCCTCTTTGGAAATACCTTCTTTAACAGGTTTCGGAGCACCGTCCACCAGGTCCTTAGCTTCTTTCAGGCCAAGTCCGGTGAGGTCTTTCACCACCTTTACAACGGTTAATTTCTGACCACCAGCTGCTTTCAGAATAACATCGAAAGCTGTTTTTTCTTCTACTGCTGCGGCTGCCGCACCACCACCACCGGCTGCCATTACGGGAGCGGCTGCAGCGGGTTCAATACCATAGTCATCTTTCAGTATTTTGGCGAGTTCGTTCACCTCTTTTACCGTAAGGCTAACCAGTTGTTCAGCAAATGTTTTTAAGTCTGCCATTTTGTTTTGATTTATTGATTCGCGAATTGATTGATTGATAAAAAACCGTCAGATGATGATCAGGTAGAGGAAGCTTCCCTTTAGCATCACAGCCGGGCAAAGGTTTTAGTTTTGTGGACGGTCTTCGAGCGTTTTCAGGATACCGGAAAGTTTCTGTCCGCCGGATTGCAATGCACCAATAACGTTCTTCGCCGGTGACTGCAACAAACCGATGATCTCACCGATCAGTTCATGTTTGGTCTTCAGCTTCGACAGTTCGTCAAGGTTGTTATCGCCTATATAGATTGCACTGTCGATGAATGCGGCTTTCAGCACCGGCTTATCACCCGTTTTTCTGAATTCCTTTATCACTTTGGCGGGGATGGAACCCGTTTCGGAAAACATTACGGATGTCGGGCCATGTAAAGCGTCAAACAATCCATCATAGCCGGTACCTATAGACTCAAGTGCTTTTCTGATGAGTGTGTTCTTAGCCACTTTAAACTCAACGCCCTGTTTAAAACAGATACGGCGCAGCTTATTGATCTGCTCCACGTTTAGGTTGGATGCATCGGCCAAGTAAAAATTTGTTGCTTTAGAAAACCGCTCTGTGAGCTCAGCAATCGCTACTTTCTTGGTTGCCTTATCCATGTTAGTTCATGAGGGTTTTAGTGTCAATAGATATAGAAGGACTCATGGTGCTTGCCATGTACACGCTCTTCAGGTAGGTGCCTTTGGCGGATGAAGGTTTCATCTTCACAACGGTATGAATAAGTTCGTTGGCATTTTCGAAGATTTTCTCCTTCGGGAAAGAAACGCGTCCGATGGAAGCGTGGATGATGCCCTGTTTATCAACCCGGAAGGCGATCTTACCACCTTTTACTTCCTTAATAGCATCGGCTACGTTATCCGTTACTGTGCCTGACTTAGGGTTTGGCATCAGGTTACGCGGGCCAAGTATCTTACCGAGTTTGGCTATCTTGGGCATTACGCTGGGGGTAGCGATGATGACATCGATCTCCGTCCAGCCTTTTTCCACTTTTTCCACGAATTCCTGCAAACCGGCATAATCGGCGCCGGCTTCTTTGGCTTCCGCCTCTTTATCAGGATTACAGAATACCAAAACGCGTTTGGTTTTTCCTGTTCCATGTGGAAGGTTTGCTACGCCACGGATGGCCTGGTCAGCTTTGCGGGGATCTACTCCAAGCCTGATGTGCAGGTCAATGGAGGCATCGAATTTCGGTGTTGAAACTTCCTTGATCAGGTTCGATGCATCCGACAAGGTATAGGTCTGTGTGCTCTTAATTTTAGCATTGACCTGTTTGCGTTTCTTTGTTATCTGCAATGGTTTTCTGGTATAATTAATGAGGTGATCCCAAAAATGGGAAGGCAAAAGTAAGGAAAGAATTGGAAAAAACAACGAAAAATGTAAAAAAACCTTGATGCCCTTCAGAACCATTTCCTCCTATTCTAGACATTCTTCAACTCCTCGTAATGAGGCAATCCGTTAAAGCATGCAGACTGTGATTACGGCACCTGGTAAGAGTGTGTTGTTTTGAATAAGTGAATTCAGAACGCATTAACAGTTATGGCTTATATCATCACGAGCATAACAAGGCTGGCATCAGTTATTACAACGCCACAGGCAAAGTGCTTTTTCGTAGGTATTTCTTATCGCAAATATCAGGTAAAATGACGAAGGAAATAGCTTGCGAACAAAACAGATTTAATCAGTAGGGTTCAATTGCAGCCGAAAAACGTAACCATATGCATGTAACCTTACGGCATCAAAACATCAATGTTGCTGCCGGCCCGGCAATGAATCCACACTGACCATTGGCATCATACTACCACGGTGACAGGTAACACAAGTGATATGTTCCATATTTCCCCGGTCCATCTTATCCAGATACTTTGTGTTGATGGCCTTCACCATTCTCATCATTTCACGGGCTGTGCTTTTTTCCGGTTTCGCATCGCTGGCAAAATCAAAATCCATCTTGCCATCAGCCGTTGGTGTCCCAGCATGGCAGGCGCCGCATTTCACGCCCAATGCCGCTGAGAAATTGCGCATGGTTTTAATCAGTTCATCATGAGAAATGTCCTTTGGCAACACCTTAAGATTGGTTGCTTGCGGGTGTTCATCTTTTGTCGCCTGCCCCGCTGTATTCAGTATGAGGAAGGAAGAAATCATAAACAGGATGATGGCTGTTTTAATGACAGAAGTCGCTTGCATGGTGAATATTTTTAGGGTAAAATAGTAAATTGCTAAAACCCTGCCTGCTTATGTTAAAATTACCTGTTAACTTAACCTTTCTAAAAAAGCAAGGGGAGCAATGAAAGATTTCTTCATCAGCTATAACCATCATGATAAGGCATGGTCGGCGTGGATTGCCTTTACGCTGGAAAAGGCAGGTTATAGCACCTTCTTCCAGGACTGGGATTTCAGACCGGGTGATAATTTTGTTTTGAAAATGCAGGAAGCTACGGTAAACTGTGCAAAGACTATCGCAGTACTCTCTAATAATTACCTCGCTTCCATTTTCACGCAGCCTGAATGGGCGACAGCATTTTCCTTAGATCCGACAGGCAAGGAGAAGAAACTGATCCCTATAAAAATTGAAGCCTGTATGCCGGCCGGATTGCTGAAGAGTATAGTCAGTTGCGACCTGACCGGACTGGATAAAAATTCGTGCAGGGAAAAATTGCTGGATGCCGTGAAAGAAAACGTACGTCCGGAGACCGAGCCCGCCTTTCCCGGCCCGCCGGATGAAATACAGAGGTTCAACTTCGATCCTATGTTATCAGTGGCAATGTCAGCACCTGCTGATGCAGCGCATCAGCTGAAAGATTTGCTAAAAACCACCAGCGTCACCTTTCTTGCACAGGCGCAGTTACGCGATGAACTTTACCAGGCAATGACCATAAGGCTGCAAATCAAGGAACGGCTGGAGTATGAACCGTTTTTTATGAAGTATTACAGCAAGATGAATAAAGAGGAAAGACATCTTTATTCTATCGTCAGGGCCTATACCAAAGATGTATTGTATGAATATAATCAGAAGGCGCTGGAACTGATACAATCAAATCGTTCCCTGATTGCTCAGATCCCGCAATTACAGGACTTACATGATCACCTTGAAGTTTGGCTTAGCAAATTCAGGGCTGATTTTGAATCTAAACCGGAGATGTGCCTGGTATATGTGGGTGTGCATGAGAAGGTTCCTTTTCCCAAAGGTATTGAGGCTGAACTTGACAATTATATCGCACAACAGTAGCAGCATAAAGCTCTATGAATTCCCGCCTTATTGCTTCCAGAATAGTTGCATCAGGGAGATTGCATCCTGCTGACACTGCCTGCCAATACATGTATGTCGGTTGTCAGATTCTTTCAAAAATATCTTTACCAATCCATCCTACCTTCCCATCATCCAAACGGATTTTGTTCCACTCCCCTACATTGTCAAGCAGCTGAACCGTTGTTCCTTCATGTATCATAAACAGGTTACCGGCTCCGGCATCCGGGGCGCTTTTCACAAAAGCGCTGCGAACCATCACCACCGCTACATTGGACTGTGCATATTGCTGATGCTGCTGTATGGCAAGCGCAAGGAAAGCAAGGGAACAAAACATCAACAGCAGCGCCAGCATGCTGATTAGCCTCCTTCTTGCTAAAAAAAGATAAATGGCCACAGCAATAAGGCTTGCCCAGAGCGATATCAACGCATAAATGCCCCATCCTTCATAGCTGGCAGATTTTACGAAATTATTCCACCATCTGAAGAGCGCAGGCTGCGGAACAGGCTGAACGGCATCAACCGATTTCAGCTTAGCAAGCTTCAGGTTGTACTGTATATCTTCATCGGATGGTGCCAGTTTCAGTGCGCGTTCATAGTTAAGAATACATTTGCTCACACTGTCCATCCTGTAATAGCAATTGCCGAGGTTGAAGTACACTGCTGCAGCATGGTAATGCTGTGCAAGTAATTTCTCATAATCATCAGCAGCCTCACGGAACCGGCTGGCCTTATACGATGTATTGGCCCTGTTAAAAATTTCTGACGGCGATTGCGCCAGCGCTGTTTCAGCACGGGAACAGAGCAGCGCCATAAGCACTGCTACACTGCTTATCCACAGATGCAAACTACGATGACTGCTAATTCCTGATTTCATCTTCAAGATCTGCTATTAGATTTAAAGCGCTTGCATAATCTGTTTTCATCTCCAGGTCTCCCGTCGAAGGTGCATATAGCGATATCTCGCAGGCACTAAGCAATTCCTGCAACCGGTTGATAGTTGCCGGTATCACCTGTTTTTCCATTAACCTTGACTCTACCATTTCTTTAGAAAGATCTGCGGGATCAATGTTGAGCTTATCACCCAGGTAGCCCCAAATGGCGCGTGACACTTCATCATAAAATTTCTTTTTCTCCTTTTGCGCTAAACCTTTTTCCGCAACAAGGAGCCGTTTTCTCGCCACCGTCATTGCTTTTCTTCTTTTACTTCCGGTAATATCAGCGGCCAGGCTTTCATTTCTTCTGCGTACTGCCAGCAGGCCGAAGAAAGCGAGGAAAGGCAGTGTATACAATGCAATAAAACCTGTTGAGCCAAAAAATACAGCAGTGCTTTGGCCAAAGGGAGGCATCGTAGTCTTTATGTACCTGATATCTTCACCAAGAATGGCAACACCTCGCTTTGACACATAAGTGGAAGCATTGCCGTTTACGTTTTGGGAAGGTTCACCTGTTATCTTCAGCGGGAATGCAGGTGTATTAATGGATTCATATCTTCCGGTAGAAGGATTGAAGTAGGAGAATGAACCGCCACCAATGGTGAATTCGCCCGGCATGCGCGGTATCAGCAGATAGTCATATTGCTTCGATCCGCTGATGCCGGATTCGTTGTTCGCGATCTTCTCCTTTACCTTGGGATCGTACACTTCAAAACCATCAGGCAACTGCAGCGGCGGAGCATCAATGAGGTTAAGGTTGCCTACACCTGAAATTTTTATCGTGTATGTAACGGCATCATCGGTCCTTGATTCAGTAGCGGAAAGTGAAGTTTCATAGTTGAACTTACCGACGGCTCCTGCAAAACCGGCAGGTTTACCTTCGTCCGGCAGTTCCTTTACATTCACAGTCACCACATCCGTTCTGAGCTTCAGCGGTACTTCCTGTGTCATTCCCATATTAAAGAAGCTCTCGAACGGGTCTCTCGATTTTGACTGCACCACTACCTGTGCTGAAGTAGCTATTTCTGCTGGTGTGATTTGCAATATACCGGAGCGTTGCGGGTACAAATTATATTTAAGGATATCAAGCACATAATAGCGCTGCCCGTTATAGGTTTCCACTGTCTGCCGCCTGTTTGGATCGAGTTCCACTTCTTTGCTCCAGAAGCCTTCGAGCGAAGGGGCTTTGCTGAGGTTGAAGCCATTGAGATTTTGACGGAAATAGAGGCGGTAAGTTGCAGTCAGCAATTCACCTTTATACACCGAATTCCTGCTCATCAACACCTTTACAAACACATCATTCTTTAACTGCTTAGCCAACTCTTCGGTATTCTGTGGCGCGGATTCATTATTGCCATAACTGTTTCCAGGCTGTGACGGCTGCTGCGCCGATGGTGCAGTGACGATGATCGTGAGTTCATTTGATTCCAGCGTATTGCCACCGGCTTCCACGGTTGCTTTTCCAATCTTAAAGGTTCCCTGCCGTTTCGGGCGCAGCACATAGGTATAACTGGCAGACTGAGAAACAGCACCATTGATGATCTGCATGCTGGAAGAGGTATTGGGACCTCCGAGCAAGGTAAAATCGTTTAGAGAGGGCAACTTGAGGTTGCTGCCGTTTGCATTTTCTATGGTAAACGTAAGATTGAAATTCTGATTCTCCGGTACTGATTTAGGTGCTGAAGCAGAGAACCTCACCTGCGCAGATGAGCTGTGTTGCAACAGGATGAGGCAAGCTGTGATCAGCATTGCATTAACTGATAAAAAATGAATCCCTGATTTAATTCGCATTGTGCTTCTCCGCCAATTATTGTTGAATCAAAAAAACTAACTGATGCCACTTTGTTGCCACGAAATGAACTGGCCTTCCGGTTAAATTGATTTTTGCTTTACCAGTCCTTTTTTATTCTCACCCTCACGCCCTTCATTTGTTTCTTTTGCATTTTCTGGTTCACCTTCTGTTCTTCATTTTCAAGCGCTGCCATCAGCTGATCTGCTTCCTCTTTAGACAGGCGAGGTTGCTGTGCCTGCTGCTGACTCTGCTGCTGACCCTGCTTGTCAGATTGCTGGTTCTGCGATTCCTTTTGTTGTTTCTCTTGCTGGTCTTTGTTATCCTTATCCTGCTGGTCTTTGTTATCCTGTTTTTTCTGATCCTGATTTTTATCTCCTCCACCACCCTGGTTTTTCTGCAACATGGCATTGGCAAATGCAAGATTGTACTTTGTGTCCATATCGGCAGGATTGATTTTCAAAGCATTCTTATAGGCTGAAACTGCTTCTTCATATTTCTTTTGTTCGAGTAATGAATTGCCGAGGTTATGAAAAGCTTTTGCCTGCACCATCTGATCAGCGCTTGTTTTAGCGGAAAGCTGAAATTGCCGCTGTGCTTCTTCAAAACGCTTTTGCTGATATACAGCATCACCAAGGTTGAATGATGCTTCCGGCATGTTATTTTTTATTTCCAGCGCTTTCTTGTAGTTCACTTCGGCCTCCGCAAAATTCTGCTGCTGATATTGTGCATTGCCGGCACGGGTCGCCGATTTTTCGGGTTGTGCTGAAAAAGGAATCTGTGCCACAGCCGACGGCAGTAAAAACAGCTGCGACAGGCAACAAGCAAAAAAGGATATGCTTAGGTAAAGCACTACCCTTGCCATTTTTGCTTCTCTGCGATTGCCAAAACTTACTTTCATTGTTCTGTTATTCGTTATCATTAATCTGTACTGCATGCACAACTGATAATTTTATTGAAACGCGGGGAAGCATTCACCCTTCCAAATCATTCCTTACCACTTTAAAGAGAACCTGCTCTTTCGTTCACTTAGCCACCACTCTATCATCAGGAGTACGGCTGCAATAGACAGGCAATACTGAAAGTAATCGTCGAAATCGGTAAAAACGACTTCTTCAAAATCCTTCGTACTGATGCCTTTCAGTTCCTTCAATACAGCATCCACTTCGTCAGCCCCGCTGCCCAGCAGAAAGTATCTCCCGTTTCCTTTCTCTGCAAGTTCCTGCAGCATCGCAGCATTCAGTTTCGACAATACAATATTGCCGCTTTCATCGCGCTTAAAATCATTCCCTTCCGGTATGGGCGAGCCGTTTTCGGAACCCACGCCAATCGTAAAAATCCGGATACCTTCCTTCGTAGCTTCTGCCAGTTTATCCTCCACACCTCCTTCGTTGTCTTCACCATCGGTGATAATGATCAGTGCTTTATGATTGTTGTCTCCCTTTACAAATCCCTGCCGTGCAAGGTCAATTGCATCTGCAAAATTTGTTCCTTGTGTAGGAATCATTCCGGGATTGATGGTGCGGAGGTACATTTTGGCAGCACTGTAATCCACGGTGAGCGGCATCTGCATGTAAGCGTTTCCGGCAAATACAATCAGTCCCAGCCGGTCGTTGCTCAGCTTATTGATAAAATTGGAGATGAAATTCCTGGAACGGTCGAGCCTGCTGGGCTTCACATCTTCACTCATCATCGAATTAGAGACATCCAGTGCGATGATTACATCAATACCTTCACGCCTGATTTTTTCCTGCCGTGTACCGAGTTGCGGATTGGCGAAACCCAGTACAATAAAAACATAAGCCAAAATGAGCAGGATAAATTTTGTCACCTGGCGGCGGTTAGAAAATTCAGGAATCAGCTTTAGCACCAATGCCTTATTGCCGATTTTGGTAATAGCCCTGTTACGCCAGAAATAATAGTAAAGGAACAGCATTGCCAGCGGAATGATGGCCAGCACCAGCCAGAGGTATGCTATATGTTCAAAACGGAACATTCAGGGAACACTTTTTAAAATGAAATAGCGGCACAGCATTTCCAGCAGCAATAAGATGCCGGCCAGCAATGCGAAGGCATGAAACTTTTCAGTTTTCCGCTGAAAAGCACTCATTTCAATCTTAGTCTTTTCCAGCTTATCGATCTGTGTGTAAATTTCCTTCAGCTTCTTATTATCCGTAGCCCGAAAATACTGGCCACCTGTTTTCTTCGCAATGTCCTTTAAGAGGCTTTCATCTATCTGCACATCCTGATAATCAAAAATAAATCCGCCGTCAGGGCTCATAGCGACCGGTGTCATGGCTTTGCCATTGGTACCGATACCGATTGTATATACGCGCACTCCATATTGAATAGCGAGGTCGCAGGCAGTAAGCGGGTCGATCAATCCCTTATTATTGACACCGTCTGTCATCAGTATCACGACTTTACTTTTTGCGTCGCTTTCTTTCAGCCGCCGCGTTGCCGTGGCGAGCCCCATGCCGATAGCTGTTCCATCCTCCAGCAGCCCGTTCTTTATCTGTGATAACTGATTTTTCAGAATCGCATGATCAATGGTAGCCGGACATTGCGTAAAACTCTCACCGGAAAAAATTACGAGACCTATGCGGTCATGCTGCCTTCCATCAATAAAAGTCAGTGCTTCCTTTTTCGATGCCTCAAGGCGGTTGGGTGAAAAATCTTTAGCCAGCATCGAAGAAGATACATCAAGGGCCAGCACAATATCGATTCCTTCCGTTGTCACTTTTTGCTCATCGTAGGTAGTCTGTGGCCGTGCAAGCGCTATGAGCAACAATACCACGGCAATGACCCGCAACACAGCAAGAAGTTTCTTCAGGACGGCTTTCAACGGCATGCCATAACCGGCGAATGAAGCTGTTGAAGAAAGCTCAAATGCAGGACTATTTTTCTTCCACCGGAAATACCACCAGACAACAGCAAGTATAAGCACTGCGGGAATAAACCACAGCACCCATTGATTGGCGAATTGGATATGGGAGAGATTGTTAAACATTGGTGTTGCTTTCCCTGCTTTCGTTTACTGCTGTAAGATCAATGAACCTGTATGCCTTTTCCATCAACTTACTATTCAATTCAGGCAGCGGGACGCTCTTCGCAAATTTTACCAGGTCGCCTTCCTGCAGGATATTCAGCAAATCATCCTTGGCTTCTCCATGAATGGTGTATTGGCTGATGTCTTCCCTGATTTTCTCCGTTGTTGACTCAAGTGCTAACCATCCGTATCTGTACTCAAGGTATAGCCTGAGGATATCGGTCAGCCTGCTGTAATACTTTTTAATTTCGTCCTGCTGCCATAGCTTTTCCTCCTCGAGTTTCTTCAATTCCTTACGTGCCCAAATGTGAGGAGGATCTTTCGGACGGGCACGTTCCACGACAACAGGTTTCCGGTTTTTTCTGCGGCGATAGAAATAAAACAGGACTAATAGCAGTGCAATCAGCAACAGTCCTGCTATGATAAGCGGAATAAATTCGCTGAGACTATATGCCACACTCAATGGTTCCTTGATGGCTTTGAAAGCCTTCGCCGTATCAACCGGAATAGTTGTAACATGAATCAGCAGTGTATCTGAAAACAAGCTGTCGGCAATACCATCCTTGTTCTTGAAGAGCACCTTCTGAGGGCCGGCGCGGTACAAACCTGAGTCGTAAGCGGAAAGTATATACGCCTGGCTGTAGGTGATGAAATTTTCATCCACAGCCGTATCTGTTTTCATCAACTTCACCAGTTCCATAGTGCCCACAGTATCCTTTGCTAAAGGCATCGTAACCGTCAGGTCTTTTGAAAAACGCACCGTAAGTCTAACATGCAGGTAATCGCCAATCAGGAGATCTGATGAATCGGCCTTTAAAGCTGCGGAGATTTCCTGCGCAGATACCACAGCCGGCTGAACAAAAGCAATGATGTAAGCAATGAAACCAATACATGCCACACGCTTTCCGATGGCAATAAGATGCCTGAAATATTGTATAATCCGCAAGCTCCTGTTTATTGATTGCCTCATCTTCTCAGCTCTCTTTGCTTAAACATATTCATCAGTGCGATGACATAGCTGTCTTCCGTTTTTATGGATTCGAGCTGTGCACCGCCTTTACCGAAGATATCTTTCATCAGCCGCAGGTTTTGCCGGAAGTTCGCTGCATACTTATCGCGCAGTGATTTCTTAGAACTGTCGATCCACCATTCCTTTCTTGTTTCCGCATCTACCACCTTTATCAGTCCTATATCCGGCAACTGCACTTCGCGTTCATCATAAATGTGGAGGCCAATCAGGTCGTGTTTCCGGGCCACTATGTCCACCGTCTTTTTCAGATCATTCCCATTACCAATAGCTGCATTCATAAAATCAGATATCAGGAAGGTGATGCACTTTTTCTTTACCACATTATTCAGGTATTTGAGTGCTTCGGCAATATTGGTTCCTGATTGAAGGGGATGGAAGTCGTAAATCTCTGAGATGATGCGAAGGATATGTGTCTTTCCTTTTTTAGGCGGAATATATTTTTCCACCACACTGCTGAAAAATATCACTCCCACTTTATCATTATTATTGATTGCCGAGAAAGCAAGAATGCCGCTGATTTCCGCGATGATATGATTTTTGAATTCATTCTGTGTACCAAAAAACGCAGAGCGGCTGACGTCAATCATCAACATCAGGGTAAGTTCACGTTCTTCTTCATACACCTTCACATATGGTTTATCATGCCGGGCTGTCACATTCCAGTCAATGGTGCGCAGGTCATCGCCAAACTGATACTCGCGCACTTCACTGAATGAGATGCCTCTTCCTTTAAATGCAGAATGATAGCTCCCTGAAAATATCTGGTTAGAGAGCTTCCGCGTTTTAATCTCTATGCGACGTAGTTTCTTACGCTTGTCGGAGGTAGAGGATGATATGGATGTTCTGGCAGTCAAAGGCAGCAGTTGTGAGATGTGAAAGTGAACTTCACGGATGTTGATCAATGAGCAAACAGCAAGAGGTGCCGCTGATTGTATTCCGTGCCATGCATAAGAACGTAAAGGCTTGCCTGCTGAAGAGCCGGCTTCGCTGCGCTTCAACACTGGTTCTGACAGCACCATCCGGATTTTGTCCTTCTGATATTTTATTAAATGCTGATGCCGGAAATTGCATATTGATTGCTTTCATCTCAACAGGAAAATCCCATGTTTTCATCCATACGTTTAATACAGTATTTGCAACATATTTACTCATAGCAGATGTCGAGTTTCTTTCCGCCTTCATCAACAACCAGTCAACAACCCTGCAACGGCCTATGGTACTTCCACTGCATTTAAAATCTCACTGATTACATCCTCGGGCGTTACACTATCAGCTTCCGCCTCGTATGTCAGACCGATGCGATGACGCATCACATCATAGCAGATGGCACGCACATCTTCCGGAATCACATATCCCCGCCTTTTTATGAATGCATAAGCTTTTGCCGCCACGGCAATGTTGATACTGGCGCGTGGCGAACCGCCATAGCTGATCAGTGGTTTCAGTTTATCCAGTTTGTATTCTTCCGGTTTGCGGGTTGCAAAGACAATGTGGAGGATATAACGTTCAATCTTCTCATCCATATAAATTTCACGGACGGTCTTCCTCGCATTCACTATTTCCTCCTTGTTCACGACCGGATTGATGACCTTATCAGCCAGTTGCATGTTTTGCCGTATGATGAGTTGCTCCTCATCAATCTTCGGATAGTTGATCACGGCCTTGAGCATGAATCGATCTACCTGGGCTTCCGGCAACGGATACGTTCCTTCCTGTTCAATAGGATTCTGGGTAGCCAGCACCAGGAAAGGCTCGTCCAGTTTAAAGGTTTTATCGCCGATAGTCACCTGTCTTTCCTGCATCGCCTCGAGCAATGCTGACTGCACTTTTGCCGGAGCGCGGTTAATCTCATCGGCCAGCACAAAGTTGGCGAAGACCGGCCCCTTCTTCACGGCGAATTCACCGTCCTTCTGACTGTAAATCATCGTACCGATCAGATCGGCCGGCAGCAGGTCGGGCGTGAATTGAATTCTTGCGAACCTGGCATGAATGGCTGCCGCCAGCGATTTGATGGCCAGCGTTTTCGCGAGCCCCGGAACACCTTCGAGCAGGATATGTCCGTTTGACAGCAGGGCCAGCATGAGTCGTTCAATCATGTACTTCTGCCCTACGATTGTTTTGCCCAATTCGATACTCAGCAGTTCCACGAAGGCGCTTTCGCGGTTGATGCGCTCATTGAGCGAAGCGATATCAACGGTTGTATTTTGTCCGATCAGTTCCATAGTAAATTTTAACGGGGGTCAAAAATAAATGGTCAGTTCCTGATTTTTAAAACTTTAGCTTTTTCTTAAGATTTGCACTCAGCCATTGCAACGACCATCACGGCAGCAGGCATAAATTAACTGCCATGCAACATATGACGGTTAATAGGAAATCGCAGTGATGCCGAGCCGGTGAGTGACTGATGTCCTTCAAGCGACCTTTTGCAGGGCAAGCCATTTCCGGTAGCACATGGAAAAGTGCAACCCGTTCTTAATAACCAAAATCTTTCCGTTTCAACCGGCAATGAAAAGCAAAATTCTAAATATCAGCCTCGTATTCACTTCCCTTGCAGGTTACCTTGAATGGGGAAAAGACAATCATTTGTTTTTGATACAGGCAGAGATGGAAATAATTTCAAAACTCATTAGCGATCCGCTCGCTGTCGTACATCCGTTCATTCTGCTCCCATTCGCCGGTCAACTTATTCTTCTCATTACGCTATTTCAAAAAAAACCGGGCAAGCTGCTAACATTCGCCGGGCTTGGCTGTATCGGATTGTTACTGGCATTCATGTTTGTGATCGGACTGATCAGCCTGAACATAAAAATTCTTGCTTCCACCATTCCTTTTGTTTGTACGGGAATACTTGTAATTATGTATCACATAAAAAATAGTGACCGTGTTGTTAATGGCTAAAATCCTGCTGGCAGTTTTTATTTTCCCGGGCCTCCTGCGCAGCGGTGCTGATCAAAGCAACTGGATTACGGAAGAGAATAAAAATTATTCTTTCCATTATACGAAGGAAGATGCGGCTTATAAAGATGAGTACACAAGAATGATCGATGAAGGAATTCGTACCGTCAATTCTTTCTTCAAAATTCCGTTTCAGCAAAATTTTGATGTATTTGTTTATCCGGACAGGCCATCATTAGACAGTACCTGGCGGGCAGACTGGAGCATGCCGGACTTTCATTCCGAATGCTGGATGGTGGCCAGCGGCGTGGCGCAAAAACTTGATCTGCTTTCGCCGGCAACGTGGGATGCATCATCCTGCGAACATTCCTATCTTGACCGTATTAAAACACAACAACTGATAACGCATGAGCTGGTGCATGTCTTTCACGGCCAGTATAATATCAGTCCTGATTTCAGCCAAACAGACGGAATAGACTGGTTTGTAGAAGGGCTGGCTACTTATGCTTCGGGGCAATGCGATGCGGAAAGGCTTGCCGAAGTCAGGGGTGCAATCGACCGCGGCACGATTCCAGCCACACTTGATGAATACTGGAGCGGCAAGCTGAAGTACGGATTATCGGGTTCGATGGTGCAGTTTATAGATCAGCATTACGGCAGGGCGCAACTCATTTCACTTTTGCAATACCACAGTAAAATTCAGCTGCTGCAGGTGCTTCACACAACAGATATGGAGTTGATACAACAATGGGCAGAATTTATGAGGCAGCGCTGATTCCCGGCAAGTCCACCTTCTCATAATCATCTATCATATTCACATAGTGTATCGTAGCGCCATCAGGTGATTCGCGGAAATTAAGAATGAACCGCGCACCCCAGATGAGGTTTTCCTTCTTATATGCGATACGCGAATGAACATGGTTTGAAAACGTTTCATCAAAAGCCTTGAAGTAGACCAGGATCTCGATATCTTCTTTCTCCCAGTCTTCCATAGTTCTTCCAAATAACGGACTCTCTTCATTGATCGGATGTACGACAGTCCAGGTGAGCGGCATCATATTAATACGGTGCCTTTCCAGCTTGAGCGGATAGAACATGCGTCGCTCTTCGCCGTCAACCAGATCAATCCTGTTCATCGTCACCTGCACATCGGCATCTACCAGTTGTGAAGTACGTTTGTTGGCAATGCGAAACATGAAAGCTGTTCCTTGCTGATAATTGGAGATCAGTGCATGGCGGCTGTGAATGATACGCGCATTCGGCCTTGAAAATTTACCATACAGCAATCCGGTAGCGAGGGCAAAAATCAGCAATCCCACCATGGCTTCCAGTGAAGCCACCCAACTTGCTGCCGTACTGACTGGTGCTATCCTTCCATATCCCACCGTGGTCAATGATTGCGCACTGAAGAAAAAGCAATGCTGAAAGGCATCCCACCTGGTTGTTCCCGAATAAGCGGTCAGCTCATGCACACCAATCAGATAGTAAACGGTGGCAAAAAAACTGTTAACGGTAAGGAAAGTGATCAGCACAGTGAGGTTGAACTTCCACCAGGGCATTGTTATCAGGCCATGATAAATTTCATAGGGTTTGAACATTGGCAACCCTTCCACTTTCACATTAAATGAACCATTGGGCTTGAACGAATGCCTGTTACGCGATTGCACTTTAGCACTTAATCCGGTACTGTCATCATGCCGGATGGATTGCGGATTTTCAGGGTTATTCATGGTGCTCAATAGTATTTTAATGCTGTAAAGCTACAAATGTGAACAAGGAAGCCGACTTATGCAAGAAAGGCACGCACTAACCAACATTCAGTCTGTAATCATGATGGTTCAGGCAATTTTCATCACATCTTACTATTCATAAATATTTAATATAAGGTTGCTGCCTTATTCCGCATGCTTCATAAAAAACAAAAAGACAAAATCGAATCTGCCGGTAAAAGCGATTACATTTGTTTTGCCGGTTCACCGAAACCTTCCTTCTTAACCCCTGATTAGCCAGGCTTTTCAAGTTTGAACACCTTTTTACTTCATAAGTGCCGGGCAGTTTTTGCCCCATTAATTCAACTGCGGTTTCAGCAGTTGCGTATTTGCATCGTTTTCGGTGGTATATTGCTGAGCGGGTCATTATTTGCTCAACAGACTGATCAGGTGATGCTGATGGCATACAACCTGCTGGATTATCCGGATGCGGCCAACACCGAGGCAGACACGGCTTTGCGCAATCCAAGTTTCAGAACCATCATCGGAGCCGTTCAGCCGGATCTGCTCGTAGTTACTGAATTGAATTCGTTATCAGGTATGAACGGATTCCTGACCCATGTGATGAATGCTTCGACAACTTCTTATAGCGCCGCACCATTTATTGACGGGCCTGATTCTGATAACGGGTTGTATTACAGATCTTCTAAATTCATTTTCATCAGTCATAAAAAAATCAAGACTGATTTGCGCAACATCAGTGAATTCAAGCTGCTGCATATTAACTCCGGAGATACCATCAGGGTGTATGCCTTGCACCTGAAGGCCAGCTCCGGAACTGCCAATGAATTACAAAGGGCGATGGAGGTAGATAGCTTACGGAAGGAGACCAATGCGCTTCCGGCAGGAACAGATTTCATTGTTTGCGGCGATTTTAATTTTTATAGTGAATCAGAAAGCGGCTATCAGAAACTTTTGCAGATCACAGGCGGCAATGAAGGACATTGTGTTGATCCGATCAGCCTGTCAGGATCGTGGAACAACATCGCGTATGCAATACATCATACACAATCGACCCGTATAAGAGCATTTGGAGGCGGTTCGACAGGCGGAATGGACGACCGTTTTGACCTTGTGCTGTATTCGAAAGCCATCAGTCAAAGCGGAGGAGTAACTTTCGTTCCCAACTCACAGATCGCATTCGGCAATGATGGCAATCATTACAATGATTCGATCAACAGGATGCCCAATAATGCAGTGGCGCAGTATGTAGCTGACGCATTGCATAATGCTTCGGACCATATACCGGTCTTATCCCAATTTTCAATTCAATATGGTGCAAGCGCTCCGCCGGATGCCGGAGTTGTATCGCTTGTTACGCCCGGTGCAGCCATTTGCTCTGCAACTAATCAGACACTTCAGGTACAGGTGAAAAACTTCGCTGCAGACAGCCTGAATTTTGCGGTGCATAATCTGCAGGTGGTACTACAAGTGACAGATCCTGTTTCCGGCATACATAATTTTTCAGCAACCATCAGCAGCGGCTCGCTGCAAGGCAACACCGTCATGGTCATAACATTTGACAGCACACTTACGATGCTCAACGCTGGAAACTATGTTTTCAATGCTTATACCGTTTTGAATGGTGACGGCAATGCTGACAATAATGCCATGGCCGCCACCAGTGTAATGGTGTATTCCACACCCACGGTTTCCATAACACCACAAAGTCCTGTTTCTTTATGCAGTGGTTCTTCTGTAACGCTTACTGCCGGCAACAGTCAAAGTTATTTGTGGTCTACCGGAGCAACTACACAGTCAATTTTAGTATCAACCGCCGGAGAATACGCAGTTACCATCACCGCGACCACAGGATGTTCAGCCACCTCAGCGCCCGTAACGGTGAACATGGTGAGCCAGGGAGGCGGAACTGTATTCGCGGAAACAATGGGCAGCGTGCCGGCTACCACAGCTATCAGTTTGCATGAAGCTAACAATGGATTCGACAATGACTTATTCACTATGACAGGCAGTGCTGATGTGCGGAACACGCAGAGCTCGCTCGGCCTGTATGCAAATGCCTCCGGAGGAGCCAATGTATTTATTACCAATTCACCGGGAAGAGATTTTATGATATCAGGCATTAATACATCCAATTATATCAATCCTGCATTGTCCTTCGCCATTTTTAAAAGTACCATTGCATCCACCGCCAGTGACCTGTCAGTACAAGTCAGCAGTGATGGCATCAATTACTATAGCCTTTCCTTTCCACCTTTACCATCAGGTTCGGGCACAGCAAACTGGTATTATCGAACGGCAACCGGAACGATTCCTGCTGTTTCCAATCTCAGGATCCGGTTTCTGCAAAATGGTAACATTACACAATACAGGATTGACGACATACTGTTGTCACATGCAGGTGAGGTACCGGCCATCACGGCAAGCGGACCTCTCACAGTGTGCACCGGAGAACATGTGGTGCTTAGCATCGGTGCCGTTGCAGGTGCCGGTTATCAATGGAAAAAAGACGGCGTAGTGATTCAGGGCGCCACATCACTGCAATTCGAAGCATCCGCAACCGGTGCATATTCCTGTGATGCGATCAATGCATGTGGCACTTACAGTTCGAATGTAATCAGCGTGGTGGTGAACAACTGCCAGGCAATTTTACAGTTGAAGCTTTTTATTGAGGGTTACTATGCGGCAGATGGCCTGATGAAACCGGTACTTTTAAATCAGGGCGTTGATCAGGATCCATTTTCTGATGCTGTTGACACGATAATGGTTGAATTACATGATGCACAAAGCCCGGAGATGATTATCACTTCCGTAAAAAGCATCCTGCACACGAATGGAACTGTATACTGTACCCTATCTTCTTCCGTCATCGGCGTTTCTGCATACATCGCGATTCATCAAAGGAATGCACTGGAAACCTGGAGTTCAGTGCCTTTGCTGATGACTGATTCCAATGTATATGATTTCACAACAGGAATTACGCAGGCATTTCCTGATAACGTGAACCCAAATCCACAAATGATTTTTCTGCCCGATGCCGGCCTATGGGCATTTTACAGTGGTGATGTTAACCAGGATGGACAAATTGCGGGAGATGATTTTAACCTGGTTGAGGTGAATGTCACCGACCAGGCTTTCGGCTATTTTTCAACTGATCTGACCGGCGAAGGCGCTTCTGACGGATCTGATTTCAATCTGCTGGAAGTGAATGCCAGCTATGGATTGTTCGCTGCACATCCCTGATGTAACAGCATTGATCCTTTAATGATGATTTACAATTCTATAAGCACAGCACATTAAAAGCAGGATTTACTGCTGCTCCTTTAATCCACCGGATTTATACTTTCCTTTGCTCTTCCTGATATTGCAGGCGACCACTTTATATTCCGGGCACATGGCTTCACTGTCACTGATACTGGAAGTGATATTGTTAAGCATAATTTCAGGAAAATGAAAAGTGGAACTTAATATACCCGGCTTTACTTCATCTGTTATCCTTGCCTTGATGTCCACCTTGCCGCGTGCCGATTCCACGCAAACCATGTCACCATCAGCAATAAAATGCCGGGCGGCATCCTGTTCATTGATCAGCAGCACATCTTCGGTGAGTATTTTCGCATTACCGGTACGGCGTGTCATAGCACCGCAATTGTAATGTTCCAGTTCACGATTGGTGGTAATTATGTATGGATACGATTTACCATGATGTGCAATCTCCGCTGACTCTTTGAAATCGTTATAGATGAATTTTCCCTTCCCTCTTTTAAAGGTGTCGGTGTGCAATATCTCTGTGTCCATTCCGCCCGGAGCAACCGGCCATTGCTTGCCATCATCACCCAGTTCTTCCCAACGGACACCGGCGAAGAACGGTACCACCTGTGCAATTTCCTCCAACATGGTATCCGGCTGATAATCCGCCTGCGGGTAACCCATACGGTTCATGATGTCGGTTATGATCTGACCGTCGCACCTTGTCCCTTCGATGGGTTCGACGATTTTATTTACCCGCTGAATTCTTCTTTCCCCATTGGTAAAAGTTCCGCTCTTTTCCAGGAACGATGCGCCGGGCAATATGACCGTCGCCAGTTTGGCCGTTTCTGTCATGAACAATTCCTGCACGACGAACAGATCCAGTTTCTTCAATGCGGCCACCACATGATGCGTGTTCGGATCAGTTTGTGCCATGTCTTCGCCAATCACCCAGATAGCCTTCAGTTTCCCATTCAGCGCGGCATCATACATCTGCGGAATTTTATACCCCACATGCTGCGGCAATTTTGCGCCATAAAACTGTTCATACATCAGATGATTCTTCACATCTGTCACATCGAGATAGCCGGCACCCTGATGTGGCTGACATCCCATATCCGCCGCACCCTGCACATTGTTTTGTCCGCGCAATGGGTTCACACCAACACCTCTTCTGCCGATGTTGCCCGTTATCATGGCAAGATCAGCTATAAGCATCACCGTATAGGTACCCTGATAGTGTTCCGTAACACCCAATCCGTGAAATGACATAGCATTTTTTGCCGTTGCATAGGTAACAGCTGCATCCTTTACCAGGTTACGGTCAACGCCGGTAAGGCGTTCCATCTCATAGATGTCAAGCGCCAGGATTTGCTGCCTGAATTCGTCGAAGCCTTCTGTGCGCGCAGCTATGAAGGAGATATCTTCCAGCTTTTTACTGATGATATAATACAGCATCATATTCAGCAAAGCCACATTGGTTCCGGGCCTCAACTGCAAGTGATAGTCGGCATATTTGGTAAGCTCGGTTTTTCTCGGATCGATTACGATCAGCTTTTTGCCCTGCATCGCCTTCTGCTTCAGCTTTGCCCCGGTTACAGGGTGTGCATCCGTAGGGTTGGCGCCGATCACCATCATGCAATCAGTATATTCCAGATCGATAATGGAATTGGTGGCGGCCCCGGTACCAAACGTACGTTGCATACCCAATGCAGTGGGCGAATGGCAAACGCGTGCACAGCTGTCGATGTTGTTGGTACCGACCACGGCGCGGATAAATTTCTGCATGATATAGTTCTCTTCATTGGTGCAGCGTGCGGATGAAATACCTGCAATAGCATCAGGGCCGTATTCCGCTTTTATCCGTGTAAGTTGCTCCGCGATAAAGTCATACGCCTCCTCCCATGTTGCCTTCTCAAATTGACCATTGCGTTTAATCAATGGTGAGCGCAGTCTGTCAGGATGATTGTAAAATGAAAATGCATATCGTCCCTTAAGACAGGTGTGACCGCCATTTGCTGCCGCCTCATAAGGTGCCTGAATAGATTTTATTTTGCCTCCTTTCACTGCCACTTCAAGATTGCATCCGACACCGCAATAAGTACAAACAGTCCTTTCCTTGGTATAAAAAGCCACCGATTTTGATTCAAAAACATCGCTGATGGCAGAGGTAGGGCAAGCCTGTGCGCAGGCGCCGCAGCTCACACAATCACTTTCAAAAAAGCTGACATCGGCTCCTTTCACAATACGACTGTCGAATCCCCTTCCAGCCATGCTCAATACAAACTGACCCTGAATTTCATCACAGGCCCGCACGCAGCGAAAGCAATTGATGCACTTCGACAAATCGGAAGTCATATACGGATGGCTCAGGTCCTTGCTTCTGCCAAGATGATTCCGGCCTTCAGGATAACGCACGTCACGAACACCAACTCTGGCAGCAACGGTCTGCAGTTCACAATTATTATTTACTTCACAGGTAAGGCAATCGAGCGGATGATCCGTTAAAACCAGTTCAATGATATTCTTGCGCAGTCGCTGTATCCTTTCAGACTCAGGATAAATAAAAGAACCGGGCACCACTGGAGTATGACAGGATGCCTGTGCCTTCACCGGCCCTCCTTTAACGAGTGCCACATCTACACTGCAAACCCTGCAGGAACCAAATGGATCAAGATGCGGTGCATCACATAAAGTTGGAATGGCCTGCTTGCCAAAATGGCGACGCATAAAGGATAAGATAGTTTCCCCTTCCCTGATGTCATAAGGTTTATCATCAATGAAAGCAGCCGGTAACCTGGCAATGCCGTTGCCGTTTGCCATGGAACCATTACCGTTCAGTTCCTTTTTGATCGATAGGGTTTCTGTTTTCATCCTTTATGAATTTTGAAAGTAAGGAGACAATTCTTCTTCAAAATATTGCAGCGCATTACGCATAGCGAGTGGTAAACCGCCGCCAAGGGCACACAACGATCCAATTTCCATGGTGTTGAGCAAATCGCCGAACAACAACGGGTCAATTTTGTAATCTTCCGACTGTGCTTTCTGCAGCAATTCATAACCGCGTGTAGCGCCCAGCCGGCAGGGAAAACATTTGCCACAGCTTTCATGGGCAGTAAACTGAAAGAGATGCTCCAGGTATTGAATCAGCGGAAATGATTGTGGAATGCATACCACCGAAGCATGTCCGAGCAGAAATCCATTTTGTGCAAATGATTCGAAGTCGATAGTGAGGCTGTCAATTTTCCCGACAGGCACCAATCCTCCCAGCGGACCACCGATATGCAATGCCTTTACATCTGTTTTGAATCCCTTACCAAAATCATCCACCACATAACGAAGCGGTGTACCCATCTCCACCTCACAGATGCCCGGACGGTTGAAGAATCCATCGAGCGAAATCAGCTTGGTGCCTGTTGATTTACCTTTGCCAACAGCGGCGAAAACCTTGCCGCCCTTCTCCAGTATAAAAGGGATGCATGCCAGCGTTTCTACATTATTGACCACCGTTGGTTTGTTAAACAAACCGTGTTGAACCGGATAGGGCGGCCTTACGCGCACTTCGGGGCGCTGGCCTTCTATGCTCGACAGCAGCGCAGTTTCTTCACCGCAGATATAAGCTCCCTGTGCAGCAATAATTTTAAATTCGAAATTGAAACCTGTATCAAGAATATTCTTACCGCAATAACCTGCTGCAACCAAATCATTAACTGCCTGCTGCGTGATGCGGATGGCTTCCGGATATTCACCGCGGATGTAGATCACACCAACAGTAGCGCCGGCAATAAATCCGGCTGCTATCATTCCGTACAACAGTGCATGCGGTTGTTGTTCCAGCAAGTAGCGGTCGCTGTAGGCTCCGGGATCACCTTCATCAGCATTGCAAACGATAAATTTCTGATTGCTCACCTCCTTCCGGCAGGCGTCCAGTTTATATGCAATCGGGAATCCGGCGCCGCCTCTTCCGCGCAGCCCTGATATTTTCAACTCTTCCAGCAATACTTCCGGTGCGCTGCGCAGTGCCGTGCTGAGTGATTCATAATATTTTTCCAGGCCGGGAAATTCACCTGTAAGCACCTGAACACCATGACCGGCAACATGATAATGATCGTTCACCGATAACGGAGCATCCGTTACTGCGACGCTCCGGAAATCCGTCTCCACTGCTTTGCCTGAAAAACTCATGCCGCCAAAATGAAAGGCGCTGTTTTCATGACATCTGCCCAGGCAACACATCTCACCGATTTCCCCTTCGCTGAAATAATGGCTGAGTTTTTTCCTTAGCTCATCCTGTGTGCCGGCTGTAAGGCAAGCGCTGCCATTGCAGACATAAACTTTTTTGTTACTGTTTTCCGGCCTCAGGAAATCGTAGAAAGAAACGGCACCATAAACATTCGCTGTGCCCATGACAAACTCTTCCGCCAGCGTTGCAATGGCTTCAGCTGAAGGGGTACCTTTACCTTTGGCTGCCAGCCCGATTTCTTCAAACAGGTTTTTATTCCAACCTTTTCTTCCCGATAGTTCACTGAGATTTTTTGACATGGCTAAGGAGGCTGAATGCGCGATTTACAAATGTAACGTAATTTGATGTTTCTTTTCGCAGGCAGAACAGCCTGAGGCCATATGCATCCCGAAGTCCGGAACATCTGCACCACGCAATACTATCGCCGGCATTTAGCTAGCCGGGCATTTGAAGTCTTATCCATTCATTTAAATGTTTCAGATCCTGCCAGGATATTGATATGGATGATGCGGAGTGTGATATCTTAAAGGCGTAGTGAGTTCATATTTGCCATTCTCCCGTTTTTCCATCACAAAATATTCGCAGTTATGTGGATTGGCGACGGTCTCAAATTTTTCTACGGTCCAGCGATACCAACGCATCAGGAATACCCGAATGGTCATTCCATGGGTAACAATAACAACGTTGGGAGGAAAAGTCGCCTTTTCAAAATCACGGAACAATGTGTCAAAGAATCCGCTGACACGGTCATAAACATCAGCACAAGACTCACCATCGGCAATCCGGTAATAAAATGTTCCGAAAGCATCTCGTTCATCATCGAGCATCCTTTTTTTATCCGCCGTGCGGAGATGTCCCCATTCCTGTTCCCTGATACGTGGCTCTTCCCTGATTAATATGCTGTTGCCGTCAAAGCTGTGCAAGATACCTTCACAGGTCATGCGGGTTCGCCAGTGAGGAGAAACATAAAACATGACCGGCTCTTTGCCGATGATGGATGAAAGTTTTCTGCCTGCTTCTACAGATTGACTCACACCTTTCTCACTGAGCTCAAGTGCATAGTCGGGACGCTCAGCATAAATCGTGCGGTCCACATTGCCTCTTGATTCGCCATGCCTGATCAGTACAATTCTATGTGGTTTCATGAATGGTATGTTTTTATTTTTTTTGCAAATGGCTATAGGTATTCTTTTTCCTACATGTTGGAAAAGATATAAGCGAGGGAAGTTATAGGTTTTTCAGTTTTATTAAGAGGTTGCCACTCACAATGCCCTTGCAGCAGCATAACTGCACCTTAAAAATATTGAGCAAACTCAATTGACAACAACAGGATAGATTCTGGTATTGCCATACAAGTTTCACTTGCGGAGCAGACAAATAATACGGTCTCCAGTGCTATTCAATAATCCGGATGAGTTATACCCTGTAAGCTTCCCTTCAAACATCTCCAATAATACTTTCCAGCTCACTTAGTATCATGGCGGTGGCTCCCCATACTTTATGTCCGTTTATATTATAGTATGGTGCATTGATTTTAGCATTGTGCTGGCCATTAAATGTTGCGTTGCTTTTTATGGAAGGATTCATTATAAGGCGTATATCTGTTTCGATAATTGCCTTGACTTCCACCTCATTTTTTTGCACCGGTTGTTTCTCCTGCACAAATCCGACAAATGGTTTCACCAGGTTATTACTCACGGGAATATACAAGCTTGTGAGTGCACCAATCACTTCAATCTTGTTACGGTCAATGCCAATTTCCTCATTGGCTTCACGCAGGGCAGTATTTTGCAGGTCAATATCTCCATCCTCGAACCTTCCGCCGGGAAAGCTGACCTGTCCGCTGTGCGCACCCTGCTCTTCAGGCCGGAGCATTAACCAGGTACAGATGTTTTCCCTGTCGGGAAAAAAACAAATAAGGACTGCACTCAGCCTTGGATCCGGATGTTTTGCTGCATAAAATTCCTTCATCGTAATGCGCCGTTCAGGCGCCATCTTAAACTGTGCAGCTTCGCCTGGAAGCGGTTGCTGCAAACGTTGTCTTAGTTTTTCTATGAAAGCATGATAATGCATGAATGATGCATAAAAAAAATTAAGGATAATGACTATGATATCAACTGTACCCTGGCGGACATTGCTGATCAGGATCTTCGTACAGTTTATACCATGCGGCAATCAAATGAATGAAGGAATACTTTCTTTATCCCACTTGAAGTATGAAAGCATCCTAACCACCCGCCCTGTTCTTCAGTAAAGTTCCACCAATGATGCTTAAAGAACATCACCATCGCTTGCCGGCTATTCGGCAATCACGAGGAAATAATTTTTCTTGCCCTTTTGCAATAAGAGGTAACGCTGATTGATCAGGTCGGCAGATTTAATCATATCATCTGCACCGGCGATTCTTTTGTTTACGGCAACGCCTTTACCCTGTATCATGCGGCGGGCTTCTCCCCTGGAAGGAAAAAACTGCGTCTCATCCACTAGCAGTCGCATCACCTCCAATCCATTTTCAAAAAGCGACTTGCTGATTTTTTTAGTGGGCACTCCTTCAAATATTTCTTCAAAGTCGCGGTCGGTGAGTTGCTGTAATGCATCGCCTGCCAATTGTCCAAACAGGATGGCTGAAGCACGGACAGCCTTCTCGTAATCATCCGCTGAATGCACCCTGATGGTGATGTCTTTAGCCAATGCCTGCTGCAACAGGCGCAGGTGCGGTCCGGCTGCATGGCTGGCTTCGATCGATTCAATTTCAGCCACATTCATCAGCGTAAAAATCCGCAGGTACCTGCCAGCGTCTTCATCAGACACGTTCAGCCAGAACTGGTAGAATTTATAAGGTGAAGTAAGTGAAGGATCCAGAAACACATTTCCCTTTTCAGACTTGCCGAATTTCTTTCCATCACTTTGCGTGATGAGCGGACTCGTTACTGCAAACACTTCATTACCCGACTTCCTTCTCGACAATTCGATGCCTGCTGTAATATTACCCCACTGGTCAGAGCCGCCCATCTGTAAGGTACAGCCACGGTGCAGGTTGAGCCAGTAATAATCGTAACCCTGCAAAAGCTGATAAGTAAACTCAGTGTATGAAATGCCGGTCTCCAGCCGGCTCTTCACCGAATCTTTCGCCATCATATAATTCACCGTAAGGTGTTTACCGACATCACGGAGGAAGTCAAGCACCGTCATCTGTTTGTACCATTCATAGTTGTTCTCTATCACGGCAGCATAGTTGCCGGTAAAGTCGAGAAACCTGCCAAGCTGCAGCCTGATCTTTTCTTCATTGGCTCTGATGGCATCTTCCGACAATAATTTCCTTTCTTCTGATTTTCCGGAAGGATCACCTATCATGCCGGTGGCGCCACCAACGAGCGCAATCGGCCGGTGGCCTGCCCGCTGAAAATGTGTAAGCAACATGATCTGCACCAGATTACCAATGCCCAGCGATGGTGCGGATGGGTCAAAGCCAATGTAACCAGTTCGTGATCCGCTGTTCAGGTGTTCTTCTGTTCCGGGAGTAGCGTCAAAATACAAACCACGCCACTTGAGTTCATCCATAAAATTCATGCGTACTGTTTTGCGGTAAAAATAGGGAATGAGAACCAGCAAATGATCACGCAGCCGGCCTGAAAACAAAAGGCAGCTGTAAGTGTCTTATGCAACTCTACAATTGCTGCCTCCCTTTTCTTCAACATCAATTACAACATACCATGCATGATGCTTTATCAGGAGAGTATGATATTTGAACCGCGTGTTTCGTTCAGAATAAAAAATTTACTTTTACAATACCGATACTGGGGAGTCGTTTACCGGGGGCAACTATCAAACCAAAACATGAGAAAAACACTGTCTACTGTTGCGATACTGTTATGCACCTGCTCGGGTGCTTTTTCACAATTTTACAAGTACAGCAATGAGTTTCTCAGCATTGGCATCGGTGCCCGCGGGCTGGCCATGTCAGGCGCACAGGTTGCCTCCGTCAGCGATGTCACAGCAGGTTACTGGAATCCGGCAGGCCTGGCGCTGATTGACAAAAAATTTGATCTCGGCCTCATGCATGCCGAATACTTCGCCGGCATTGCAAAATTTGATTACGCCGGCATTGCACTTCCGATGCAGGAAAAAAACAGGATGCTTGCTTTTTCAATTATCCGGTTTGGTGTTGACGATATTCCCAACACACTTTTCCTTATTGAGCCGGACGGCAGTGTCAACTATGATAATGTAACCACCTTTTCAGTAGCTGATTATGCAGGGCTGATTTCCTATGCACAAAAATTACCTGTGGAAGGATTACGCATTGGCGGCAACCTGAAGATTATACACCGAACTGTTGGCTCCTTTGCTTCGTCTTGGGGTGTGGGGCTGGATGCAGGCCTTCAATATGACAAAAACAAATGGCAGTTTGGACTGATGGCAAAAGACATAACTACAACATTTAATGCATGGTCTTTTAATTTTACCGAAGAAGAACAAGCTGTATTTGCTTCCACACAGAATGTGATTCCGGAAAATTCGGTGGAGCTCACGGCGCCCAAAATAATACTGGGTGCAGCCCGTAAGTTTCAATGCGGCAAGAACATCACGCTTTTGCCAGAGCTGGATCTGGATATCACCACCGACGGAAAGAGAAATGTGCTGATCAGCGCTGCACCTTTCAGTATTGATCCGCATGCAGGTATTGAAGCCGCTTACAAAGAATTGATTTACCTGCGCGGGGGCATCGGTAACATTCAGAAGATCACCAACATTGACGGTACAAAAAACATGACAGCACAGCCGAACATCGGTGTAGGGCTGGTGATCAAGAGTATCAGTATTGATTATGCACTTACCAACCTTGGCAGCCTCTCATCTTCGTTGTACTCCAATGTGTTTTCTGTAAGGATTGCCATCAATAACAAACCGGGAAAGCCGTAGATGCGAAGAATTTTACTGACGGTATTCTTCTTTCTGATTGTTCGGGAAAGTTATTCCCAGGTTTACGGGAATGAATGGATTGACTACAATAAAACCTATTATAAATTTCTGATCATTGATGACGGTTTCTACAGGATTACCACTCCTGTTTTAGCTGCCGCCGGCATTCCACTCAATACCATCAATGGCAACCAGTTTCAGTTGTTTAACAAGGGTGTTGAAGTGCCGGTTTATACAAGCACCGACGGGTTGTTTGGCAGTGCCGATTACATAGAGTTTTATGCAACCCGCAATGATGGTGTGCTTGATTCCTGTCTTTATGCCGACAAGAACTGGCATCCGAATAACCACCTCAGCTTGTTCAATGATACGGCAACTTATTTCCTTACCTGGGGCAATGTGGCAAGCAGCAATCATTTTATGACGATCCCCAACAATACCACTAGTCATCCGCCAAAAGAACCATATTGCTGGTTCACAACATCCGGTGTTTACGGGCAGGCCAGAAACGGGCCTAACAACCTCAGCCGCGGCCCCATGGTATTGGCCGGGCAAACATTCTTCGACTCTGACTTCAGCAACACCGAGGGTTATACAGGCGATTACTTTAACAAGGCATCGAAAGATTATGTATTGAATACACCTTATCCTTTTACCGAGGGCCCCACAGGCTCCCTGCAATCATGGGCTACCAGCTGGGGATATACAGAACACCGCTTTACCATAGCTGTAAACGGCATTTCCATATATGATACTTCCGATTATGGATTCAGGGTTCGCCACTTTAATCTTTCGCTTCCAGGCAGTGATCAGCTTACCCATCCTACTACCACGGTTACCTTTTCCACTGCACTCACCACTTCCACCACCACCGACTGGGGATCAGTGGCCTGGCTGGATTTCAGCTACCCGCGGCTTTTCAATTTTGATTTTCAGACACAGGTTGCCTTCAAACTCCCTGCATCCGCCGGTGATCAATACATAGAAATAGGCAACTTCAACTCACTCGGCACTACACCGGTGCTCTATGATTTCACCAATAAATTAAGGCTTGCAGCAGTGGCACAGAATGATACGCAGAAGTTCCTGTTACCGCCGTCCGCTAATGAGCGCCGGCTTCGGCTGCTGGCGTATGATCCATTGGCGGTCATAAAAACGGTTGATACCTTGCATGCACTTCAATTCACCAACTTTTTTGACAGCGCCAACCAGGGCGATTTCATCATCATTTCTCACCCGTTCTTTTTCCAGGACAGTACCGGGCATAATTATGTGGAAGACTACCGGAATTTCAAAAATGCAACGGGTTATACAGCCATTGTAGTTAACATCCGCGAATTGTATGATCAGTTTGCCTGGGGTATTCATGAACACCCTGCTTCTATTCGTAAGTTTACCGATTTCATACAGGCAAAATGGCCGGCTGCTGACCGGAATATGCTGCTCATCGGTAAAGCCATTGAATATGTAAGTTTCTGGGAAGTTCCGGCTAACAGGCCATTCTGCCATGTGCCCACCATGGGTATTCCCGGATCCGATGAGTTACTCACCGCGCATGGCTATTCGCCGGTTCCGCGCATCCCTGTAGGGAGACTTGCCTGCCTTACACCGGAGGAGATTGGCCTCTACCTTGATAAAGCACAACTGTTTGTGAGTGCACAGGCTAACAGTTTTCAGACTGTAGCCAACAAAGGCTGGATGAAAAATGTGATGCATCTCGCCGGCGGTTCCAGTGCAACAGACCAGGCGGTTTTCCAGTCCTATCTCAACAAATACAAATCCATCATTACCGATACGCTCTTTGGCGGCAATGTGTATTCATTTTTTAAGACGAGTACGGATCCAATAGAATTCATCGTATCCAGTTATCTTGATTCGATTATCTCCAATGGCGTTTCGCTGATCACTTTTTACGGCCACTCTTCCTACAACTCATTTGATTTCAATCTCGACCGTCCGGAGGAATACAACAACTACGGGAAGTATCCCGTGATACTTACTAATGGCTGTCTTATCGGCAACCTTTTTACGCCGGTACATGGCATCAGCGATGATTTCGTTTTTGCAAAAGACAGAGGCGCCATTGCTTTTCTGGCACCTTCACAATTTGCCATCTCCACCTCTTTAGATTTTTACAGTACTAATTTCTACAAGAACCTTTCTGCCGAACATTACAATACCTCGCTGGGAAACCTTATCGCTAAAACGCTGGATGACATCTATACACAGTCAGGATCTGAAATTGATAAAGTGATTGCCGAGCAAATATTGTTAAACGGCGATCCCTCACTAAAAATCAATACCCATCCCAAACCGGACTATGCACTGGAATCACAGTTCGTGAGTTTTGATCCGCCGGCTGTTTCCGCGGGTCTCGATTCGTTCTACTTGCAGGTGGTATTATACAATATCGGAAAAGCGACTGCCGATTCCATTTACATTGATGTGAAAAGAACCTTGCCCAATGGCATGGAGGAATTTCTGTACCATTATCGGATTAAAGCACCTTATTTTAAAGATACAATCCGGCTTTCCGTAAAAACAGAACCGGAGTTCGCTTTCGGGCTGAACCAGTTCAATATCAAAGTGGATGCAGGCGACAGTATTTCTGCACAGGGAGAAGTGGATGAGTTATCGGAACTGAACAATGAAATCACCAGTGAACTCTTTATCAATTCTGATGACATTTTGCCTGTATTTCCTTACGATTATGCAATCGTCAGCAGCCAGGGTGTTACGCTGAAAGCATCTACGGTGGACGCCTTTGCAGCAGAAAAACAATACGTCTTACAGATCGATACAACCCAAAAATTCAACAGCCCGGTTTTTCAGGAGAAAAAAATCAGTCACCGCGGTGGTGTTGTAAACTGGAAGCCCGATTTGTTAATGCAGGACAGCACGGTCTATTACTGGCGTACGAGTATTGATACGCTCTACAACAACCAGTTTGTCTGGCACAATGCATCATTCATCTACCTGGCAGGGTCATCACCCGGATGGAATCAATCACATTTTTTCCAGCTCAAATCGGTGATTCAGCCAAATGGCAATATTGAATTACCTGACAACCGCACTTTCAAATTCAGCGATGATATCAAAACCATCAGCGTGTATGATGCTTTCACGTCGTATATCGGCGGGCCGGTGCCGCTGGATGATCCTGGCTATTTTATCAATGGCGTGAGAATGTCGAGGGTGTGGGACTGCATGGGCTACGGCGCTACCATGCTTTTTGAAGTCATTGATTCATCCAATGGTTTGCAATGGAGCAATCCGAATACCGGTGGAGCAACAGGACTCTACAACAGTATCCAGTGCAAGCCGACGCCCCGTTATAATTTTTTCTACAACACCACTTACACCAATGAATCGGTTGGCAAATTCCTGGATACGGTTCCTGATGGTGATTACCTGCTGATGATGTCGGTCAATGATCCCGGCATTCGCAACTGGGACAGTGTAATGATGGGCTATTTCACCGGCTTAAATCTCTCTCAGCTTACCACAGTTGACGCTGCCGTACCCTATGTTGCATTTCTTAAAAAGAATGATCCTTCCTATCCGGTTTATGAAGTAATCGGCGACACCTTTAATTCCATCATCGATACCAGCTTTGCCATCCAGGGAAACTGGGACCAGGGATTTATTGAATCGCCGCTCATCGGCCCTGCTGCTTCCTGGAGCTCGCTCCACTGGAAAACACATTCACTGGAAGCCGGTTCAGACAGCACTATCTTACAGCTGATTGGCGTAAGCAATGATGGCTTCGAAACAATCTTAGCCAATCGTATAACTGCAAGCGATACGCTGCTTTCCGGCATCGATGTGCTCCAATATCCCTACCTGAAGTTATTCCTTTATTCAACGGATACCACCAGCCGCACGCCTGTTCAGCTCGACTACTGGCGGATCAATTATCAGCCAGTACCGGAAGCTGCCCTAAACCCATCACTTTATTTTACCATGGCTGACTCCGTACACCAGTTTCTTCCCTTACATATGGAAGTGGCTGTGGAGAATGTGACACCCTGGAAGATGGACAGCATGCTGATGAACTATGAGATTACCGATGCCATCAACAGCACACATAAATATCTTAAGCGTTATGCTCCGCTGAATGGCAATGACACGATCCATGTGGCATTTGATTTCACTACAGGAAGCGATGAATACGCAGGCTATAATTACCTTTTTGTGGAAGCCAACCCATTGAATGATCAGCCCGAGCAATATCACTTCAACAATATCGGCATCACCGCATTCACCGTCACCACCGACAATGTGAATCCGTTGCTCGACGTCACTTTCGATGGCATCCATATACTTGATGGTGACCTTGTATCCGCCAGGCCGGAGATTGATATGATGCTGAAGGATGAAAGCAAGTTTCTTGCATTGAATGACACCTCGCTGTTTGATATCTACCTGCTTTATCCGGATGGCAGCAAACACAATGTGGTGTTCGATAATGTGACCGCATTCTTCTATCCTGCCGATTCCACGCATCTTTCGAAGGATAATTCAGCGCACGTGACCCTGAAGAAGTATTTCAATCAGGACGGCGCCTATGAACTGGTTGTGCAGGGCTATGACAGGAGCGGTAATGCTTCCGGCGACAATTCCTACCGTATCTCCTTCAAGGTGATCAACAAACCAATGATCTCCAATGTCATGAATTACCCGAATCCATTCACCACTTCCACGAGGTTTGTTTTTACACTTACGGGGTCGGAGGTACCGCAGTTTATGAAAATTGAAATAATGACGATCAGCGGCCGGGTGATCAAAGAAATATTTATGCAGGAACTCGGCACCGTGCACATCGGTAATAATATCACCGACTATAGCTGGGATGGCACTGATCAGTTTGGCGATAAACTGGCGAACGGACTCTATTTTTATCGGGTGAGCGCCATGCTGAATGGCCGCGACATTGACCATTATGACACCTCTGCCGATCAGTATTTCAAAAATGGTATTGGTAAGATGTACCTGATGCGCTGACTGCATAATCTTTCCAGCGCAGTCAAAAAATGCAACATCCGGGTAATATTTTTTTAACCAACCCGCATCAATTATCATATTTTACTATCTTCATATTCAACGGGAACGGCAGTTTTGAAGGCCGCATCATCAATCTATGGTTCATCCATCAATCACACTTCCATGAAAAAAGCAATTTACTTCACCGCCACAATTGCGCTATTGATCATCATGAATGCATCCGGACAAGTTAAAAGCATCACATCCGATACACAATGGGAACTGCAGCAGGCGGTATTGAAAAACACACCGGAAGCGGCCTGTATCATTCGCATGGGCGATGTAGATAATTTGGGATTCGGATGGCCGGATGATTTTGATCCATTTTGTGGCAGAATGACAGCAGCGCACAGCTGGCCATGGGAAAGCAATAAGGATGATCTGCCCGGCTTTGACAGGATCCTCCTGTCATCCAAATTCGATCCCTCAAAAATTCATGACTGCGATGGTGATGGATACAGTGAAAGTTATGATCCATCAAAAACAAAGCCTGTGGCCTGGAATATAGCTACCGATGCCCTGAAGGGTATGACCATTCAGAACATCTACCTGCAGCTATTCATTGATGACTTCCAGGCACCCTCTTTCTGTTCCAGATTTCAGCTCCTGATTAACGGGAAGCGTTTTGTGGAAGGAGAAAAAGTACTCAATGCCATTGATCAGACCGGCCCTGTAGGCAAACTGATCTCCATTCCACTCACAGAAGAATTTTACCCGCTGCTCACGGGCGGCAGCAATGTCTCCATCATGATAGATGAATCCACCGGTGCCGCCGACGGATTTGCGGTCGACTTCATCCGTTTACTTGCCAACCGCAAGCGGGAAAACAGTTGCAAAGGCACAGTGCGCGGTGTGGTACTCGATAAAGAAACGGAACAGCCCGTGGCGGGAGCACATGTATTCTCGATGGAAGGTATGTCTGCTGAAACTGATGCGCAGGGAAAATTTGAGTTGCGAAATATCCCGACCGGCTTTGAAGTATTATCAGCTAGGGCCGCCGGTTACGAGGATGGTACGGGCACCGCCGATATTGGTGAAGGTGATGAAAACCAGGATGTATTTATTTTACTCACCAAAGGCAAATCAGCCGCCTTTGGCAACAGGCAGATCAAGGTAGGTGAATCCATCACGCTGGATAACATACTGTTTGATCAGGGCAAGGCAGACATCAGACCGGAATCGAGGCAAACGCTCGATAATGTGGCTGACTTTTTAAAGGCAAATCCCACTGCAGAAATCGAACTTTCTGGGCATACTTCTTCTGAAGGTGATGCGGCTTACAACCGTTCTTTATCTTATAAAAGAGTCAATGCCTGCAAACATTATATCACCGCAAAAGGAATCGCTGAAGACCGCATCTATGCAGTAGGCTATGGACCTGACCACCCTGTTGCGGCCAACGATACAGAAGCAAACAGGGCAAAAAACAGGCGCGTGGAGATGCGGTTAAAAAAGCTATGACCGGTCTTCGGCTTATATGGCAGTGATGCAATTGTATATCCTGCTCCCAGGCGGTTTTCCATCTATTGACGTCATAACCGGATGACAGCATTCTATACATGTTTGACAGGCACAAGCCTACATACCGTATCACTGTAAATAAAATCCGGCAAGACTGAAAGCTGCCGCCAAGAAAGTTGTTTATCATACTTCATACTTCATAACTTATCTTCGCCGCCCGGCAGTGGCTTCGCTAAAAAGCCTTTCTTCCAGACCATGGCAAAGATTTCCATCAACATAAAAGAAGCAACCATTGAAAAGCGAGAGCTGATTGCCGGCATTGATCTCGGCACTACGAATTCACTCATCGCTTTCGTAAACCCGTCAACAGGCAAGGCAGAAACGATAAAAGATGACGGCATCAATGCTTTAGTTCCATCCATCGTGCATTTTGCATCGCCGGAAGAACCGGTAGTAGGCGTTGCAGCAAAACCATACCTTGTTTCCGATCCGCAAAACACCATCTATTCGGTCAAACGGCTCATGGGTAAGTCATACGGCGATGTACGCGATTTTGAAGGTTATTTCGGATACAGGATTATTGATGAAGACAAAGAACAACTGGTAAAGATACGGGTGGGTAATATTTTCTACTCGCCAATAGAATTATCATCCTTCATATTGAGAGCGCTTAAGGAAAGGGCGGAACAGGTGATGCAGATGGGTGTAAAAAAAGCGGTGATCACCGTGCCGGCTTATTTCAACGATTCACAGCGGCAGGCCACACGCGATGCCGGCAAACTGGCCGGGCTGGAGGTGCTGCGGATCATCAATGAACCTACTGCGGCCTCGCTTGCGTATGGCATCGGGCTGGATCCGCAGGAAGAAAAGACGATTGCAGTATATGATCTTGGTGGCGGCACATTTGACATTTCCATTTTGAAAATACACCAGGGAATATTTGAGGTATTGTCGACACATGGCGACACTTTCCTGGGCGGTGATGATTTTGATCGTGCAATCGTCGATTACTGGCTGCAGCATAATCAGCTTGATCAGGGCACGCTCCATACCGATAAATCACTCAGTCAGTCCCTGCGCCTGCAGGCGGAAGCAGCCAAGATCCATCTCAGCGATCATGCAGATTATGAAGGGATGCATGGTCAGCTGCACTGCAACATCAGCCGTGCTGAATTTGAAAAGTTAACCGCTCCGCTTGTCCGTCGTACCATCAGCGCTGTCAGCCATGCATTGAAAGATGCCAAACTTGATGCTTCCGCAATTGATACGATCGTGATGGTGGGCGGTGCTACGCGTATACCATTGGTGAAGCAAACGGTGGCTGCATTTTTCGGCAAGCCCGTGCATGACTCACTCAATCCCGATGAAGTGGTAGCGTTGGGCGCAGCCATGCAGGCAGATGTATTGGCCGGCAATCAAAAGGATATCCTCTTACTCGATGTCACGCCGCTTTCACTGGGTATTGAAACAATCGGTGACCTTATGGATGTCATCATACCACGCAATTCGAAAATCCCGACAAGCGCTGCCAGGCAATACACTACTTCTGTGGATGGCCAGAAAAATCTGAAGATCGCCGTTTACCAGGGAGAACGCGATGTTGTTAAAGACAACCGTAAACTTGCTGAATTTATACTTACCGGTATTCCTGCCATGCCGGCCGGCTTTCCGAAAATAGAAATCAGCTTCCTTCTCAATGCCGATGGCATCTTAAAGGTTAAAGCCAAAGAATTGCGGAGCGGCCTTGAACAAAGCATTGATATAAAACCGCAATACGGTTTAACCGATGCCGAAGTGGAAAGGATGCTGCTCGACTCCATCACGCACGCCAGGGATGACATGCGCGTACGAAGTCTGCTGGAGGCACAGACAGAAGCACAACAAGTATTGCAGGCCGCTGAAAAATTCCTGCAGACCAATGCAGCCCTGCTGACTGATGAGGAAGCAAAAGGTATGCGCGTGCATATGCAGGCATTGCAGATATCGTTGCAAGGGAAAGACAAGGACGTCATTCATGTGAAGATGGACGAACTGAATGCATATTCGCAACCCTTTGCCCACCGAGTAATGGACAAAGCCATAGCGGAAGCGATGAAAGGAAAGAAAGTATAGCTGCAATCCTGCAGCATGCTAAGGATATAATTCTGCCTGTGGTTTCCTGTCTGTTAGATAACTATTCTTCTCAGAAACTTCTTTCAATAAATTGGAACAACGATTTGTTCGCAATAAAAAAATTGCAGCGATCTTTTTCCTAACGGTGATGATATGCTCTTAATTTCTTACAGGCTGAGCGGTAATCGCAGCCTTTGTTCATCATTGAAACTGCCGTATGGCCTGCACACCGTTACATCGGATTATTGAAGTCGATTTTCTTCCTAACTTTCGACTTTAAAAGTAACTCAACTATCCATGAACCGGATTTATATCATCACCATCATCCTGCTGGTGGTTGCACTGATCTTCGCCATACAAAACATCGCTACTGTTTCACTCGGATTCCTATTCTGGCATTTTGAAGGATCCATGTCACTCGTTACGATTCTGATCTTTATCGTTGGATTCGCAGCCGGATGGCTGCTCGAAGCACGTAAGGTGTGGATGAAAAATTCGCAGCTGAATGCGGTACAGAAAAAACTGGATGAGTTGCAGAAAACAATGAATGCGGGGAACACAAGGAGCTAAAGGCACAGCTGCTTACCTTATGCAAAAAAACAGGCTGCCGGAAATCAACCTCGCAAGCAAGATCATTCATGGAATATAACCGGATAAAAGTATTGATGCTGGGATGGGAATTCCCTCCCATACTTACCGGAGGATTGGGGCCAGCCTGTTACGGACTGGCGAAAGCGCTTGCTCCTTTTACTGATCTTAAAATCATTCTTCCGAAGAGCGACCTGCACTTCAAAATGAAACGGGTCAATATCATCGGGCTCAATCACTTTCATTTTGATGAAGCAACCGACGAAATGGTCCTCGATGACTTCCGCCGGTTCCTTTCTGAGGAATGGATTGATGAAGCTCAACCTCAGCACGCAGAGCTCCGCATTCCATATGCTGACAACGAAGTGCCGGGTACGGAAACGCATGACTTGTTCAACCAGCAGGATTCATATGGTCCCGACATCATGCGTAAAGTGAAAGCTTACGTTGGGATGGTGCAGCAGCTAAGCGGGAAAATCGACTTCGATGTGATCCATGCACATGACTGGGTCACCTTTCCGGCCGCTGTTGAGCTGAAAAAGAATAGCGGCAAACCATTGTTAGTGCATATACACTCTCTGGAAACAGACCGTGCACATTCAGATGCCCGCAATCCTGTGTATCATATCGAACACCAGGGCATGCTGAAGGCCGACCGAGTTTTACCGGTGAGCGCCTACACCAAATCCACAATCATCAGCCATTACGGTATTTCCGCTGAGAAAATTTTCCCTGTTTACAATGCCATTGAAAATACCGACATCTACCGAGCAGAAAGGAAAGACAACGAAAAAAAGATTCTCTTCCTTGGCCGTATTACGCGGCAAAAAGGGCCGGAGTTCCTGCTCGAAACGATGATTAAACTATGCAGCAAGGCGGGCGATGTTAAGTTTATCATTGCCGGCAATGGCGATCAGGCGGAATGGCTGCGGGATAAAGTTGCAGCTGCCGGATTGCAGGAACAGGTGGAATTTACCGGCTTCATCAAGCGCGACAAGATTACGGCATTACTGGCGGAGGCTGATGCTTACTTCATGCCATCGGTTTCCGAACCCTTTGGGTTATCCGCACTGGAAGCAGCACAGTTTAATGTACCCTGTGTGATATCAAAGCAATCCGGTGTCAGTGAAGTGCTGCATAATGTGCTGAAAGCCGATTGCTGGGACACCGATAAGTTTGCGAATTACCTGTATGCCGTTTGCCACTACAACGGTTTGCGTGAAACCATGGTGCAGCTCACGGCAAATGATGTGAAGAATATCAGCTGGGACAACGCTGCACGCGAAGTCTTAAAATCGTACAAACACCTGGTGGAAGAAAAAAAAGAAGAAACTGCATAATACTGCGCGACTGAAATGTATTAAATGAAACATGTTGAAAGCAAAGAAGATAATCGTAGAGCCTGATTTCAAAAACCCGGGAAGTGAAACAGAAAAAGTGTTTGATGCCGTTACCGGCTTCACCGTACCGGTCTTCCCGCTTCATGAAAGCCTGGCAGGTTTGCAGATTGATCCTGTTGCTGAAGCAGCGCAGCAACCTGTTTCAGTGGTCAGCGCTGAGACAGCTAATCCTACGCCCGATGATAAACCAATAACTGAACCGGCTAAAACCACTCCTGCATCTGCTGCAAAAAAGCAGGGTACCTTACCGGGCACTTCGGTTTGTTTTTATTTCCAGGTGCATCAGCCATTCAGACTACGCAACTATCACTACGATGAGATCGGACAGGATCATTATTATGAAAACCATGACCTGAACGTTGAAATACTGAATAAGGTAGCCGATAAGTGCTACCTGCCTACGAATGCAAAAATCCTGGAACTGTTGCTGCGCCACAAAGGAAAGTTTAAAGTGGCTTATTCCATTTCCGGTGTTGCCCTCGAACAATTTGAATTGCACCGCCCTGATGTCATCCTCTCCTTCCAGGCGCTTGCGGCATCCGGTTATGTGGAGATACTTGACGAAACCTATTATCACTCGCTCAGTTTTTTATACTCAAAGGAGGAATTTGACAGGCAGGTAAAACTGCACCGTGAAAAGATTAAAACACTCTTTAACCTCGAACCCGCCATCTTCCGCAACACCGAACTGATCTTTAACAACGATCTCGCAAAGCATGTGGCTGCCATGGGTTATAAAGGAATGTTGTGTGAAGGAACGGACCGGTATCTCCGCACGCGCACACCCAACCAGGTGTATACATCGCCGGGTATCGATAACTTTTCATTGTTGCTGAAGAATTACCGGCTCAGTGATGATATTGCCTTCCGGTTCAGCAATCATCAATGGGAAAACTGGCCGCTTACCGCTGACAAGTTTTCCCAATGGCTGCACGATCATGCCGGCAATGCTGAAACCATCAACCTGTTTATGGATTATGAGACATTCGGTGAGCATCAATGGAAAGAGACCGGCATTTTCAATTTTCTCGACAATCTGCCCGAGATGATTCTCGATCACCCTGATTTCTATTTCCGCTCACCTTCCGAAGTGCTTGCCGCCCATCCTGTTCGTGATGTGTACGATGTACCGGAATTCACCAGCTGGGCTGATGAAGAAAGAGACCTTTCCGCATGGAATGAAAATGCATTACAGCGTGAAGCCCTCGCGAAAATCTATGCGCTGGAAGAAGCCGTTAAAGCTACCGGCAATGATGACTTGTTAAAAGTGTGGGGCAAGTTGCAGACATCGGATCACTTTTATTACATGAGCACCAAGTTCTGGGCTGATGGTGATGTACATAAATATTTTTCTCCTTTTGCATCACCTTATGATGCCGGAATCTATTTCATGAATGTGATCAGTGATCTCGGGAAGACCATTGCGGAATACAAGATGCCTGCGACTTCATAAAACAGAAATTGTTAAAGCAATCTTTGATTACGACAGATTGCGGCACTCGCTTCATCCACATTTACTCCAGCCTGCATTTTATGGCGGCATCTTCCGGTTTCCATCGCCGGTATCGTTTTCTTTTCATTGACCGGATGATGAAGAATGTGTTTTGATAATGCAACGTTAACAGCCTAATTTTACACTGCCGGCCAATCCAATATTCCGGCAGCAGGGTATGAGCAGGACTATTGTAAATCTTCTCCTCGATCTTTCGGCAGGCCTTCTCTTTCTTGCTATGATACTCACCGGTTTTATTATCAGGTTTCCATTACCGCCGGGCACTAATAAATCAAGAATGCTTTGGGGCCTTGCCCGTCATGAATATGGTGTCATACATTACTGGTTCAGCTTAGGCTTCCTCGTAGTGCTGCTGTTGCATCTCCTGCTGCACTGGCAATGGCTGACCAGTGTGATCGGGAAGAGAGTATTTGGTATGGCCACCGGCAGGAAAGCATCCATCCGTGCAGGCCTGCTTACCATCATTGCGATTGTATCGGGCTTCACTGTTTTTGCTATTACAGCTTACCGCTCCGTTACTGACACTTCCGGCAATGTGATCTGTAATACAGCAATTCCATCCGGTAATCAGCCGGAAGCAGTATCAGCCAATTCGATCAATAATTTACCCAAGACTGATTTCTGGAAAGAAGTGTATCCTGTTCTCGAGATGAATTGCATCAGCTGTCATGGTCCGAGGAAACAACTCGGAGGTTTCAGAGCCGATAACCGTGATGATTTTTTTGGAAAGAATGGCAAGGAAGCTTTCATTGTTCCGGGTAAGAGCAGCGAAAGCAAGCTGATTGAAATTATTTCAGGGCGGCGGCCAACAATGAAATCCGCTGATGCACATATATTGCCTGCAGAAGATATCAGGACAATTACAAAATGGATTGATGAAGGCGCCGACTGGCCGCAGGATTAATATTCCGTCATGATGGCTGTGTTGCCCGATCCGTTGAAGCTGAAGCATGGCAACCAATCTGCGAACCGAAACACTATTCCCACCTGAAAACCTTTACAGCAACAGCATAAACAATGATGCCGCATATTCCCAATGCCATCAGGTCCTTCCACACATCGAATAATCCTGCACCTTCAAATGATACTTTTCGCATCGCATCATTCAGATAAGTGAGTGGTAATATTTTAGGTATAGGTTGCAGCCAGGAAGGAAAGGCATCGGTAGAAAAAAAAGTGCCTGCCAGCAAAAACTGCGGCAAGGTGATGATGTTGGCGATCGGCGGAACAGCGGCTTCATTCTTTGCCAGCCCTGAAACCACAAAGCCAAAGCCCATAAAAATAAAGAGGCCGATAAAAGAGAGAATTAACAGGTTGATGAAGGTGATGAGACCATGAACGAGAGTGAACCCAAAAGCGAAATATCCGAGCACCAGTATTACGGAAGAAGTGAGCAAAGAAAATAATACCCTGCTCAGCCCTTCACCGATGATGATGTAGGGACGTTTGACAGGCGTTGCAAAAAAACGTTTGATTACCAGCGTCTGGCGAAGTCCCAGGAAAGTAAAGGCTGTTCCAAAAACACCGGTGCTCAGCAGCGAGAATCCCAGCATGCCCGGCAAAATAAAATCAATGGATTTATAGGGCCTGCCCGGCTGCCGCTCTTCCCTGATTTCCGCCATCATCGTTTGCGGCTGCATATTGATCATGGTTTTCCTGTCAATCATCGATTGCAGCATATTGATCAGCAACGGTGCATTGCGCGAGGATGCCGATGTCTTGACATGAATAATTACAGGCGCACCGGTACCTGAAGTGTTTGGCTGAATGTTAATCATCCCGTCGATGCGCCCCTTGTTGAGATCCGTTATTAAGTCCTGATCATTCTCGCCGGCAATTAACCTGAACTGCGGATTCTGCTTTATCGCCTTGTAAAGTATGCTGGTGGTGTCGGAAGCCTGTTCTACGCCTACTTCCAGTTTAAAGCCACTATTGCCCACAAAGCCAAACACCAGGATAAAGATGAGCGGAAAGGCAAACGAAAAGATCACCGCCGACGGACTGCGGAAGATGCTGCGAAGGCTGGCCCTCGTGATGGCCAGCATGGCACGTACCTGGCTATAGCTTTGGGGAGGCATCAAGATTTCAAATTGGTTTAACTGGGTTTTATCATCTATCGTTATGCCGGTTACCGGATCAGGACACTTTTCAGCAAAGAGCCTTTTAATCGAAAATCATACAGAATTTTTTCTCATTCATCTCTCCATTCTTTGCCGGTAAGCTTAAGAAAAACATCCTCCAGGTTGGCTGCCTTCACTTCTTTCTTCCGCTCAAATCCTGTGGCAATCAATTCATCAATCAGGTGGTCCGGTGTATTCAAAGCTTTTATGCGGCCGCCGTCAACCAATGCAACGCGCTCGCATAATTGCTCCGCCTCATCCATATAATGCGTGGTGATGACGATGGTGGTTCCCTGGCCGCGCACCTGGCGGATCAGTTCCCACAAATTGCGGCGTGCCTGCGGATCAAGTCCGGTAGTAGGTTCGTCAAGAAAAATAATTTTCGGTTGATTAATCAACGTGGTGGAAATGGAGAAACGCTGCTTCTGTCCGCCGCTCAGTTCTTTATACTTGCTCTTCGCTTTATCTTCCAGGCCCACCAATGCTAACATTGCTTGAGCATCGGTCTGCACATTATACAATCCTGAAAAAAGCTCGAGTAACTCCAGCAGGTTGAGGCTTGGATAATATCCGGCTGCCTGTAACTGTACGCCGATGATCTGCTTTATTTCATTTTGATTTTTATCTATTGACAAGCCATCCACCGTTACCGTGCCGGATGTTTTGGTTCGTAAAGTTTCAATAATTTCGAGGGTCGTGGTTTTTCCGGCGCCGTTCGGGCCCAGCAATCCGAATATTTCTCCTTCCATCACATCAAAACTAATCCCGTCAACAGCACGAAAAGTTCCATAGTCCTTCACGAGGTCTTTAACAGATATTATGACTTTGCTGTTTGAATTCATCTTACTCAATTTCTTGAAAACCGGACTTAAAATCGGAATCCGGTAGTTTATGCAAATCGTACCGGCACATCAGGCAATTAACAAAAACCACAAAGGATGCTGCATTAATACAAACTGCACTCTGAAAGAAACCCCGGGTGCTTTCAGTCTTCTGGCTATTCCGGGGCTTTCTTAAGAAATCATTGGTACCAATATCAACATCAGTCTTTCCTGATATGAATGCTCAGCACCGGTACAGGTGATTCAGCCACCACCGTGCGGGCACTTGAACCGAACAGCATCTCCCCCAATTGCGATTCATAGCCTGTTACAATCATAATCATATCGGCATTCATTTTTTCAGCATGGTGCAGGATAGACAGCGAAGGCGATTGATTACGTATGATATGCGCTGTATAGGCAATACCTTCCTTTAACAGCACTTCTCCAACCTGGTGCACCTTCCTGTCAACAGATTTCGCATCCACCACAAACTCTTCAAAAAATGCGGTGACAGCGAGCAGGTGAATGGTACAACCGAATAATTTCGCCCAGGCAATAGCAAGATTAAGCTTCAATGTTGACTGCGAGGAGCTGTCGATAGGAAGCACAATATTTTTAAAACCATCTTTCGACGGATCATTTCTCAGCGTAATAATCGGGCAGGGTGAATTCTGTATGATTCTGTAGGTGTTGGATCCCAGCATCATCTTTCCGCTGTTGCTGACGCCGGATGCGCCATGTGTTCCCATCACAATCAGCTGCACATCCTCTTCATGGGCAATACGTTCAATTTCCGTATGGATTTTGCCGGAAACTACCCTCGTGCGCACCGGGATTCCGGTCAGCTGCTGGTTCATTGCTTTCAGCTCCTGCAGCTTCTCATCAATGCCCTTTTCCATGATCTGGTTAAAATCAACAGCGGCATTCAGCATTGTATTGTGTGAATAAGACTCGAAGACATGCAGCAACAGGATTTCAGCACCTGCCCTGGCTGCCACCATGGCCGCATAATCGAGTGCATTGATAGAGGTAGAAGAAAAATCAGTGGGAACCAGTATTCTTTTAATCGCAACAGGTGCGTAGTTTTTTTGCTCCATAAATTATTTGGATGAATTACAGTTAGCTTTGCAAAGGTAACAACTGCATGTTAAGATGCCAATCATTCCCGAATCAGAATTAATCCTCAATGCACGCGGGGCCGTTTATCACCTCGATCTTTTACCGGAAGAACTTGCCACAACAGTCATTACAGTGGGTGATCCCGACAGAGTGAAAGAAGTTTCCAAATATTTCGACCACGTGGAAATCAGGCGGCAACACCGCGAATTTGTTACGCATACCGGCTATATCGGCAAGAAAAGAATAACGGTAATTTCTACCGGCATCGGTACCGACAATATAGATATTATACTCACTGAACTGGACGCACTGGTGAATGTGGACCTTTCATCACGCACGGTAAAAGATCAGCTCACCTCAATGGACATCATTCGCATCGGCACCTCCGGCGCCCTGCAACCTGATATTGAGCTCGACAGTTTTGTTGCTTCGGGCTACGCTATTGGCATGGACAACCTGCTTAACTTTTATCAACTGCCTCATCCGCAATCGGAGAAGGATTTATTGCTGGCTTTTCTCGGGCATGTACAGGAAAACCATATTGCCTTTATCCCTTATATCGCCCGCGGCTCATCCTCACTCATCAGTGCATTCAGCCACTTCACACAAAAAGGCATCACTGTTACCTGCCCCGGATTTTACGGTCCGCAGGGAAGACAGGTAAGGGCCGAGCCCGCATTCCCGAAGTTGCTGGATCAGCTATCTTCCTTCGCCTTTGACGGGAACCGGATCACCAACTTTGAAATGGAAACAGCCGGTATATACGGCATGTCACGGCTACTCGGCCATGCTTCGCTTTCACTCAGCGCTATTGTTGCCAACCGTGTACAGCAAAAATTCAGCAGCGATCCGCACAAGGCAGTTGACCGGCTGATACAACTGACCTTGCAGCAAGCGGCTGTCGCATAAGCTGACGCCATTCATTTAATCTTGTCCCGTATTAAGTTCGAAAGCTATCCCGTGGATAAACCGGCGAAAGCAAAGCATGTCTCTTACCAATCCTGCTTCACCGCAACCTTCAACTGCCATTGGAGCTGCGGCGAAACAGATGATATGAATTCTTATAAAGCTAACCCATATTGCACCTGGTAATTGTATCCACATATAATCCATTGGAGCTTTGCTATACAAAATGTAGGTGTAAAATTCTTTAGCTTTGCGCTTCTTAAAAATCAAACAGCATGAAGAAGTATAACTTCTATTCCGGTCCGGCCATTTTGCCACCAACCGTTTTCGAGCAGGCATCCAAAGCCGTATTGGAACTCAATGATATCGGATTATCGCTCATTGAAATCTCGCACCGCAGCAAGGAGTTTACCGCTGTAGTGGACGAAGCACAGCAACTTGTACGCGAACTCACCGGATTGGGTGAGGAATATAAAATACTGTTTTTACAGGGCGGTGCCACAATGCAGTTTTGCACTATTCCTTATAACATGCTCGATTCAAATGAAACGGCAGCATATATGGAGATCGGCTCCTGGTCTAAGAAGGCGATAAAAGAAGCAAAGCTCTTCGGCAATGTGAATGTGGTGGCTTCATCCGCTGACAAAAATTATTCATACATACCAAAGCAGTACAGCATTCCAGCTGACTCAAAATATTTTCACATCACCACCAATGAAACGATACATGGCAGTCAGCTGAAAGACATTCCCGCCTCACCGGTATCGTTGATTGCAGACATGAGTTCCGATATTTTTTCACGGGTGCTGGATTGGAAAAAATTTGATATGATATATGCCGGTGCGCAAAAAAATCTCGGCACTTCCGGCGCAACACTGGTGATCATGAAGGAAAGCCTGCTGGGGAAAGTGCAGCGTGCCATTCCAACGATGCTGGATTACCGTTCGCATATCAAAGACAATTCACTCCACAACACACCCAGTACTTTCGCAATTTATGTCTGCATGCTCACGCTTCGCTGGCTGAAGGAACAAGGCGGCATTACCGCGATGGAAAAACGTAACCGCGCGAAAGCTGCGTTACTGTATGCGGAAATTGACCGCAATGCTTTGTTTGAAGGAAATGTAGCCGTCGAAGACCGTTCACTGATGAATGTGACCTGGATCATGCAGGATAAATCGCTGGAAGAGGCCTTCGGAGAATTTGCGAAAAACAATGGTTGCATCGGCATCAAGGGCCACCGTTCCGTGGGCGGCTTCAGGGCTTCCATTTATAATGCCATGCCGGAGGAAGGTGTTGCAAAACTCATCAGTGTGATGCAGGAATTCGAATCAACCCACATGAAGAAATAGTCCACCTTACAGGATCAACTTTTCAATTGCTCAGTATAAATGCGTCCACATCCAACCTGTATCAATTGCAGTTCAGCTGCATGTTTTGTGAATCGGTTTGTTGGCAAAGAAAACAAAGAGCAGCTGGCGCTTCATAAAACCGTACAGCATTTTAAGCCCGGCGCTGTTGTATTTAAAGAAGGTGACCCCGTAACAGGTATTTATTTTATTTTCAGCGGAAAGGTAAAGGTCTTCAATACAGGTCCAGACAACCGTTCACAAATCGTCAGACTGGCCGACAGCGGAAATATCCTCGGCCACCGCGGACTGGGTTTGCCGCAGCTTTATCCGATCAGTGCTGCCACACTCGAAGATTCCACCATCTGCTTTATCAAGATGAATGATTTTCTGGCGGCACTGGAAAAGAGCCCTGCCTTTGCCATCAACCTGCTGATGTTTTATGCTGCTGAGCTAAGGCGGACCGAATACAAACTGCGCTCACTTTCTCAGATGACAGTACGGCAGAAATTAGCCGATGCCGTGCTCACGGTACGCGAAATTTATGGCACTCAGATACGGAACAGGAAAAAAGTGCTTGCAGCAAAACTTTCCCGGCAGGATTATGCCGATATCATCGGTGCATCAATTGAAGAAGTGATTCGTACTTTTTCACAGTTTAAGAAAGAAGGCATCCTTCATTCCGAAGGAAAATACATCGCCATACAAAAAGAAAAAGAACTGACTAAACTACTGAAAGGGTTCAGGGATATTCACCTTCCTTAACCTTTTGTTCACACGGCGTTGGTATGTTTTCATGCTAAAACATAATCCATATACTATTTTCGTTGCCGGAGAAAAAAAATTATTAGTATGATGAAGATTCTTGCCAACGATGGCATGGAAGCCTCAGCAAAGGCAGCACTGGAACAAGCCGGATTCGAAGTGCATGATGTTAAAATACCGCAGGATGAACTTGCAAACCATATCAATGAATTTGATGTGCTCACCGTTCGCAGTGCCACCAAGGTCAGGAAGCCGTTGATTGATGTCATCAGCCGCACCAAACTCATTATTCGCGGCGGCGTGGGCCTGGATAACATCGACGTGGAATATGCTCAGTCGAAAGACATCATGGTAAGGAATACACCACTGGCATCTTCGCAATCAGTGGCGGAACTGGTTTTTGCGCACTTATTCGGCCTGGTTCGTTTTCTTCCTGAATCAAACCGCGAGATGCCCGTAAACGGCACGCAGCAATTTAAAGCGCTGAAAGAAAAATTCTCAAAAGGCAGCGAACTGAAAGGAAAAACACTGGGCTTCATTGGATTCGGTAATATTGGGCAGGCTACCGCGAAAATTGCCATTGGCTGTGGCATGCGGGTGATGGCATATGACCTGTTTCCACGCGACTGGAACCTTGAAATGCAACTCATGAATAGCATCCGTGTTTCAGTACCGGTTAAACCATCCACCAAAGAAGAGGTATTACGCAACAGCGACTTTATCACGATTCACAGTGCCGGCGCAACGACGGTGATTTCGAAAGATGAATTTGTCATGATGAAAGACGGTGTGGGCATCATTAACTGTGCAAGAGGCGGAACAATAAATGAAGCGGATCTGCTGCAGGCGCTGCATACAGGCAAGGTAGCCTTTGCAGGTATTGATGTGTTTGAAGAAGAACCGACGCATAATGTGGCATTGCTGCAACATCCGCGCGTGTCGTTGACCCCGCATATAGGAGCTTCCACCCGTGAAGCGCAGGATCGCATTGGCAAAGAAGTGGTAGATATAATTGTTAACTTTTCACAAAGCAAGCAGCCGTGATCATTAAAGCCTTTAAAGGTTTCAGGCCATTGCCGGAACTGGCTTCTAAAGTGGCATTGAATCCCAATAACCTCCTGAGTGATCAGCGCAGGAAAGAGGAAGCGCGTAAAAACCCCTACTCCTTTGCACATGTGGTGAAGCCGCGCTTAAATTTTCCGGATGACACACCGAAAACGGAACAGCAACTCTTTGATTTTGCGCGCATGTATTTTCAAAAGATGGTGGATGAAGGCACCATTCTGCGGGATGAGGAACCCTGCCTGTATGTTTACCGGCTTTCGCTTGAAGGTCATACACAAACCGGACTCATCAGCTGCCTGCATATCAGGGATTACCAGGAAGGAAGAATTAAGAAACATGAACATACCCGCGCCGACAAGGAAAATGAAAATGTGCTTCATATCACGAGTACCTTACTGAATTCAAATCCTGTTTTTCTTGCCTATACGCCGGTAGATAAGATTGATATGCTGATCGCCATGATCACCAATGAACACCTGCCGGCATATGATTTTGTAAATGAATATGGAGTAAGACAGGAAGTGTGGGTAGTCAGCAATGAGAAGACCATTGATGAGCTGACGGATCTTTTTAACAAGCATGTTCACTGCTCTTATATTGCTGATGGACATCATCGTGCAGCAGCGGCAGCCATCTACGCCGGTCAAATGGCAGACAAGCTGAATCAGCTGAAATCGAATGATTTCAATTACCTCCTCACCTGCCTGTTTCCGGCCAACCAACTGCGTATCTATGATTACAACCGCCTGATCAAAAACCTGAATGGTCATACAGAGAAAGAGTTCCTGAAACTGGTGAGTGAAAAATTTGATGTTAAAATTGCCAGCCGCTCACCCTATGATCCTTCGCAGCCACACCGCTTCGGCATGTACCTGAATTACAAATGGTATAAGCTGCGGGCACGGGAAGGCACCTATACGAATGATGCCGTGGCGTCGCTTGATGTTTCCATACTGCAAAACAATTTGCTTGATCCGGTTTTAGGAATCAAAGACCCGCGCATCGACCGCCGTATTGATTTTGTTCCGGGTATTAAAGGACTTGCCGCATTGGAAAAAGCGGTGGTGAAAGGAAAAGCCGCTGTAGCATTTTCGCTCTTTCCGGTTACCATGGAACAGCTTTTTGCCATCTCAGACATGAATGAAGTGATGCCGCCAAAATCAACATGGTTTGAACCGAAACTCATGAGCGGGCTTATTGTTTTTAAGATGGAACTGTAAACCGGTCGTTTGAAATATCCATTCATCATCATAGTTAAAGGGTTGCATGTGCGTGGAATGGCATTATTTCCATTCCTGCTGTTTCGTAACCGCCAGCTTTCGGCGGATGCAGTCATGCTTAACCATGAGATGATACACCACCGACAGCAGGTGGAGCTGTTAATCATTCCATTCTATGTGTTATACCTCATCAATTATCTATTCAACAGGTGGAGATACACGAATCACCATGACGCCTATCGCAACATCATTTTTGAACGGGAAGCGTATGCGAATGATCAGGACCTTCAGTATCTGCGCCAAAGAAGATGGTTTGCTTTCTGTCAATACCGATGAAACGCAACTTCGGCTATTAATTTTCTTCCCAAAGTTCTATCTTCATTGTTCCATCCTATTCATTCCTTTCCAATAATTCTCAACTGATAAACTATTAATCTATGCCCATCAGAATGGTTGAAGACGATAATCAGCAACGGCCTGATAACTATCCGGGTGGCGGCCGCCGCCCCGGCGGGAATAGCGGCGGTTTTTCCATACTGTCCCTGCTGCCAATGCTGCTCATGTTGTTCCGTAAGAATCCGAAAACGGGTATTGTGCTGCTTTTGATCGGCGGTGCGCTCTATTACTTTTCAGGCGGCGGTTTTTCATCTCCTTCCGCTGGGCAATTGCTTTCTACCGGCGCTGAATTTGATCCAGCCTTGTATGATGCTACGGAAGTATTTGAACCATTGGCCGATAACATAAAGAACCCGTTACCGGAAAGAGTTTCGCTGGAGAAATATTGTCCTAAACGACTGAACCAGGGCGAACAGGGTTCATGCGTTGGCTGGGGCAATGCCTATGCAGCCCGCACCATCCTGGAGGCACAACGCACCGGGCAAGATCCCGACAGAATCGCCTTCAGCCCTGCCTACCTGTATAACCAGATCTCCCTGGAAGGATGCCAGGGTTCTTACATTGAAAAAGCCATGGATGTAATGCAGGGACAAGGCTTGCTTCCCCTATCGCAGTTTCCCTACAACGAACAAAGTTGCGAAACCAAACCGACCTCTGCACAAAAACAGGCGGCCTCGCAATTTAAGATGACCGGTTACAACCGGCTTACCAAAAGCGGTGATAACCAGGAAGTGGATATGCTTGCCATCAAACAAAACCTTGCACAAGGTGCGCCTGTAGTGGTCGGCATGATGGTCGGCGGAAGTTTCATGCAACCCATGATGGGCCAGGAAGTGTGGGTGCCTTCTTCCAATGATTATAACATGATGAATTTCGGCGGGCATTGTATGTGCGTGGTGGGTTATGATGATTACAAATACGGTAAGGAAGGCGCCTTTCAGTTGATGAACAGCTGGGGCAACGACTGGGGACAAAATGGATTGGCCTGGATACGATATAAAGACTTCGCCTATTTCACCAAAGAAGCCTATGGTGTTTATCCTATGGGTAATGCCGATAAACCACTTACCAATAATCTGTCGGTGGAATTCGGCCTCGTGGATAATGCGACGCAGCAGCAAATTCCATTACGCAACAAAGGAGGTATAGTTTTTAACACTGCTGCACCCATTGCAAAAGGCACAAAATTCAAGATCGAGGTTACCAATTCACTCGACTGCTATACCTATCTCTTTGGCCAGGAAACAGATCAGAGCAGTTATGTATTGTTCCCTTACACGGCAAAACATTCACCCTACTGTGGCATCACCGGGACGCGATTGTTTCCCAAGGACTATTCTTTGCAGGTTGATGCAACAGGCGCCAAGGATTTCATGGCCATTGTGGTAACAAAAAAGCCGATAGATTATAAGGAACTGAATACGGCTATCAGCAGTCAAACAGGCAGCTATGAGGAAAAAGTGCGTAAAGCGCTGGGCAATTTGCTGATTCCATCAGTGAGTTTTAAGACAGGAGAGACCATCAGTTTCACACTGAACAATGTGGCAGACGGTGCGGTGGCGATGGTTATTGAAGTGGATAAGAGGTGAATAGTGAATAGTGAGTAGTGAATAGTGAATAGTGAGTAGTGAGTAGTGAGTAGTGAGTAGTGAATGATTAGTCGTTGTTGTTAGTTGTGGCAATCTGGAAAAAAGGAATTGCAGAAAAGTAATTACCGATAATCAAAAAATACCGCCTCTAATTTTCCGTTATTTCGGCCTCCTTATCAATCAACCGCATCATTGAGCCAGAAATTTATTATTGTTTTTTTTATAATGTTATCAGTATGCTTTTACCGGCACAATGCTTTTGCACAGGAACGAACCATCCGCATCTCCGGATGGGGAATTGATTCGATGAACAAGCGACCTGTCATCAATATGCAACTGATCAATAAACGGACGCAGGAGCGTTCTATCAGCGACAATGCGGGTTACTTCCAGGTGGTGGCTTTGCAGCAGGACTCGATATTCCTGGTAGCGAACGGCTACTCAGCCAAAACAATTTCTTTCAGGGATTCTGTTTATAAAGAAAGATATATAGTCACCATTTATCTCCATAAGATACAGGTTGAACTGCCTGCGGTTGAAGTACAGCCACAACGCGAGTTTGAACAGATTCACAGGGATGCATTGAAACTTGGATATGATAAAAAAGATTACACACTGCACGGTTACCAGGTTTTACAAAGTCCCATCACCGCCATCTATGAGCAATTCAGTCACCGCGAAAAAGATAAACGCGGCTATGCCGAACTCATGAATAAAGTGCATCAGCGGGAATTACAACGTGAAATACTGCAGAAATATATTGATAATGATGTCATCCCGCTTAAACCCGAAGAGATCAGCCCTTTCCTTGATTATTGCGATATTCCGGAATACATGCTTAAGACAGCCATGGAATATGATATTGTTCTTTATATGAAGAGCAAGTATTATGCATTTATCAGGCAGTAATTATTTGAACGGCTCAGATATTCATTACAAATTCCGGGTTAAACCTCTGCTGATCTGAAATAGCGATTACAAATCAAGAAGGTGTCAAAGTTTCATTGATTTGAAATTGTGCTTTCATCTATTGTTTTTCTTAGTGCTCTTTGTATGTGCCTCTGTGCGCATTATGGTTACTTTCTTTTCATTTGACCATAAAGGACACTAAGGATTGCACGAAGGTCACAAAGTGTCGTTGATTTGATACTTCAGTTTCAAATCCAATGCATGAAAAACGCGATTAGAAATCCGTTAACTTGCGCGCTTAAATTTTACTTTCCATGAAATTCGCCACCAAAGCATTGCACGCCGGTATCGAGCCCGACCCTTCCACAGGCGCTATCATGACGCCTATTTTTCAAACCTCCACCTATGTTCAGGAAGCACCGGGTGATCACAAGGGCTATGAGTATGCCCGTACGCAAAATCCAACGCGAAATGTACTGCAGCAAAATCTTGCTGCATTGGAAAATGGAAGGTTTGGTCTGTGTTTCGCCAGTGGCATGGCTGCTTCGGATGCTGTCATTAAACTGCTGAACCCGGGAGACGAAGTGCTGTCCACCAACGATCTCTACGGCGGCACCTATCGGATCTTTACAAAGGTCTTTGAAAAGTACGGCGTGAAATTCAATTTCATTCCGATGCATCAGCCGGGTGCCATTGAAAAGCATATTTCTTCCAAAACAAAATTACTGTGGCTCGAAACGCCCACCAATCCAATGATGAACATCATTGATATTGCAGCCGCAGCAGCCGCCGCGAAGAATGCCGGTGCATTGGTTTGTGTAGACAATACATTCGCTTCTCCGTACCTTCAAAATCCACTCGACCTTGGTGCTGACCTCGTATTGCATTCCGTAACAAAATATATCTCCGGCCACAGTGATGTGGTGATGGGTGCGGTGATAACTAACAATGAATCATTGCTGGAACGGTTACAGTTTTTGCAGAATGCCTGTGGCGGTGTGCCCGGACCGCAGGATTGCTTCCTGGTGCTGCGCGGAATCAAGACTTTGCATCTGCGTATGGAAAGGCATTGCGAGAATGCACTGAAAATGGCGGCCTTTTTATCAGGCCATCCCAAAGTGGAAAAGGTGCACTTTCCCGGGCTTGCCAGCCATCCCGGCCATGCGCTTGCAAAGAAACAGATGCGTGGATTTGGCGGTATGATCTCGTTCACACTTAAAGGCAATCATTTAGAAGATGCGATACACGTGCTATCCAACACGAGGCTTTTCTCACTGGCAGAGTCGCTTGGCGGTGTGGAATCACTCATCGGTCATCCGGCTTCCATGACACATGCCTCCATTCCCAAAGAGGAAAGGGAAAAGAACGGCTTGCTTGATTCATTAATCCGCCTCAGCGTGGGCGTCGAAGACATTGATGACCTGATAGAAGATATCAATCAGGCCATTGGCTGAACTGTCAATTTTTCCTGGCTGAATCAGGAAGATATACAGCCATTAACTGCTCATGCCATTACACGGAAATACATAAAACCAACCTGAGCTATTGATAATAATGAGACAAATTCGGATGTTTATATCATAAAAATTCAAACCATGAAAAATTACTACGCACTGGCAGCTGTATGCTTACTATGCTTTCAGCAGATGGCATTTTCTCAACCGCTGGATACACTGCTCTTTGAAAATTTCGAGAATGATCCCGACACTTACATTGAACCCAGCTTTCCGAATGGCGATGATGCAACCTGGATCAATTACGATCAGGATGGATTTAATGATGCGAGCGGAAGCGGCAGGCCCGGCGAATGGTTCTGGACCTTTGGTTTCGCCGATGCTGACAGCAGCAACCTCATTTATGCCAGTAACTCATGGACTTCGCCGGCCAACCTTGTAGCCAATTACCTGGTGCTGCCACCGCTGGATATTGAGGATGCAAGTGCTACACTCAGCTGGAAATCCGCTCCATTTCAAACACCGCGTTACCTCGATGGTTACTATGTGGTGGTATCATCCGAATGCAATGTGGAAGACTGCTTTACCGACACGCTGTTCAAGGCGGCCGAATATGTTTCTGCCGGGCCACTTGATGTTGACAGCGGTTTCAGTCATTATAATTTTACTGCGGGATGGGTGCACGGCGAAGACGGCACATATATCGAATACCACAACGATTCGGCGCGCTTTATCGGCATACTGCAACCACAAACCGTCAGCCTCGCAGCTTATGTGGGTAAAAAAATTTACATAGCCATCGTGCATGGAACAAAAGATGACAACCTGCTGAGTGTGGATGATATCCTCGTAACACAAAATGAAGTTTCAGGTATCCACGAAACAGCAGCTCCGTCGTCTGCTGTGGCTATTTACCCTAATCCGGCAGTCACAACAGCCACCGTGAGTTTTCCGCTTGGCCAGACGTCAATGGTGACCACTTTGATTATTGACGCCAACGGAAAGGTAGTGCATTCAAGTAATTCTCCCGTTTTGATTAAAGGACGGCAACAACTTACGCTGGATGTTTCAGCATTACCTGCCGGCAACTATGACGTGGTGTTGCAATACAAAGGCGGGCAACTGAACGGAAAAATTGCGGTGCAATAAATTGCTGTGTAAATATTAATGACCAAAACACAAAGTGTCATTAAGCACCTGCTGAACGCTCACACATCGCTTTGTGCGGTTTTGATAATACATTCCCATAACTGTTCGGCAGTGCGCTGCCAGGTGAACTGCCGGCGTTGCAATTGTCCCTTTTGCACCAGCTTTAATTTTAATTCTTCATTGCCAAATAGCAGTTGCATCTTTTCTGCAATATCCGATATTGAATAAGGATCCACAAACAATCCTGCTTCACCTGCTACTTCAGGCATAGATGAAATATTACTGGTAATGACCGGTACATCGCAATACATCGCTTCCACGATGGGAATACCGAAACCTTCAAAGAGGGAAACATACACCAACGCTTCCGCAGCACCAAGCAGTCTCGACAGGTCTGCGCGCGTTAAATGGCCGGGAAAAACCACATCGTCACGGAATTGCATCGCCTGATGCACCTTCATGGCATCGCGGTAAGACCAGTTTCTTCCAGCCATAACCAGTCTCGCATTGCAGGATTTATTTTTTTTGAACTGATCAAAAGCAAGGAAAAGATTGATGATATTTTTCCTCGGTTGCAATGCACCTGCATAAATGAAGTACGGACAACCTCCGGTAAACTGTTGCCGCACCTTTGTCTTTTCCTCGTCGCCAAGTGGTTGGAATAACTCATTGGATCCATTGTGCACCACATCAATTTTACCAGGCGCTACATCATATAGTTTAATAATATCCTGTTTGGAATATTCGGAAACCGTGGCAATACGCTTTGCTTTCTTCGCAAACTTCGGCGTAAAATACCGGTAATACCATGCGGTGAGTGCGTTAACATGATCGGGAAAATGCTCAAAAGCAAGATCATGCATAACCGTTACCTGCGGCACCTTGCAGGCAAGTGAAAGATAGCCGTCGGTGGAAAGAAAAAGATCGGGCTTGATTTTTTTCAACGCCGCCGGCACTGCCTGTTCAAACCACCAGAACCACAAGAAGGGATGACGCGCAGGCGGATAAATCACCCTGCCGGTGACATTAGATGAGAAAATAAATTCTGCGGCATACGGACGATCAAACAGAAAAATAAACTCATGTTCCGGGTGCTGCTGTGTAATCCGCTTAAGCGTCTCATACGTAAACCATCCGATGCCTTCCAGCTTGTTTTTCAGGAGAAACCTGGTATTGACGGCAATTTTCACGGGAGAAAGATAGAATTAATGGAGTATTCGGTTGCATGGCTGACAACCATTTTCACTGATCGTGAAGGCAGCGTTTCCATATTAACGTCGTTAACAACATAAAGCCAAACGCTGTAACCATGAAGCTGTCCTTTTATTTGTACTGCCTGATACCACGCAATGCAGTAGTCGGGAATAATAATATTTTCACAATAGAAAAGCAGGACATTTTACCTTTGCGCACGCTGCAGGTTTTCTTTACGGCCATCTCCGGCCTGAAACAAATACCTCCGTTTGTGCATGCAAAAGCTGTTTTTCAGAAACCTTGTATTTATTGTTGCACTGAATGTCCTGATAAAGCCACTCTGGATTCTGGGAATTGACCGCACTGTGCAGAATGTGGTTGGGTCATCGGCTTACGGTTTGTATTTCGTATTGTTCAACTTATCCATGCTCACCCAAATATTGCTGGATGCCGGTATCAGCAACTATAATAACAGGCACCTGGCCCGCGATGAAAGCGAACTGACTGATTACTTATCAAATATTTTCAGTATCAAAATCGTATTGTCGGCCATATATATGCTGGTAACGCTGTTTTCAGGTTTCGTGCTGCAGTTCTCTTCTTATGAGCTTTACCTGCTGAGCGTAATCGGCATCAACCAGGCGCTTGCTTCCCTGATCGTTTATTCACGATCCAATATTTCGGCGTTACACCATTTCAAGGTGGACAGTATGATTTCCGTGATGGATAAAGCATTGATGATACTTATCTGTGGCATATTACTGATTGTACCATCCATGCGTGCACAGTTCAGCATTGAATATTTCATTTATGCACAGACGATGGCCTACCTCATAACGCTCTTATCTGCGCTTGGCTATATCATTCATGTGAGTGGCAGATTCCGTTTTCATTTTTCGCTTCAATTTGCCGGAGGCCTATTTAAAAGATCGATGCCTTTTGCGTTGCTTATTTTAATGATGGCGGTTTATTCACGCATTGATGGTATCATGATTGAGCGTTTACTGCCGGAAAAAGGAGCACATGAAGCCGGCATCTATGCTTCCGCCTACCGGTTGCTGGATGCACTCAATCAGTTTGGATACCTGTTTTCGGTATTGTTGCTGCCGATCTTCTCGAGAATGCTGGCAAAACAGCAGAGCATTGAATCGCTTGCCCGTGCAAGTTTCACGGTCATCTTTATTTTCGCCTTCATTTGCTGTATGGCACTGTCCTTTTTTTCAGTTCCTCTAATGCATTTACTCTATCATGATGCAACCGGTTATTCATCGTCTGTTTTATCCATACTGATTTACAGCTTTCCGGGCACAGCTACGGTTTATATCTTCGGTACGTTGCTAACCGCGAATGGCAATCTGAAGGCGCTCATCCTCATCTCCCTGATAGCTGTCGTGCTGAACTTCTGTCTTAACCTTGCACTTATTCCCATGAAACAGGCATTGGGGGCTGCCATGGCTGCCTGCATCACCGGCCTCACCATCGGCATGCTGAACTTCCTGCTTGCCGCAAGAGTATTTCACTTCCGGACCAATGTCGCGTTATTACTCAAGCTGTTTCTTTTTATCACAGGAAGCTATCTCCTCTTCATGACTGCCGCAATGTGGAACATTCACTGGATGTATGTCATGGTGTTGCTGTCCATTCTTTCGCTTGGATTCGCCACGCTACTGGGCCTTATTGAAATCAGAAAAATTATACCCTTGCTCAAAACAGCCAGCGACTGATAGCATCAATCGGTTTAGCGGATTCGCTTACTTTGGGTCACGCTGTATCAATGCAGTCCGCTTGAGCATCCGGATTTTAATCCGGAAATAATAAATAAAGGCTTGCAAACCTTAAGGGAATCTCCCCTTTCAAACCAACCCTTTAGTTGATGGTGCTGCAAAACTTAAAGGGTAACTTTTTTGGAATTGGACTGAATTCCTGTAGGTTTGCCGGAAATTTTTTTAAAACACCCGGATGAATAACTCCTTAAATCTCATTGAGTTCCTGAAACTCATCATAAAATGGCGGAAGCCATTGCTGATCGTGATGGGCATTGGCGTTTTGGGCAGCATCGTGATCACCGATCCGCATATCATGCCGCCTTATTACGAATCTGTATCACTTATTTATCCGCTCAACCCCAACCTGACACAAAGTTCCAACCTCTTCGGCGACAATGCGCAGGGATATTTTGGTACCAGCGCCGATGTTGACCGCATACTTTCCATTGCCGGGTCCGTGCCGCTGAAGATGTATATCGTGAAGAAGTTTAACCTCTTCCAGCATTATAAGATTGATAGCGTGAATTCGAAGTATCCCGTGGAAGCCGTTTTGAAAGAATTACACAACAACTATTCATTTGAAAAGAATGACCGCGGAGCCATTGAAGTGACGGTATATGACCGCGACCCGCAGGTAGCGGCCGACATGGCCAATGCCATTGTAGCTAAAATTGATGAAACCAACCAGGCACTGCTGAATGACAACAAGCAGAAAATCCTTTCAATTTATGAAGTGAAGCTGAAGGAAAAGCAAAGTCAGCTGCAGGCACTTGGCGATACCATCTTCAAGCTGAAGCAGGAATACAGCCTCTATAGCTCGATACAGGACTTGCCCGGTCAGATCAGCAAGCTGAGGGCAGAGAAAGGCGCCGGCTTCGACCAGGCGACAGAAAGGGTAAAGGTGCTGGAGGAACAGAAGAAAGGCGCCATCCGCGAGCTGAACAACAACATGATTGAATATGAACAATACAAGGCTACCATCAACAGCACGGTGCCTACCGTCTATGTATTGGAAAAAGCATTTAAAGCGGAAAGAAAATCAAAACCGATAAGATGGCTGATTGTCCTCGGTACGCTCATTGGCAGCTTTGTGCTTACCTCCATCGCCATCCTGATGATTGAACGATTCAAAAAATTCAGGATAGCCCTGCAGCAAAATTCGGAAGTGGTGCAGGCCTCCAGTTAGCAATCTTCCCGGCTGATCGGTAATGCCGGAGGGTTTCTGAAAGCTGATGGCATACAATGAACCCTTGTATCCAAAGCGCTTCCTTAAAAGCATCAAGTCTTATTAATGTTTCCTAACACCGGACCTGAGATATCATCTGACAGCGCTGGCAACAAGCAGCCACTTGATAAGTTCTGGCTCCGGTTGTTATATGCATTCAGTGGCCTGATGCTTGTTTGTGGGTTTGCTGCCATTTATGCTGAAAATTATCTGCTGCTGCTCATTCCCTGCGGCATTCTTTTCCTTTACCTGAGTTTAAATGATTTCAGGGTCATCTATTTTTTACTGCTGTTTCTCCTCCCGCTTTCCACGGAAGTGGCCTTGCCCGGTGGTTTTGCTACTGACTTCCCAACCGAGCCACTGATTGCCGGCCTGATGATACTCTTCTTTTGCACAGTGGCAGCGCGTCCCGCCACACTGGATAAGGAAGTATTAAAAAATCCGGTCATCTTCCTGCTGATACTGCATTATTGCTGGATACTGATTGCAACAGTCTATTCGGCCGATCCGCTTGTATCCGTCAAATTCTCGATTGCCAAAACATGGTACATCATAACGTTTGTCTTTGTGACGGGCATGATCATAAAAGACGTATCAACTTTTAAGATCGCCTTCTGGTGCGTCCTTATTCCGCTGCTTTTCACGGTCATCTACAGCCTCGTCCGTCATTCGAGATACGACTTCTCCTTTCAGACGGTGAATGAACAGATGATACCATTCTTCCGCAATCATGTAAACTATGCATGCACCCTGGCGCAGATGATGCCTTTTGTGGTGCTGGCTATCGGATGGTACCGGAAGGGTTCTGTTGCCCGCCGCTTCCTGTTATTCTCTTTTGCATTATTGCTGGTGGCCATCTATTTCGCCTATACAAGATCGGCCTGGTTATCGCTGCTTGGTGCATGCTGCATGTACTTCGTGATCCGGAGCAAACTTACCGGTTGGTTATTGGCCGCAGGAATGGCCGGCCTCGTCGGGTTACTGGTTTATATGAGTGTGCAAAATCACTATCTCAATTTTGAGCCTGATTTTGAACACACCATATACCATCCTGAACTGGAAGATCACTTACTCTCCACTTTTGAAGGAGAAGATGTTTCCAGCGCAGAACGCGTGTACCGTTGGATCGCAGGCATACGCATGTGGCTGGACAAACCGGTCATTGGTTACGGGCCCGGTAACTTCTATGGATTTTATAAATCCTTCACCGTAACAAGTTTTAAGACCTATGTAAGCGAAAACCCGGAACGTTCCTCCGTGCATAACTATTTCATCCTGCTGATGACAGAACAGGGAATAATAGGACTGCTCATCTTCCTGGCACTCACCATCGTCTTGCTGACACAAGGCCAAAGGATCTATCATGAAACCACCGATCGTGCTGAACGGCGCTATGTGATGGCGGTCTTGCTTTGCCTGGTCATCATTTACATGAATACCATGCTGAGCGATTTAATTGAAACAGACAAGATCGGATCGTTCTTCTTCATCTGTATTGCATTAATTGTAAACCAGGATATCCGGAATAACAGGTTGAAACAGCAGCAACAGCAGATTCCCCTGAAATAATTTGCAGCAGGCCGGCACTTTTTCTTCCGAAACATGAGCATGTTTTCCTGCTAATACACGTGGCATGTCAGCATGCTCACATCATCATTGATCAGCCTTGACCCTTTGAATGCTACGAGATAATCCACTATTTTTTTATTCATCGCCGTTGGCGAAAGGTCTTTGCCATCGCTGATGATGCGGATGACATTGCTGATATCGAGTGATTGCTTCTCTTCATTCTCCACATCCGTAAGCCCGTCGGTATAGCAAAAAGTGACGAACGGGTTTTTCAAAGTAAGCGACTGCAGATTCACATACGGCAATTTTTCAAACATGCCCAGGATGGTACAGCCTTCCTGCAGCATTTTCACTTCACCGTCATAAAACAGGAGAGCAGGATTGTGACCGGCATTGATGTATTGCAATTCGCGCGTGGTGAAATTAAATTTTGCAATGAAGAAAGTAATGAACTTCTCACCGTTTGTGATCTCATTTACCCTGCCATTCAAACTCCTGATCAACGCGCTGAGGGAAGGCTGCTGCTCTGCATACGACCTGACGCTGGCCTGAAAGTTTGCCATTAGCAACGCTGCCGCAACACCTTTGCCTGATATATCACCAATACAAAATATTGATTCTTCCCTGTTCAGTTCAATATAGTCGTAGTAATCACCACCCACTTGCTGAAAGGGCAGGTAAACACCGGCAATAGAGATCCGTTCATCATCCGGCAGATTGCCCGGAATCAGCATCGTCTGCATCTTGCCTGCGAGTTCCAACTCAGACTTCAGCATTCCCTGCTTCATCTGCGCCCTGAACAACCGCTTGTTTTCAATGGCTACGGCAATGACGTTCGATACGGTTTGAATATAACTCAGCTTTTCATCGAGCGAAAGATGAAAATCGTCGCTGAAGTCACCCAGGAACGTATAGGCAATCGCAAAATCTTTGTGATAAACCGGCACCACCACATCAAAGAAAGATTCCAGCGGATGGCCTGACTTCGCGAGCCGGGTTATCTGCCGGAAGGCCGGCAGGTGATGTTTTGTCGCTTCCAGGATATCCTGTGAGTCAATACCTGTTGCATTAGTGCATTGCCATTCATCCAGGTAAATGAAAACCGCTACCTTGCCAATACCGATCTGTTTCACCAGGATATCCTGGTACAGGCGCAGCAAGCCATGCGATGAAATATTGCTGTTAATAGCCTGCGTTATCTGAAGCAGCGAATTCAATTCACGCTCCTTCAGTTGCAACTGTTCTTCAAGACGATCCAGTTTCCGGGTTATATCATCCGTCAGTGATTTCATGGCTGGTATGACGCTGCAAGCTACAATCTTTCTGTACTTAATACGGTGCACCTTCCTGACTTAACAATCACTTCTTATACCGCCGCACTTCATTGCCACTTTCTGAAAATAATGTAAAAACCATCCGCTGTTGTGAATTCGACACCAATTTAACAGTGCTGAATCTTTCATTGGATATGCTGCACATACAGTTCAGGAACGGCTGTTATGCACTATCAATCCCTGCCGTGAAGCAACAAATGCTGACCGTTCCATGACTGAGAAATCCGGTTGTTCCAGTTTCTCATAGTCCTTCATCACGTCGTTGTATTGCATCTGTATAATAAAGCCTTTATGCAACAGGCTCGTCAATGTTGTCCGCAGTACACTTTCTTGCAATGTCAGTTGTTGCACCAGATCAGGGTATGTAGTTACGAAATACAATTCATCTAACAACCTGTCTTCGGCATCGGTGAGTGCTTGCATGACATCAACCCCTTAGTTGAACAAATCTTTACAGAATACAACTTCACTTTAAGCAAATGCTATCGAACCATTTTCTTAATCTTCATGGCAATGGTCTTAACCGGTTCAGCAAAATAAAGTACCATTTGAATTTTCAGGATGGCAACCTGCAGCAATTCATAAGTTAAAACTGTGTGTTACAGTTTTTGCTAAGCAGATGTTATTAATTGCCAGTCAACCCTGCAGTATACCGGCAAGAGCCTTATTTTATTTTCCTGCCTTTCCATAAGGTACTTACTAAATTTCCCAGTGCGCCAATAAGCACAATATAAATGATATGCATCATTTGCGCAGGTAAAAACATCCACAGTAATGAACGCCGCCTGAAAAATGCAGTGACAGCAGCGAAGAAACCAAACTCTGCAATCATCTTAAGCAGCAACTGAAACAGGAGCAAATAAAAATAACTGTTGCTGAAAAGACAATACAAAGCGGTAGTCAGGATAGAAAAGTTAAACAGGTATACCAATGCGAGATTGGCGGTGATACGCCAGTCGGAGTAATATCTGGATTTGGAAGCCCAACGTATCCGCTGCTGTACAAATGCGCTCCATGTTTTTTGAGCCGAAGTACGTACCACCGCTTCATGGCATTTCATGAAATGAACGGTGCCTTTCCACTTAGCCGCGATTTTGAGCATCAGCAACACATCATCACCAGATGCGATCTGGCTGATGCCTTCGTATCCGTTGACCTGATCAAATGCCAGCCGGCGGAAGGCAAGGTTGGCTCCGTTACACATGACCGGGAAATTAAACTGCAGTGTCCCGCCGGTAATGCCAATCATGCCCATGAAATCGAGTGACTGAAACAACTCAAAGAAACTTCTTTCGCCGCTATAAGTAACCGGTGAAACAATCATGTTACAGCGTTGTTTTTCATAAAAACTAACGATAGCCGTCAACCATCCGGCGTCCATAGAGCAGTCTGCATCGGTGGTGATAATGAGTTCACCGGTTGTTGCAGCTATACCAGTTTGCAGCGCCTTCTTTTTGTAAGCAGGCTGATGTTCTTCATTGCTGAACAATTCCTGCATCCTGATCAGCTTCACTCCCTTTGACTGAAAGGAGGATACAATCTCCGCTGTTTTATCAGTGGAACAATCATCTGCTACCACAATGTTCGTTAATGCCGAAGGATAATCCTGGCTGGTAAGATCACCGAGCAGCCTTCCAATATTCTGCTCCTCATTTCTGGCGGCAAGGACGATAGAAACAGTGGTATGTCCGCTCACGTCACCGGGTGTATATTCAGGCAACAGCAGCCAGCCGGCCAGGTAGAAGATAAACAACAGTGTGTAACAGACTGTCAGCAGTAATACGATGATGGTATAGATCATCATACCGTGAGCGCTGCCTGTAATGGGTTATTGAATGCCTCGGTAATCAGGTTATGGCCTTTATCTAACACCACATAATGACAATCCTGCAATCCCTGTGCGAACTTTCTGCCTGTTTTTTCGGTGATCACCCGGTCGTACCTTCCAATAAACAAATAACTTTTAATATGGTGAGAATTGAGAATGCCTTTTACTTCCTCCAACTCTACTGCTAAATTTTTCATCGCCATCCATACATCATAAATCTTTTTGCGCTTCGCTTCGGTATTCGTCTGTACCTGCAGGAATTTAAAGATCCGTTCATCGAGTAACCTCATAAACCGCAGCAACCGCGCCAGCCTGAAAACAAATCCCGGATTTTTTACAAAGCTTTTGAATAGTCTTCTTCCCCAACCGGGATAAACGGCCACGTTATACCAGGCATTTAATATTACGCCATCAGGCGCTGCGAGTATTACAGCGTCAACCTGCTCAGCAAAAAGGGGAACTGCAGCCAGCACTATCTTTCCACCAAGACTATATCCCATCAGCGAGAACCGCACCTGCTTTTCAAGTTGCAATACAGCACGAATCATCTCCGCCAGGTCAGCGGGCATGAATGGTGTATCATGCGGCCATGCTGAATTTCCATGAAAAGGAAGATCAATCGCCACCACCGTAAACGCTGTGTGCATAGATGGCAGCAAGGCCATAAACTTACCTGCATCTTCACCAAAACCATGAAAACAAATGAGCAACCGGTCGCCTGATCCGAAACGGATAGCATGCATAAACGACGACTTTACAGGAATAAAAAAATGCATGTGCAGTTGAAACAGCCATACAAAGTAACCAACAAACATCAGCTTCTGTTAAATTATACATGCTTGCCACTACAAATATTTTTTTACCTTGAAAAAAAATAACGCTTTGCTGGAAAAATTAATGGTCTGGTATTTTAAGCTCCGCGGCTGGAAGACGGGTGCGAATGTTCCGCCGGAATTAAAAAAATGCGTGATGATTGTTGCGCCGCATACCAGCGGATGGGACTTTATCTATGGCGCAGCAGCCAAATCATTGCTTGGTTTCGATGCGAAATATCTTGCGAAGAAAGAGTTGTTCAGGTGGCCGCTGAAAGGCATGTTCATCAAACTCGGTGGCGTGCCGGTTGACCGTGGCAAACACAATGGCATGGTGGAAGCGATGATAGATTATCTGAATAAAAATGATAGAGCCATAGTGGTTTTTCCACCGGAAGGTACCCGAAAACGCACCTCAAAATGGAAGAAAGGATTTTACCATGTGGCAATGGGTGCCCATGTTCCGGTTATCATGGCCTATATTGATTTCAAACAGAAGAAAGCCGGTATCGGACCTTATTTTAATCCGAGCGGAGATCTTCAGCAGGATCTGAAGATCATCGCTGATTTTTACAAAGACATCACCGCCTGCCATCCGGAAAAATTTGCCCTGCCTGAATAATATTCCATTGACGACCGTAATTTTTTCAGGGAGTAATCGCCGGATACTTTACGTTGCATCAATCAACTATTCGATTAATTTTACTACCCTTCTTTACTGATGGCAGTTCGGAATCTATCATGCGCGACTACTTGTTGCTGATTTTCAAGTTGTTTATTTTCTGGTGGATCATTTTCCTGACCAACAGGATCGTGTTCATCGCCTTCTTTGCTGGTAAGTTTGCAGGCATACCAACGATTGAATTACTGGCAGCATTCTATCACGGTTTTCCGCTCGATCTCTCGGCGATTTGTTACCTGTTAGTGCTTCCATTGCTGCTGCTGATTGTTCAGCAATTCACAGCGATTGACTTTTATCGCTACTTTTTTACGGGCTACCTGTCAGTCGCTTTGATACTAACCTCTTTTGTTTGTGTTTTTGACCTTGCCATCTATGCTGACTGGGGAACCAAGTTAAGCTACCGTGCCATTCATTATCTCAGGTATGCCAGGGACGGTGCGGCATTTGTAAAACTGAATGATACGGTAATATTATTCGTGCTGATGATCCTTCAGTTGGCAGCAGGTTTCCTGCTTTACAGGAAGATGTTCAGCGGACAGCAATTCCGGTTTCAGCGCCAGAGGTCACCCTTGATTCTCCTGTTGATACAGGCCATCCTTACCGGATTACTTTTTTTGGGAATACGTGGCGGATGGCAACAGATACCCATCAATGAAAGCAGCGCCTATTTTTCGAAGCACCAGATTGTAAATGACGCAGCAGTGAATACGGCCTGGAATGGTGCGAAGAAAACTTTACAGGATGAAGTATCGCTCTATAAGAACCCGTACAAGTTTTTCACTGCGGAAACTGCATCGCAGCAAGTGAAGTCGTTGTATACGGTGAATAGAGATTCAACGGTTCAGTTTTTAACGACTACCCGGCCTAACATTGTGTTATTTATTCTGGAAAGTTTTACCGCTGATGTGGTGGCAGCGCTGGGAGGCGAACCATCAGTAACGCCTCGTCTCGATACATTGATTCAGCATGGATTATTATTCAGTAATATTTATTCGCAGGGGTTCAGGACTGATCAGGGTCTTTCCGGTATCTTAAGCGGATTCCCGGCGCAGCCAAATTTCTCCATCATCATGCAGCCGGAGAAGGTCCAACACCTCAGCTTTCTGCCTGAGCACCTGAAGGCAGCAGGATATCAAATTTCCTTCTATTATGGAGGGGAATCAGCTTTTGCAAATATGAAGGCTTACCTCCTTGCTGCAGGCATTGATAACATCATTGATAAAAATTCATTCGCTGCCGGAGAGATGAATGCCAAATGGGGAGCGCATGATGGTTTTGTATTCCGGAAGCAGGCGAAGGAGGCCGGCAAAGCGCAGGCACCATTCTTCTCTGTCATTCTTTCACTGAGCAGTCATGAACCATTCGAAGTGCCGATGGAAACCCGCTTTCCCGGAACTGATATGGCTTCCAAATTCCGGAATTCATGCGCTTACACTGATTTGTCAATCGGTGAATATTTTCAACTGGCGAAAAAAGAACCCTGGTATCCAAACACCTTGTTCATCTTTGTAGCAGACCATGGACATTTACTGCCACGCAACAGGAGTCCGCGCGAACCGGCCCGGTTCCATATTCCGCTCATTTTTTATGGCGAGGTGATTAATCCATTGTTCAGGGGGAAAATAATTCCCGGACCCGGTATGCAATGCGACCTGCCTGCATCACTGCTGGCACAGCTTCAATTGCCTCATGCCGAATTTACGTGGAGCAACAACCTGATGAATCCTTACCGCAACCATTTTGCTTACTATACCTCCGATGATGCCTTTGGCTGGATATCCGGTAACGGGAATATGGAATATGATTTCAAAAGCAACAGCATAAAAAATAATCGTTTAGCCGACAGCGAAATAATGTCGGCAAAGGCTTTCCTGCAGGAATTGTTTGAAGAGTATATCAGCTATTGACCTGCGACTTACGTTTTCCAGTTACCCGTCAACAATGAGAGTTCCTTGCATTTAGTATTGAAAAAAATTATCTTTAGTCCAACTTACTCCTTGTTTCGCCTCAAACCTCAATTGAATAGCCATGAACAAAGCTGCCTTTGAAGACTATCTGACAAACCGGTACGAAGAACAGATGAAATATTATGCGAAGTCATCGCGTGAAAACCGGGACAAGTACAGGAAATTTCAATGGGCGCTGATCATCTTATCGGCCATTGCGCCGGTATTGATTGCCCTCGATGGCGTTCGAATCGCAGGTGATGCAGAACATCCCGTGATGCTGAACATTAAACTGATTACCGTTATCATCACATCCGTAGTGGCTATCCTCACTACCGGCCTCAAGACATTTAACTATTTCGAAAACTATGTACGATACCGCAATACACGGGAAGAGATGAAACGGGAAATTCATTTTTACAATTTCAGGGTAGGGCCATATAGTGAACACGGCATCAACAAGGAATCTCTGTTTGTATCACGGGTTGAATCTATCTTAGACAAGGAACACACACAGTGGCCGGAGTCGAAGAAACTGCAGGAACAGGATAAAGACAAAGACAAAGAAAAACAGCATGAAGATCCTGTGGTGCCGGCAACACCTTCAGATGAATCTGTGCCGGCGGATAATACTGATGAACTGCCACCAGCACCTGAAGCATCAGCAGAAGATCAAGGTGATAAAAAACCATGATGACAAAGTCATCACGTGGTCTATATAGAAATCATACCATTGTGTGGATTGTTCTGCGTTTGAAGTTAATTTAACCTGGCATCACCTTTTTGAAGGCACTGCTATCAATGATCGTTACAGATGATGCATAAAAAAAGGGAGAACCTCGCTCTCCCTCTCACAAATTATTGCAGGTTCATCCTGATTAATCCACCCTGTCCTTTCCATGCAGAAAGGAATTATTCTTTTTCAGCTCCGGCAGTTTAGCTGGGTCATCGGAGTTTTCTACAAAATAGGGAGAAAGGTTTGATTCTGATGAATGATCCACATCTTTCAGATTGATGCCGCGCCGCAGGTAAGCCGGTTCCTTTTCCATTTCATTGATCGCTGCAGGATTGTTGAGTTTAAAGCTGAGATTCTTAAGCTTGTTCACCCTGTCGCGGGCTACATTTTTGGAAAGATCAGGCGACTGATTCTCGGGAGTGGGTTGTTGCTTCTCTTCCAGTATCTCACGGACATCCTTTTCACGCAGCGTAAAATCATCAGACCGCGGCGTTGCCTCCTGCTTGTGCGTATCTTCCTGCAGTTCAATTTTTAAGGTTGGTGTGCTGAATGATTTTTCTGTGAGATCAAATTCAAACGGGATCTCAGGTGTCAGCATATCATTTCCGCTTTCACGCTCAGGCTTTGCCTGCACCTTGATTTTGCGCACTTCCTTTTCTTCCTTTTCAATCACTGTCACTTTAGCAACATCTGTGGTTACTTTCACTTCAGTTTCCAGCGTATGCTTCACCACATTTTTCTTCGAGAGATCTTTGCGTTGCGTGGAGGTGGCTTCAAATCCGGTGGCAATCACTGTTACGCTGATCTTCTCGCCCATCGATTCATTGTAACAATTACCCCAGATAATATTTGTTTCGAAGCCGGCTTCCCGCTGAATATATTCCGTTATCTCACTCACTTCATCCAATGTTACTTCCACGGAACCGGAAGTGATATTGACCAGTATATTTTTCGCGCCGCGGATATCGTTGTCATTCAGCAACGGTGAATTCAAAGCGGCTTCAACGGCGTTCACTGCACGATTCTCTCCTTCAAACGAAGCCATACCCATTATTGCCACACCACTGTTGCGCATCACGGTATTCACATCTTCGAAATCCACGTTTACATAACCCGGAACAGTGATGATTTCAGCTATACTCTTTGCTGCATTGGACAGGATATTATCGGCCTGTGAGAATGCAGCACTCAATGTCAGGTTACCATGAATCTCCCGCAGCTTATCGTTTGAAATAACCAGCAGTGTGTCAACATGATTTTTCATTTCAGAAATTCCATCGGAGGCCTGTTGAAAGCGGCGGGGACCTTCTGCAGAGAAAGGACTGGTGATCAAACCAACTGTGAGTATCCCCATCTCCTTTGCAATCTTGGCAATTACGGGAGCCGCACCGGTGCCGGTGCCTTTACCCATTCCTGCTGTGATGAACAGCATCTTTGTATTTTTTTCAAGGAATGCTTTCAGCGCATCCACCGATTCGAGTGCGGAACGTTTACCCACTTCTGGATTCATGCCCGCACCGCGGCCTTCTGTGAGGTTTACACCTAATTGCACTTTGTTTGGCACAGGGCTCATCTCGAGCGCTTGCCTGTCGGTATTGGCAACCACAAAGTTTACTCCTACTATCCCCTGCCGGAACATATGGTTCACGGCATTGCCGCCACCACCTCCTACACCAATAACTTTGATAATGGAAGCCTGTTCCTGTGGTAAATCGAATTGAATTGACATTGATGGGTTGTTGGTTTTTAAAAAATATTTTTAATTGAAATTTCCTTTGATCATGATGATGTGTTGCCAGTGAAGGGCACACCATGCTTTTGCATCATTTAAAATTTTCATCCACTCCTTCGCTGAAAAAATTCTTGGCTGATTCGAAAAAAGAACCGAAAAACTTTTTGGGTTCCTTCTTTTCCTCCATCACTGTTTCCGGCGCCTGAACAGCAGTTTGCGGAATCTCCTTCGCACGTTTATAGCTGTAATCTTCGAAGCCTTTCAGTATGAGTCCTACGCCCGTAGAATACATCGGGTGTTTCACATTTTCCAGTTTCACCGGGGCAAGATGTTCAATCGGTAATCCAATGCGTGCATCCAGGCCGGTGATATATTCCACGAGCTGAACCAGGTTCTTTAACTGCGCACCGCCACCGGTTACCACCACACCGGCAATGAGTTTATTCTTGTAGCCGGAAATATTTATTTCTGAATCAACATGCTCAAGAATTTCTTCCATGCGTGCATTGATGATGTTGGCAAGATTGCGAACGGAGATTTCTTTTGCATCTCTTCCACGCAAGCCGGGAATAGATACAATCTGGTTGTCCATGGAAGCATCGGCAATAGCACTGCCAAAACGCAGTTTCAGTATTTCAGCCTGGTTGCGCATCACCATACATCCTTCTTTGATATCATCGGTGATCACATTTCCGCCAAAAGGAATAACATAAGTATGCCGGATAATGCCATCCTGGAAAATTGCAATGTCAGTAGTGCCGCCGCCTATATCTACCAATGCAACGCCGGCTTCCTTCTCTTCTTCGCTCAGCACCGCTGCAGAAGATGCCAGCGGTTCCAGTATCATATCCACCATGTTCAGTCCTGCTTTCTCCACGCATTTCTTGATGTTTTGCGCAGCGCTGATCTGACCGGTTATGATATGGAAATTCGCTTCCAGTCGGATGCCTGCCATGCCTACCGGATCCTTGATGCCGGCTTCATTATCTACAATATATTCCTGGGGAAGAACATGAATGATACGGTCGCCCGGATTGACGACAAGCCGTTTCATATCATCCGCAAGTTTGCGGATATCATCATTGCAGATTTCCGTATCCATGTTATCCCGCACGAGAATGCCGCGATGCTGCAGGCTTTTGATATGCTGGCCGGCAATGCCCACATACACATTTTTGATTTCAACACCGGAGTGGTCTTCCGCTTCACGGACCGCCTTAGTGATGGCATCCACGGTTTTATCGATGTTGGCCACCACGCCGCGTGATACACCAAGCGATTCTGATTTTCCCATGCCCACCACTTCAATCTTTCCATGTTCATTCCTCCGCGCTACAATAGCGCAGATCTTGGTGGTACCGATATCGAGTCCTACAATAAATTCTGTGTTCATCATTTTGCTGTTGTTTAAAATTTTAAGATTTATTGTTTGCCTGCTGCAGCATTGGTTACCGAATCAACTACCGTAACTGCCGGTGCCTGCTTGATCTCGGGTGCTAACCTCTTCTTACAATACACTTCATTACGGTATTTAAGATTCACCTGGCTGTAATCATTCCAGCCTACATGATTCAAACCATCGCGGTAAAATATTTTCAGCTTTGAAAACTTTTCCTGCAGTTCGTCAACATCACCCAGCAAAATGCTGTGATTGCCCAATGAAGGAATCAGTTCAAACTCATGCTGATCATTGACAACGACCTGCTCAATAAGCGATGTGAGGAAGGTATCGCGATTAATAAAGACTGCAAGGGTATACAGTTTTTGTAGCGTCACTGAATCATTATTATTTGAGTTTTCTGCTCCGGCCATGATGTTGCCGGTAGCTACCGGAACACGAGCTGTAAATTTACTGGAGAGAGGCATCTTACTTGCGTGTTCATCAAGGTAATAACCCACACCTCGATTGTTAATAACCCGCAATATTGGTGTACGTTGACGGATGTTTACCTGTATGATTCCATTCGCATCCACAAACATCTCTGCATTTTCGACGTATGGATTATTTTCAATTACACGCTCAAGCTTGCCAAAATTTACATCGCTCACCGGCTGCTTTCTTTCGATATTTACCTGATCATCCTTCAGCATGTGCATGACTTCATCCTTTGAAAGAAACAAGACACCATTTGCTTCATCAATGCTGACCTGTATGGATTGAAAAGATTTGTGCTGTTGTTTATCAATGGCAGCACCGAGCAATGTCACCACACCGCTTGCACATAACAACCAGAAGGTGAATACGAGGATGGGTTTTATTTTTAACCAGAATTTTTTCATGGATGATGCATATCTTTTTTTCTGTTGCAGGCAGCTAATTCGACCCGTAACGATCGCTTAGCATTTTTGCAATGGGTTCCGTGAATTGATCAATATCTCCCGCTCCTACCGTTACCAGAACTTCAATGTCTGTTTGGGAAAGGTGGTTAAGGAGATCTTCCTTTTGCGCCACGCATTTAGCAGCGGTAGTAATCTTATCGAGCAGCATGGCGGAATGCACGCCTTCGACCGGCAACTCTCTCGCCGGATACACCGGAAGGAGTATCACGTTATCAGCCAATGAAAGGCTCTCTCCAAATCCATCGGCAAAATCACGGGTGCGGGAAAAAAGATGCGGCTGAAAAATGCAGGTGATTTTTCTTCGGGGAAAAATTTCACGTACGGATTTCAGGAAAGCCATGATCTCTGCCGGATGATGTGCATAGTCGTCGATGTAAACCACTTTACTGTTTCTGAAAAGAAACTGAAAGCGACGATACACGCCTTTGAATGAATGCAGCGCCAGCCGGATCTGATCGCTTTCAATATCCAGCAAGGAAGCGACCGTAGCTGAAGCTATTGCATTTTCAGCATTATGACGACCGGCAATCGAGAGATGAACATCATTTATTTTTTTCGCTCCATGGATAAAGTCAAATGCATAGGTACCATTGTCCAGCCTGAGGTTGGCAGCATATGCATCCTCTGCATCGTGATCAAGTCCGTAATGCAGTATCCTTACATTATCGGCTGAACGGTCGGGGAAGGTAAGATGCTGCTTTGTGATCAGCACGCCGCCGCGTTTAATCATGCCGGTAAATTCGCCATATGATGCGATCACCTCTTCTTTTGTTCCATAGATATCAAGATGATCCGGATCGCACGATGTGACCACCGCGATATCAGGATGCAGCTTAAGAAATGAGCGATCGAATTCATCAGCTTCCACCACTACGGTTTTATTTTTACCTGCCAGGAAATTAGCATGATAGTTGGCGGCTATACCGCCGAGAAAGGCGGTACAATCGTACCCTGATGATTTGAGCACATGGGCAATCATGGAAGAAGTGGTAGTCTTTCCATGAGTTCCGGCCACCGCTATGGTAAACATATTCCGGGTCAGCTCTTCCAGCAGGTCGGCCCGCTTGACAACAGGAAAACCATGTTCGCGGTAGTACATCAATTCCTTATGATCAGAAGGAATGGCCGGCGTATAAACCACGAGGTCAGCATCGGATGGTATAGCCGACAGGTCTTCTTCAAAGTGAATCTTCATTCCTTCGCGTATCATTTCACCGGTTAAGATGGTCGGTGTCTTGTCATATCCTGATACATTGTAACCATTCGCATTAAAATATCTCGCAAGCCCACTCATGCCAATGCCACCGATGCCTATGAAATAAATAGTATGGATGGATGTGAGATTCATGTACCTGATCAATCAATTTTTAAACTAAATGCAATCTTAACCGTGGTGCCTGAAGTATCAATGTCAACCAGGCTCATTATGCGATATTATTTTCTTATTCCTAATTCAGTTTCTCTGCTTTACACCTGGCTGGTGAATGGTGAATAATGTTTATTAACAGTTAATTTTTCAATCCAATCACCAGTTTCGCTATTTCATCATCCGCATTGGGCTTAGCCAGCCTGCCAATATTTGTGGAAAGCTTCTGCTGTAATGCTTCATTAATAATCAGATCCAGCACAGTATTTATCAGTTTCTCTTCTGCTTCGCTATCCTTTACCATTAGTGCAGCTTTCTTCGAAACGAGCGACATGGCATTTTTTGCCTGGTGATCTTCCGCAACATTCGGTGATGGGACCAGCACGCATGGTTTTTTACAAATACACAACTCGGCGATTGACAGCGCGCCGGCTCTTGAAATCACCACATCAGCTGCAGCGTAAGCAAGGTCCATCCTGTCAATAAACTCCTTCACCTTAATTGCTTCTGTCCTGTTCGCTGCGGCTGCCCGATTACTTTCAAAATACCTTCTGCCGGTCTGCCACAATATTTGTACGCCGGCTTTTTCAAAATCATCCAGGGCGGAGCGAATACTGCTGTTGATTGTTCCGGCACCCAGGCTTCCGCCAATCACGAGAATTGTTTTGCGAACAGGCTGCAATCCGAAATACCGGAGTGCCTCCGTCTTCTTGCCATCGAGGTTGATAATATCTTTACGAACCGGATTACCGGTGAGGATAATTTTTTCTTTCGGAAAAAAATGATCCATGCCATCATATGCTACGCAGATTCTTTTCGCCCGCTTACCGAGTATTTTATTGGTGATTCCTGCAAAAGAATTTTGTTCCTGTATTAAGGTCGGAATGCCAACGAGTGATGCGGCAAACAGCACCGGGCCGCTGGCATAGCCACCTACACCTACCACCACATCAGGGCTGTATGATTTAATAATTCCGTATGCTTTCATCAGACTGTTTAACACTTTAAACGGCAATAGCAGATTTTTTGGCGACAGGCTGCGTTGCAAACCGGCAATCGGCAAGCCCGTTATCTGATAACCCGCTTCAGGCACTTTTTCCATCTCCATCTTTCCCGCAGCACCGATAAAAAGTAATTCAGCGGATGCATCAATCTTTCGGATAGCATTGGCAATTGCTATTGCCGGAAAGATGTGGCCACCGGTCCCTCCACCGCTGATGATTACCTTAAGTGGTTGCTTCATCATGCTTCTGCTCTTCTTTTTCAACGTTTCGGCTTACACTGAGAATTATTCCTATTGCCAGGCTTGTAAACCACAGTGAAGTTCCACCCATACTAACCATGGGAAGCGTAACACCCGTGGTAGGTAGCAGGTGCACCACCACTGCCATGTTGATCAATGCCTGCACCACCAGGCTGAAACTCAACCCTACTGCCAGGAATGCACCAAATGCACCCGGACTTTTAGTAAACAGTTTAATGCAACGCAGCAGGAAAAAAAGATACAACACAATCAAAACCAGTGCGCCGATGAACCCGTACTCTTCAATGATGATGGCAAAAATGAAATCAGAATATGGGGAAGGCAGGAAATTGCGTTGCATGCTGTTGCCCGGACCAACGCCGAATAATCCACCGTTGGCAATGGCGATTTTTGATTGCTGTACCTGGTATGCTTCCTGTCCGTCGCCAAAGAAATCAGATAGCCGGCTCACCCACGTATCGACGCGTGCATGGAACGATGTATTCATGGCAATGATGATAATCAGCGAAAGCAATAAAATGCCGGCACCTCCCATGATGGCTATGTATTTCATATTAATTCGACCGATAAACATCAACAGCAAACAGGTGGCGAACAGGATGGCTGCGGTAGAGAGATTGGAAGGTGCAATCAAGCCGCAAACAATCATCGGCGGAAGCATCACCGGCAAAAATCCCGATTTAAAATCTTTGATGTTACCCTGATTTTTTGCCAGCACTCTGGCGAGGTAAAGTATGAGTGCGAGTTTCGCCAGGTCGGAAGTCTGAAAGGAAACATTTACCACAGGAATAGTAAGCCATCGCCTCGCATCATTTATTTCAACGCCAAAGATCAATGTGAACGCAAGCAATGGGACAGAAACATACAGCAATAACTGCGCGATTCTGGAATAGTAAGTGTAGTTGATCTTATGCGCCAGGTACATCAGGAACAAACCAAACAAAATCATCATGGCCTGTTTCACCAGGTAATACTCCATATTCCCGCCCTGGTATTTGAAGGCAAGTGATCCGGTTGAACTGTACACTGCCAACATGGAGATGATAGACAGAAATATCACCACCAGCCAGATGTACCTGTCGCCCTGTGTTTTTCTGAAAATATGTTCTACCTGAACTGTAGCCGGATTCATACTCACATTATTTTTTTGACGGACGCTGCTTCACTCGTCCGGCAGATTAAGTTTCTTTACTATAGTGACCGTACCGCTTCCCTGAATTGCCGTCCGCGGTCTTCAAAATTTTGAAATAGGTCGAAGCTGGCGCAGGCCGGTGACAACAACACGCAATCACCGTTGGTGGAAAGGCGGTAGGCTGACTTCACCGCATCTGTCATGCTTTCCGTATTCACGATCAGATCCACCGAGCGGGAAAATGCTTCATGAATCTTTCGGTTATCCAATCCCATGCAGACAATTGCTTTCACTTTGGTGCGCACGAGGTCAAGCAGCAATGAATAATCATTGCCCTTGTCAACGCCGCCTGCAATCCAGACAACCGGTTTACTGATACTTTCCAGCGCATACCACACTGCATTCACTGTAGTTGCTTTGGAATCGTTGATGAACTCGATGCCATGCACATCTGCAACCCATTCGAGCCGGTGCTCGAGTGCTTTGAAATCCGATAACGATTCCCGTATCAGGTCCTTCCGGATATCAAGTATGCTTCCAACAATGCCGGCGGCCATTGAATTGTACACGTTGTGCTTTCCGCGTAATCCTAAGTTGAATAGTGACATGGAGAAGGGGTTATTCTTTAGATTAAAAATTATTTCATTGTTATCTGACCATGCGCCGTCTGCAAGTTGCCGCTGCATGGAAAAACCAATTTTTTCTGCGTGCACTGCATTACGCCCGAGTGCTTTCAGGGTCTCCGCATCATCGGCACAGTAGATGAAATAGTCAGCAGCTGTCTGTTTTTGTGTGATGCGGAATTTGGCAGCTGCATATTCATCAAGTTTGTAGTGATACCGGTCAAGATGATTGTCGCTGATGTTGGTCAGCACTGCGATATGCGGTTTAAATTCATAGCAATCGTCCAGCTGGAAACTGCTGATCTCGGCCACATAAAAAGCAGTGTCCTTTTCCGCCACCTGCTTCGCAAAACTCTTCCCGATATTGCCTACAAGGGAAGCATCAAAGCCCGACTTCTTCAGCATGTGATGTATCAGCGAAGTGGTAGTGGATTTACCATTGGTGCCGGTGATGGCTATAATGGTTGACTTTGTAAAGCGCGCCGCAAATTCAATTTCAGATATGATGGAAATGTTTTGACCTCTCAGTTGCCGGATGATCTCCGCCTTTTCCGGGATGCCGGGACTCTTAATCACTTCATCTGCGGCAAGAATTTTTTTTGTTGAATGCAGCTTTTCCTCAAAAGCAATTTCATATCGCTGCAGCATTGCTTTGAATGCTTCACTGATTATTCCACTGTCTGAAACGAATACATCCATCCCGCGCAGCTTCGCCAGTATGGCGGCGCCGACTCCGCTTTCTGCTGCTCCAAGGATGACGATTTGCTTCATGTGTTCCGTTTTGTATTGCTGCTTAATTGTCCGCTGTTCTTTACCTGATCTTCAAAGTCACCATTGTTACTATGGCAAGCAGGATACCCACAATCCAAAACCGTGTAACAATTTTGGGTTCTGCGTAACCAAGCTTCTGATAATGATGATGCAATGGTGCCATTTTGAATATTCTTCTCCCTTCACCGTATTTCCGTTTGGTATATCTGAAGTAAGCAACCTGCAACATCACCGACACGGTTTCCATCAGGAAAATGCCGCAGAGAATAGGGATGAGCAATTCCTTCCTCACAATGATGGCCATTGTTGCCAGGATGCCGCCTAATGCAAGTGAACCGGTATCGCCCATAAAAACCTGCGCCGGATAAGCGTTGTACCATAGAAATCCTATGCAGGCACCAATGAGTGCCGCAGCATACACCAGCAATTCGCCCGAATTGGGGATGTACATGATGTTGAGATAATCGGCAGTAAGAATATTACCTGACAGGTAAGCGAATACGCCAAGTGTGGCGCCGATAATGGCTGACACGCCCGTTGCAAGACCGTCAATACCATCCGTCATATTTGCTCCGTTAGAAACGGCAGTGATGATAAAGATGACGATGATGATATAGATGATCCATGTATACTGTTCAGCTCCATCGCCGATCCAGCTGATGAGCCGCGCATAATTGAACTCGTGATTTTTTACAAACGGTATGGTCGTAATAGGCAGCTTCGCATCTACGAAACGTGCAGCTACTTTATCAATCTGCACGGAATCGGATGCAATCAGCGGAGCGCCAATGGGTGCACTTACCAACTCACGCCGGATTACCACGCCTTTATTGAAGTAAAGAATTGATCCGACTATTATTCCCAAAACCACTTGCCCGACAATCTTAAACCTGCCGGCCAGTCCGCGCTTGTCTTTTTTAAATACCTTGATATAGTCATCAAGAAAACCAACCAGCCCCAGCCATACCGTTGAGATCAGCATGGTGATGACATATACATTTTCAATACGCGCAAACAAGAGTGTTGGAATAATGATTGCCGCCAGAATAATCAGTCCGCCCATGGTAGGCGTACCCTGTTTCTGCATCTGCCCTTCCAATCCGAGATCGCGGATGGTTTCTCCTACCTGCTGCAGCTGCAGAAACCTGACAAGTGATTTACCGAAGACGAGCGAGATGAGTAATGAAACAATAATTGCCATGCCTGCACGGAAAGAGATGTAATCAAACATCCCTGCACCGATGAAGTCGCAACACGTTTCGAGGTATTTAAAAAGATGGTACAGCATATTTATCCGGAAAAACCAACTGCCGTTACTGATGAAAAAATGATTAGGCGATGTTGGTTTTTGATTGAATGACTGAGTTTATGATTGATTGAATGCTTTTCGTTATTTCTCCATTTGTGCAAATGATTCTTTTAAAACCTGCTTGTCATCAAATGGATACTTCACACCTTTTATCTCCTGGAATTTTTCATGCCCCTTTCCGGCCAGCAGGATGATATCGCCTTTGCTGCTCAGTGAAACAGCTGTGCGGATGGCTTCTTTGCGATCGGGAATGGTTAATGCCTTACCGATCTTCAGCGGCACAATGCCTTTCTTCATCTGCTCGAGAATGGCCTGGGGATCTTCACTGCGCGGATTGTCAGAAGTGAAAATCACGCGATCGCTGAGTTCACTGGCCACCTTTGCCATCACAGGACGTTTGGCGCTGTCGCGGTCGCCGCCACAGCCGACCACCGTAATCAACTGCTCATTGCCGGTGCGGATCTTCTTAATCGTTATCAATACTTTTTCCAGTGCGTCCGGTGTGTGTGCGTAGTCAACAATGCCCATAATCTTTTGCTGACTGCTGATCACATAATCAAACCTGCCTTCTGCAGGCATAAGCCTGCTGAGTTGTGTTAAGACGGTTAACTTTTCTTCTCCCAACAGAACAGCCGTTGCATAAATCGCCAGGAGATTATAGGCATTGAAATTTCCTACTAATGGTGTGTAAACTTCCTGACCATCTATCAGCAGCTGCATTCCCTGGAACGATGTTTCCACGATGCGTGCGCGGAAATCACCCATGCCGGAAATAGAATAGGTTTGCTTCTTTGCCCTTGTATTCTGCAGCATGACAGGACCACGCTTATCATCGGCGTTGACGAGAGCAAATGCGGAGGAAGGCAAATGATCAAACAGCAGCTTCTTCGCGTTGATGTAATTCTTTATGGTCTTGTGATAGTCGAGGTGATCATGTGAAATATTTGTGAATACAGCACCGGTAAACTTCAATCCGGCGATGCGCTGCTGATGGATGGCATGCGAGCTGGCTTCCATAAAACAATGTGAACAGCCTTGCAGGTGCATGCGTTGCAGCAATTCACTAATCTGAACGGCATCCGGCGTGGTGTGCGAAGCAGGAATAACTTCTCCGGCAATCTTGTTTTCGATGGTGGAAAGCAACCCGCATTTGTAATGCAGACCGGTGAACAGGTGATATAAAAGTGTGGCAACCGTTGTTTTGCCATTGGTGCCCGTGACTGCAACAAGTTTTAATTTCTCTGAAGGGTTATCATAAAAATTTTCGGCTATGATACCGAGGGCAAGGGCGCTGTCGCCAACCTGTATGTAGGTTACTCCATTTTTTTTCAGTTCGGCAAGTTGCTCAAACACCACCGCCACTGCACCATTGGCAATAGCAGTATTGATAAATGCATGTCCGTCGGTATTCGTACCTCTCGTGGCAACAAACAGATTTCCGGCTTTCACTTTGCGTGAATCAAAGCAGACACCCGTTATAGCAACATCCGTTTTACCCGATAATTCCAGCAGGTTAACGCGGTATAATATGTCGGATAACGTTCTCATAGTGTCAGCGCTATTGAAATGGATTGACCCTTCTCAAATGCAGCACCGGGAGCGATACTCTGCGACCAAACAGCGCCTGCACCGGAAACATTTACCTGCAAACCACATTCTTCCAACAGGTACAATGCATCACGCAATCCCATACCTTTCACATCAGGCACAACACCCTTTTTTTCCGGAATCGCCAGACCGGTCAGCCGGAAATCAGTTCCGCTTTCCACAGTAACCCATGGATGATCGCCTTGCGCATGATTGCTGATACCAAGCGCTTTGCATACATACAACAGATCACTCTTGCTACCAGCCTTTGCAACCGGTTTTTGCAATGTATTACCAGCCAGCAGACCAACTGCAGGCTGAACATCGAGATCGGTTGCAAACACCTTATCAGCAATTTCTTTGAATACCGGTGCGGCCACTGCTGCTCCATAGTACACGCCTTTACTTGGTGCATTCACCACCACGATACAGGAATACAGTGGATTTTCAGCAGGAAAGTATCCGACAAAAGAGGATTGATAAACGCGTGTACCATAGCCGTGCTTTTCATCTGCAATCTGTGCTGTGCCTGTTTTTCCGGCAACTGAATAATTTGGATTGCGCAGGTTTCGTGCTGTTCCGCTGTCCACCACTTCTTTCAGTATCACCTGCAACGACTGCAGCGTTTTGTCTTTGCAGATTTTCTTATTCAGCACAACCGGTTCAAATTCCTTCACAGGCAATCCATATTCCTGTATCTGCTTCACCAGGTATGGTTTCATCATTACACCGTTATTGGCGACAGCATTGTACAGCGTAAGCATTTGCAACGGAGAGATCTGAATCTCATAGCCGACCGACATCCAGGGCAATGAATAACGGGTGAACCGTTTGTCTTTGGTATTCTTGATGTAAGGCTGCTGTTCGCCGGGTATTTCAATATTCAGTTTTTTGTCAAGCCCGAGCGCACGCAGGTGCTGCAGATATTTTTCGGGGTCTTTGTTATAATGCTGTTCAACGAGTTTGGAAATACCAACATTGGATGAGTGGGCGAATGCGGAGCGTACGGTGATCCGGCTAAGGTTATGGCGTTCGGCGTCGCGCATCGTCTGACTCCAGAACTGATGAATGCCTTTTTCCACATCCACAGTATCCTCGATATCCACGTAGCCATCATCCAGCAAAGCGAGCAATGACGCAAGCTTAAAAGTGGAACCGGGTTCATGCGATTCGCCAACTGCATAATTATAGTCTTCCCAATAGGTGCCTTGTTCCGTGCGACCTAAATTCGCAATTGCCTTTATCGCGCCTGTCTTCACATCCATCACCACAACACAACCGTGGTCAGCATCATTGGTGACCAGCGTTTTGAGCAACGCATGCTCAGCTACATCCTGAAGGTTTACATCGAGTGTGGTGATGATGTCTTTACCGTTCTGCGGCTCTATTTCATTCTTGTCGTTGATGGGAATGAATTCTCCCCCGGAAACCCGCTGCATCAATCGCCTGCCCGGTATTCCTGTCAGCTGTGTATTCCACGAACCTTCGAGTCCTACAGGCTGTACGGTAGCATCGCGCATATAGCCTATGGTGCGGTTGGCAAGTTCTTTATAGGGATAAGCACGTTTGTTGGACTGCACCACTATCAGTCCGCCTTTGTATTGTCCGAGCCTGAAAATCGGGAAGGTCTTCATCTCCAGCAATTGCGGATAGGTTACGTTCTTCTTCACCAGGAAATAGCGGTCACCACGTTTGCGGGCAGCTGAAAACAATTTCTTGTAATCGGTGTATGCCTTATCGCCGAACAGGTGCGCCATAGACAATGCAAGCGAGTCAATATGCTTGAAGAAAATTTCATTGGTCAGGCCGTCTGCCCGCATATCCATGCGGATTTCAAAACTGGGCAAAGAAGTGGCTAACATGCGTCCGTCTTCTGAGTAAATGTTGCCACGCTCGGCAAGCACCGGCATATACCTGGTGGAAATGCTGTCGGCCATTGAACGGTAGCGTTGCCCTTCCACCGTTTGTATGTAGAAGACCTTCCATGCAATGGCAATGCCCAGCAACATCATGAAGAGGTATGCCAGGCCTATGCGCCAGATAATGTCTTTCTTAATGCTCATCCTGCTTTGCAATAATTTTTTTGGGTGGCTCGCTCAGCTCTTTCAAACCTGCCGCTTCCACCAGCTTGGCCACTTCCGATTGTTTGCTGATATTTTCAAGTTCCGATTGCGTAGTCATGTATTCCCACCGCATCTCATTCATTTTCTTTTCAATCAGATTCAGTTCTCTTACATTTTTCTCCGCATAGTGTGCATTGGCGATGTATAGAATGGCGATGGCAGCCAGGAAGAAGATAAATGGGAGATTACGGATGATCGTTTGATGGTGCACCCAGCGACTCAGGTCGAGCGACTCATACAACCAGTTACGCCTGGAAGACACCACCTTCTTCTCCTGTATTACCTCTTCCTTCACTTCAGGAGCCGCTTGTTTTATCTGATTTACTGATGACATATTGATGATGAATGCAGGATGACAGTTAAACTTTTTCCGCGATTCTTAACCTGGCACTATGCGCTCTTGGATTCTGCTTCACTTCTTCTTCACTTGCCTCTACAGGCTTTTTGCTGATCAGCCGGAAATATTTTTCTTCCCTTCCAAAAAAATCCTTCACGGTTTCACCGGACGCATTACCATGCCGGAAAAAATTCTTGACTATCCGGTCCTCCACAGAATGATAAGAGAGCACTGCCAGCCTGCCACCGGACTTCAATACCTGCCTGCCCTGCTCCAGGAAATCCTGCAGCACTGCTATCTCATCATTTACCTCCATGCGCAGCGACTGGAAAACCTGCGACAGGTATCGGCTCCTATTACCCCTGATAACCGGCGCAATCACTTCAATGAATTTCCCTACCGTATCAATCCTCTGCGTAAATCTGGCCTCTCCGATATGCTGTGCCAGCGTGCGCGCATTTCGTACTTCCCCGTATTCGCTGAATATTCTCTGCAACTGTGAAGAAGCATATTCATTAATTACTTGTTCGGCCGTCAGCGTTATGCTTTTATCCATGCGCATATCGAGCGGACCATCCATCCTGTAGGCAAAGCCGCGCACTTCCGTATCAAGCTGAAAAGAAGAAACGCCCAGGTCGGCCAGGATGCCATCCACACTGCTGATGCCATGTACACGAAGCATGCTCTTCAGGTGTTTGAAATTGCGGTTGATAAAAACAAAACGATCATCATGAATCAGGTTGGCTGTTGCATCCAGGTCCTGGTCGAATGCAATCAATTGCCCCTTATTGATTTTTTCAAGTATTGCCCTGCTGTGCCCGCCACCGCCAAATGTCACATCCACGTAAACACCATCCGGCTGAATGTTCAGCCCATCCATACACTCTTTTAACATCACCGGAACATGATATGCTGACATCCATTTTCATTTAGAACATTCGCTTCAACCGGTATTATGAATTATTATTCAACCTGCCCATCACCTCTTCCGCCAGCTTTACAAAGTCGCGCGGCTCTTCATCCATTTGCTTGCGGTAGAGCTTATCACTCCACACTTCAATGCGGTTGGCATAGCCAAACAGGATGATATCCTTTTTAATATCGGCTGAGTCGCACAATGATTTCGGCAGCAACAACCTGTTTGTACCATCCAGCATGAGTGGCGTCGCTCCCCTGAAAAAGTAACGGGCGAAGTCGCGGTTGTCTTTGACATACAGGTTCAGGCGATTCACTTCCGCACTGATCTCCTCCCAGTCATGCTTTGCATACAGGACCAAACACTTTTCAAAACCGCGGTGAATAACGAACTGGTTTTTTGCTTTCGCAGGCACCTGCTTCTTTAATGCAGCAGGAAAAAGCAATCTGCCTTTTGCATCAAGCGTACACGGAAATTCGCCCAGGAAGCGGGTTTGAGCCATTATGCGGTTTTAAAACGAATCAAAAATAGAAACATTCTTCCACTTTTTACCACTTTTTACCACATTGTGGATAAAATATTTCTGACACCGGTTTCACAGTATTATCGGCTGAACCTGCTATAAAAAAATCAATGCATCAAACAGACTATATCATACGTAACAGGTAATGTGCTCAACTGTGATCATTATGATATGAATACAAATGATACAGGTGACTTTAACAGGTAACAAATTGAACGCTGGTTGTCACTGCAGGATAATGGAAATTTATACCCGGATAAACTGCTACGCTGCATCCACAAATAACAAGATGATATGATCACGGATTTGCGGGAGACTCAATGCTATATAGCGTAGTTAATCTGCAACTAACAATAAAAACGGAGTCCCTTTTTTCAGCAGAAAAAAGCCGAACGCTGCAAATATAACTTGGGGATGCATCAGGCTTTTTGCTGCAGCACACCAAGCAACTTCCTGCCGGTGAGTGAAGCCGCTTCGGTGATAACCTTTGCGGATAAATAATATTTTTCTCTTTCAGCCAGTTTACCGGATATATAATCAAACACCTCCTGCCCTGTTTTGCCGCGCAGCAAAGGGCGATGCGATTGTTCATTACGCAGCCGGTTAGCAAGTAATGCCGGTGTAGCTTTCAGGTAAACAGTTGTGCCTTGCTGATTCATCCATTCCATGTTTTCCCAAAAACAGGGTGTACCACCTCCCGTTGCCACTACCTGCGTCTTCGATGCATCAAACCGGCGCAGGTATTCTGATTCCCTTTCCCGGAAATACGCTTCTCCTTTTTCTTCAAATAGCTGTGTGATAGTTGTTCCTTCCTGCTGCTGCAGATACTCATCGAGATCAATAAAATCATAGTGCAGCAAAGCGGCCAGCTGTTTCCCGACAGTGGATTTGCCACTGCCCATGAAACCGACAAGATAGATGCTGCGGGGATAGTGTTGAGACATCAGACAACAGGCATTAAAACTTGGACACCAAGTCTTGCGTTATTGGATACGGCATGTTCAGCTTCCGATGCATCATGATTAAACTGCAACCAGTAGAAGCTTCCTGTACAACCCAATGCCATGGGTAAGTATTCCGACCGCTCACTGTTTCATCTTTCTTGTCACGGTCGAAAAAAATAGTATCAGGTACAGCTACTTCGCAAAGTATTCGGATTCCACCTCGTCATAGGCAGGCATATCATTGTAATGCCATTGTGCAAGCACCTTTGATCCTTTCAGTAGAACAAGTCCCGGGTTGCTGCGGATGATTGTCTTCAATACAGTGCCATCGGCATAGTAAAACGGGAAAGGGGCATTCAGTTCATGACGAACCGGATCAAGCAGTTCGTAAGGCGTCGACGTCAGTCCAACAAACTGTATCTTATTCTTTTCGCATGCAGCAGCCAGCTGATTCACTTTCTCAAAGACTTCCTTATTGGTCTTCGTCATATCCTGAGCGACCAGCCAGAAGTGATAATTCGGTTCATCCAGCACGAGTGAGGTTGCATCCTGGTTGTCGTTGTCCCACACCCTGAAATCAGTGATCTCGGGTTTATCGCCTTTCACAACAATCTCACTGTTACTTTTCACAAATTCATGGTTGCTCATCCATAGCGAATCCTGCCACGGTAATACCTGCAGATTTTTGGCAGCGAACCAGGCAGATTGCTGCTCGTTATTATTGGCCATCACATAATCTGCTGAAGCACCGGTGACCTTATCTTTGTAAGTGAGTATCGTTACATATTGATCCGGTGTTTTGCCTTCGGGCAATGTCATCTTTTCGCGGATATCATTCCCCACCTTATATGCGCGGAAATCAATGACAGGCAGGTGCTGAAAGCAATAAACGGTGAGGTAGGTGCAAGCCGCGGTGAAAACTGCCACGAATACCGTTCCCGTAGTATTACTTTTAATGAGTGATTTAATCCTGTGACGAAAGGCAAAGATGATAAGTATGAACACCAGCAACACCACATCTTTATTAAATGACTGCCACGGAGTAAGATGCAGGGCATCGCCAAAGCAACCGCAATCTGTAACCTTGTTGGTGATGGCGGAATAGCCGGTAAGCCAGGTAAAGAATACGATGAGGAGCAGCATCATCCAGGCGGTGAGCTCCATCTGAAAGCCAAGCAGCAACATGAATCCCAACACCATCTCCAGCACACAGAAAAACATAGAGAGGTACACAGAAAAATTCCGCAGCCATAAGAAGAAGGACGAGATAAAACCAATCTTTGCCGTATCATCGGCAAACACTTCGAAATATTCATCGAGCTTGATAGAGAAACCTACCGGGTCCACCCCCTTTACGAATCCGGAAGCAATAAAGAATGCTCCTACCAGTACACATATAATTCTCAAAAATTTATTCATCGCTGTTCGCTGATTTTTATCAGGGCAAAAATAGCGTAATTGATGATATCGTACAGGTTGGCATCCACGCCTTCCGATGCAAGCGTCTTGCCGTCATTTTCTTCCATCTGCCTGATGCGGAGAATGCGCATGAGAATAAGATCTGTGAAAGAACTGATTAACATATCACGCCAGGCTTCGCCATAATCATGGTTCTTCGCCATCATCAGCGCTTTGGCAGTGGTGATTTTTTCAACATACTGCTGCATCAGTTCTTCATGGGCGAGCGGTTCTTCAATCCTCGCACCAAGCGACAACCGGATGAGTGCAATCACGGAATAATTTACGATGCCGATAAACTCACTGTCCATCTCTTCCGCGACCTGCTTTACTTCCAGCCTGTCAATGGTACGGATACGCTGCGCTTTGATAAAGATCTGATCGGCCAGCGAAGAGAGTCTTAGAATTCTCCAGGATGTTCCATAGTCTTTCGCTTTCTTTGAGAACAGGTCTTTGCAGGCACCCGCCTGTTCATCAAACTGCCTGCTTGTTTTGCTTTCCAATTTTTTTGGGAATATTTTTACCAACAATGACTGCGAAAAATACAATCTTTTCAACAAAGAAGACGCTGAACTGCCATGGGAAGCTGCTCGATATCAGCACGCCTGTTGTGATGGGTATCATTAATGTAACTCCCGATTCATTTTACGACGGCGGTAAGTTGGTCAATGAAAACAACTTGCTGCAGCAGGCTGAAAAAATGCTCCTGGAAGGTGCTGCCATACTCGATGTCGGTGGCATGTCGAGCCGGCCCGGTGCAACAATCATCAGCGAACAGGAAGAACTGTCGAGAGTCATTCCTGCAGTGGATGCGATACATCGCCGGTTTCCTGATGCCGTGATTTCAATTGATACCTTTCGCAGCACAGTGCTTCAGCATGCAGTTGATCACGGCGCTTCCTTCGCCAATGATATTTCCGGAGGTGCTTTCGATCCTGATTTATGGAAAACTGTTGCCAGATTAAGTGTGCCTTATGTGCTTATGCATATGCAAGGCACTCCGGCCACCATGCAAGCCGGTCCCGGCTATGAAAATGCGACACAGGAAATTTTTGACTGGCTGAAGAAGAAGATACTGCAACTGCAATTACTGGGCATACATGATGTGGTGGTTGATCCCGGATTTGGATTTGGTAAAACTATAGAGCACAATTTTCAGTTGTTATCCGCACTTCCGCTGTTCCGGCTCTTTGGATTGCCTATATTAGCCGGCATTTCGAGGAAATCAATGATTTGCCAGGTGCTGAAGATAAATCCTGCCGATGCGCTGAACGGTACAACAGCTTTAAACACCGTTGCATTGCTCAATGGTGCCGGCATACTCAGGGTACATGATGTGAAGGAAGCAAGAGAAACGATTCAGCTCATACAACAACTGCATGCCGTTACTGTATAAAATATTCTCGCATGAATTTGAACTCATCGATGTCATCGACCTGATATTGGTGGGACTGCTGGTGATTGAATTGTACCGGTTGGTGCGCGGTACGCGGGCCATGAATATCTTTTTCGGCATGTTGCTCATCTACAGCGCTTACCTGTTGGTGAAGTTTCTGAAACTTCATTTTTTGACGGATATCATAGGCGCCTTCGTGAATGCCGGCCTCATTGCCATATTAATTGTTTTTCAACCGGAGATCCGCCGCTTCCTTTTAAAACTCGGCAAGGCAGGGCTTGGTGACAGGGAAAACATTTGGGACTTTATTCGCGGCAACAAGAAAAAACGCACGAAGCAGCAGGATCAGGATGCCGTTGAAATTGAAAGTGCCATTGATTATTTCTCCAGAACCAAAACCGGCGCACTGATGGTATTCTACTCCACTTTCAAATTAAATGATTTTAACAGTCCTGGCGTAAAAATAAATGCAGTGATTTCAGCAAAGCTGCTGGAAAGCATCTTTGAAAAATCGAGCCCATTGCATGATGGCGCAGTCATCATCTCACAAAATAGAATTGTATTTGCCGGAACCGTACTTCCCATATCCGAGAGTTCATCGGTTCCGGAACGGGCCGGCCTGCGACACCGCGCTGCTATCGGCATTACGGAGGAAACGGATGCGATCTCCATTGTAGTATCAGAAGAAACAGGCATGATCTCATTCGCCCGCAATGGTAAAATAAATTCTATCCAATCCATCCAAGAAATGAAACAGGTGCTGCATGCAGCATTAGGTGGATAACCCGCCATAACCTACATCATAAATCAACTACTTCACTTATCATTCATCATACACCAGACTTCCATAAACCAGCTACAAAAAAGAAATGAAAAAAATCACACTCATTGCCGGTCTTTTATTTTGCTTCTGTAACCTTTATGCCCAGGATAAAAAAGCTATCACACATGAAGACATGTGGCTGATGAACCGGGTGGGTGCGCCCGCCGTCAGCCCGGATGGTAATTGGGTGATGTTCAGTGTTACTGAAGCGGCTTATGATGAGAAGGAACAAGTCAGTGATATCTGGCTCGTGGCGGCTGATGGTCATTCACCTGCAAGAAAACTGACAGCAGGCAAAGCAGGTGAATCAGGATACACCTGGAGTCCGGATGGTACATTCATCGCTTTTGTGGCGAAACGAGACGGTGATGAAGTAGCACAGATTTATACAATGAACATCAGGGAAGGAGGTGAAGGTCAGCGCCTCACTACTTTATCTACCGGTGCCTCCGCCCCACGCTGGAGCCCGGATGGGAAAATGATTTTGTTCAACAGCACCGTTTATCCTTTGTGTTATACCGATTCAGCGAACAAGAAAGCCGCAGAAGACAAGAAGAAACTTAAATACAAAGCCCGTGTTTATACCTCTTTTCCCATCCGTGACTTTGATCACTGGCGGGATGAAATGCAGGACCATGCTTTTGTGCAGGCTGTTGAAGCAGGAAGTGTTGCCAGGGATCTTTTCACCGATGTGGCACTCAGCAGATCGGAAGGCTTCGACTACACAGGCGCAGCGTGGAGTGCCGACAGCAAAGAAGTGATACTCGCTGTCAGCGATAATGCCAATACTGCTGCTTACCAGGAACCTTTCTCGCAATTGTACAAGGTTACAGTAAATGGTGGTGAAGCAACAAGACTTACCAATGATAAGAATGACTATGGAAATCCTCAGGTCACGAGGGATGGCAGGTATCTACTCTGCTACAGCTCGCTTGTAAATAACTATAAAGTGTATAACCTTAATCGCCTCGTGCGCTTCGACTGGCCTTCCATGCAAAACAAAACGATGATGAGTGAAAAAATTGACCGAGGCATCAATAATTATGTGGTTACCCGTGATCTCGTTTATATGAGCGTGGAGGATCAGGGCAGAGACAAGATTTACACGCTGCCGTTGAATGGTGGCGATCCGAAGATTATTAGTACGGCTTCTGCCGGTTGCTTCACAAGTGTCAGCACAGGAACGACAGGCACCACAACGGTAGTTGCCAATTATGAAACAGCATCCAGCCCACCCGAAATTGCCCGCCTTAATGCCGATGGCAGTCATACCATGCTGACGGAAATGAATAAAGCAAAACTCGCACAACTTGATCTTCCGGCGGTTGAAACTGTTTGGTACACCGGCAAGAAAGGTCAGCAGATAAGAAGCCTTTTGGTGCGACCGGCAGGATTTGATCCCGCTAAGAAATATCCATTGTTTGTGGTAATACATGGTGGTCCGGCCGGTTCATGGAAAGAAAACTGGGGCTACAGGTGGAATTATCATTTGCTTGCCAGCCCGGGTTATGTACTCTTGCTAACAGACTATACAGGATCAACCGGCTATGGAGAAAAATTCGGACAGGATATTCAGTACGATCCTTTCAAAGGCCCGGGTGAAGAAATAAACGGTGCGGCAGCAGATGCGATAAAACGCTTTTCATTTATTGATGGCACCCGCCAGGCTGCAGGCGGCGCAAGCTATGGCGGACATCTTGCCAACTGGCTGCAGGCTACTACCACACATTATAAATGCCTCATCTCGCATGCAGGTCTGGTAAACAGCATATCGCAATGGGGCACAAGCGATGTAATCTATGGCCGCGAAGTGATGAATGGCGGCGCACCATGGACGGATGCTAAAGTCTGGAAAGAACAAAATCCATATCGTTACGCGGCCAACTTCAAAACACCAATGCTTATTACGGTAGGTGAACTGGACTACCGTGTGCCCATCAATAACTCCATTGAGAACTGGCATATATTACAGCGGCAGAAAGTTCCAAGCAAACTGATTGTCTTTCCGGAAGAAAATCACTGGATCTTAAAAGCCGAAAACAGCAGGTTCTTTTACCAAACTGTGCAAGACTGGCTGGCGGAATATTTAAAATAAACAAACTAACGGTCAGCCGTTAACTGGCAAGTGAAGCATCATTGCCTTTTTCAGGAAAGCAATAATTTCTCTGTTCTGACTAAAGGTCAACAACATTGGTATAAACCTGTGAAATGGGCATACACCACTATACAGAAGTTCTTACGCTGATAATTTGACTAAATTTGAAACTGCTTTCATTGCATCTTTTGCTGTCACAATTCAAGGGAATGAAATCAGTTGCATTAGGTTTTTGCATACTACTGTTATTGGCTGTTTCTCCCGTCTGCTCACAAACACTCAGTCTTACACAGGATCCAACATGGCTGAATCTCGGCGACCTCGATGTTCCGGGAAATCAGATTACGGTGGAAGCACTTATCTACCGGGATGGATTCAGCACTATCAATATTGTCAGCAAGCACTCTTTTCCCGATGATGTGAATTATCTGCTCAGGCCGCAGACATTTGAACTTACCACCTATGTGAGTGGCAATAGCGGAGCCACACAGTTTTTGCAAATGGCGAATCCATTTACGATGGCTTCAAAAACATGGTATCATATTGCAGGAACCTATGATGGCTCGTTTGTACGATATTATGTGAATGGTTGTCTTGTTATTGAAAAACCATTCAGCGGTAACTTGTTTCAAAATGATCTGCCCGCCGCTATTGGTAATCAAAGCACTAATCAGGCAGAGCAGTTTTTGGGAAAGATGGATGAAGTGCGCATCTGGAATATTTGCCGTACACAGGAACAGATTGCCGCGAATATGCTTGACCTTCCTAACCCATCAACACAGGCAGGGCTCATTGCATACTACAAATTTGAAAATGACTTCACAAACAGCCAGGGTAATGCGATTTGGAACGGCACGCCCGTAGGCAACCTGTTTTTTGCTCCCAGCCAGATTGATCTTCCTTCTTTTGAGATTACAGGCATTGCAACCACTAATTCCGATTGCAGTTCATTGCATAACGGAACTATCACCATCACCACCAACAGACCTAACTCCACCTTCTCTATTGATGGTGTGAATTATCAAAGCAGCGGCGTTTTTAATGATGTGGACGCCGGTACTTATACCATTTATGTTCGCTCGCCGGAAGGCTGCATCATCGACAGTATAGCCACGGTGATTGGCAATAACATTTCATTCCCCGTTGCTTTGACACGCATTATTTGCAGTGGAGAAAATTATCTGGGATATACCAGCACGGGCATCTATGTTGATACCATTAAAACTGCCGGCAGCTGTGATACTATCCGCACATTAGACCTCACCGTTCATCCGTCTTATCATTTCAGCGATGCGGTTACTTTATGCCCGGGCGATGTTTATGATTTCCATGGCACTTTCTTGTCTGCAAGCGGAACCTATACCGCCGCTTTCCTGACATCTAAGGGATGTGACAGCATTTATACACTGGAACTAACCGTGCTGCCCGGAACATTTCTTCCCGATGATACGCTGCTTTGCATTGGCAGTTCGTATGAAATAGTAAGCTCATCAGCAGCGACACTCTGGTTTGACAATACGGTTTCACCAACGAAAACCGTCACTTCCACTGGCTGGTATTGGGCAACCATCAAAGACGCAACAGGCTGTGATGTGACAGATTCCATCTATGTGCAGTTTAACACCAAGTATTTTGTTCCTAATGCGTTTACACCGGACGGCAATGGTATCAATGATGTCTTTGCACCGGTATTGTCGGGAACACAACTGAAGAATTATCAACTGTTCATCTTTGACCGATGGGGTAAACAACTTTTTGCTTCAGACGATCCTGCCGACAGCTGGGATGGTACCTATCTTGGAAAAATCTGCAGCGTGGGTACCTATATCTATTATCTCTCTGTTGAATCGGGCACCTGTGAAAAAGTAGTCACCCATGGATATGTAAACTTGTTGAAGTAACATATCAGCGTGACTGCTTTCATATAGTGCAGGCAAAGATTCATGCAGGTTCCCGGAACACCTGCAATTCAATTTTGTCCATCCGCCGGATAACAATTTGTATATGCTGCTTTAACTGATGTCAAATCTAAAATCACAGTAATTTTCGATTGACACAGCAATTTGTTTCTGCCATAACTTCATGTAGTTATAACTGGAGCCGGAAAAAATTCCTGCAATTCCCTGTTGTCTGTTTAAACCTGTTTGAACAACTGCAATGAATGCACTGCCAAATGAAATAACGTTACATGAAAAATTGAATATTTAACGGGACATCATTATTTTCGTAATAAAAAAAAAGATATGAATGCTCCCATGATTTTTGCCCTTTCCATCTTCACCTACTTCTGTGCCATTGGTGCAATATTCAGCATTGTCTGGAGCATAAAAAGTGAAGGCGCTTATAACATGCTAAGTATAGCAGCAGGCTTCGACCTGCAAGAAACAGCTGCATCATCATTGCAGGCAGGTAAGGCAATGAGATTCCTGTTAATTGATTTTACCAGCCAGATGCTCGGACTGAATTTATTTGCTTTGCTCATCTTATGGCTTCCATTCAGGCATGGTGAATACTGGGCCTGGATAGCTTTATGGTTTTATCCTTTGATGTTTGCATGGCATTATTTTCATTACGCAAAAAAGACCCGTTTTTCGATGGTTCAGATAATCTATTGTGTAATAAGCGCCCTGGCATTACTGCTCAATTACTCGAATTTTTTCGGCACTCCTGTTTAATCTCAATTCATCCTTTTTGTAACGCCGGCATTGAGTGATGTTAAAAAAAGTGAACGGAAGAAGTGACTGTGATTCTCATCAAGCTTCACACAAGCAGCCGATATGAACAAAGACGTACTGCGATACAATGAATCGCTTAATGCGGACGACAATGCTATTTGCTCCTTACTTGCGCAATGCATCAACCGCCATTTACCTGCGGCCGAAAATAAGATCTGGCATGCTCATCCGGTTTGGTTTATCGAAGGAAATCCCATTGTAGGTTACCACAAACTGAAAAATTGTATCCGGTTGTTGTTCTGGAGCGGGCAATCATTTGATGAACCAATGCTGCAGAAAGAGGGCAGCTTCAAAGCCGCTGAAGTACGTTATACTGACGTGAAGCAGGTGAATAAAAGTGATTTGAAACGCTGGCTGGAAAAATCAGCGCGGATTCAATGGGATTATAAAAACATTGTGAAGAGAAAGGGCCTAATAGAACGGCTTATATAAACCTTCAAGTCATAAAAACTACCGCCTGTTGGTATTAACCGACCTTCATTTGCAGGTTTACAATTTGATACTACTGATGTGTTTTGCCCGGCTTGCGGAAAAAAACTGCGGTGCGCGCTATCGCTTCCTCCTTACTGTATTTCGGTTCAAATCCAAAATCACGCTTTGCCTTTGCTGAAGAGAAAGTAAAGTCAGTGGTGATGTACAACACGGCAAAGCGGCTGAGCTTCGGACTATAATATATTATGGGGCGCAAGAGCAACGCCAAAAATTCGGTAATAGCTCCAATCGCGTACATCAGCCATCGTGGCAACCAAACATTGCGTGGACGGATAGTATATCCTGATCTTATGACAATCTCATCGAAGAACTTAAAAAAGTTGGTGCCCGGGCCATCTGTAATGAAGTAAGCCTGTCCGGCCATTGCTTGTTGACCATCAACAAGCACCTTTGCAATTTGCACATGCGCCCAGGCCATATTGCCCACATAAATATGCTGGTTTAAAGCACTGCCGTTCCCGACTCGAACATACAATCCTTTTTTGGCCATTTCAATTAGTGGTGGAAGATGGTAAGGATCATATTCACCCCAGATATCGGCAGGCCTCAACACTGCTGTTCTCAATTGTTCACCGTTTGCTGACAGCACAAGTTGCTCTGCCTTGCATTTGCTTTCGCAATACATATTCAGATGACGGGCCGGATAAGGTTGCGATTCATCAATATTAGTCAATGGCTTACCCGTCATCACTACATCGAGCGAACTCGTGTACAACAACCATTTTACCTGGTTGCTCCTGCAGGCTTCCACCACATTGCGCGTTCCTTCAAAATTAACACGGTAAACTTCCTCCGGTCTCTTGGTTCCCCAGTCAACAATAGCTGCGGTATGAATAACAAGATCGATGCCGGCGCATGCACGGTTCATTTCTTCTCTGTTGCAGATGTCGCCTTGCACATATTGAATCCGGTCATCAATCCATGCACTTCTTTCTTTCAGTCCCAGGATAGTGACGGATGCTATACTTAATGGCACATGCTCATCCAGCAGTTCATGTATGATGGCTCTGCCGAGGAAGCCCGTTCCGCCGGTAACAAGAATATTCAGTTTTGCCGCCATGAAGTTTTTATTTTGTGAATCGCATGCATTGTTCGCACAAAATATTCAAATAACCGGCAAGCAGATGAACAAAGAGATTTATATGGTGGAAGGCAATACAAAGGAGACCTACGAAGCCTTCAGGCAGCGGATTGCCGCAATAGTTTCCGTCGTCCATAATGAATTACAACCCGGCGCCATTAAATATACTATCACGGAATCTGCGCCACCCCGCCTATCCGTCATTCCATTTTGCAAAAAAAAGATTGCGGTGATTTCCATCTATAAATCCATTCGTATGCCAGTTCAGCAGCTGCTCAATGCAGATGGTTTTCGTGGTGCCTATCACGCAGAAGAAGCGGTGCCGGTAGCCTACGACAGGCACTGGAAAGATGGAGCTGTGACTCCGGGTGTTTGTCTGCTCACGCTGTTTTCGAAAAAAAAAGGGCTGAGTTATGATCTGTTCATTCATCGCTGGCACAACGGGCATACACCGCTTTCATTGCGCATTCACCCGCTGTGGAATTACGTCCGTAATGAAGTGAAGGAATCAATCACCCCGAATGCACCTGCCTTTAATGGCATTGTGGAAGAACAGCTCAGGACTCCGGCCGATCTGCTGAATCCATTTCGCTTTTTTGGAAATCCATTCATCATAATTCCACGCATGATCACCGTATATGCCGACACCAGTTCATTCATTGATTATAGCACTATGGAAACATACCTGGCGGTGGAATACCATGTAAGATCAGTGTAAGCGCATACTGCTATTACCTGTAAATTTTCAATCAATGGTATTATCTGGAAAAGAAAATGCCATGCTCCCTCAGCAATTCTTCCGAGAGCTTCCAAAGCCGGGCGCCATTCTGCTTATCAGTCGCTTTATCATCCATATCCTTCCTGCTCATGAGAAAAAGATAGTCAATCGGTTTCTTCTCTACTTCCGGCGATGCCGCAAAATAAACAACGGGCTGTACCGCGACAGCCGGATCTCTGAAAAACAGTTTGAAGACCAGTTTCAGTAATGGCTTGAACACAAGCGGTGCTTCCCGCGCAATGTTGGAATTTACAGGTCCGGGACACAACGCGAAGACCGAATAGGCAACATGCGGCTGATGGTTGATTCTTCTGCTGAGTTCATTCGCAAATGTTGTCAGCAGCAACTTATAGTAACCATAGTATTCAACTGTTTTTGTCATTGGATATGATTTGTACTTGCCGAATGCATCCCAATCAAATTCACCGGGATTACGATGACTCTCTGATGCGACATAAATGATCCTTGGCGCCTTTCCCTGTTCTGTGTTGAACAGTTCGTTTTCCAGCATCAGCCGTGTAAGCAAAAATTTTGAGAGGTAATTTACCACAAACATTTCCTCCATTCCCTGTTTTGTTTTACGGCTCTTGCCCGGAACCATTCCGGCATTGTCCACCAGTACATCAATTTTAACTGCCTGTGCTTTCAACGTATTGGTCAGCGCAATGACTGACTGCAGATCAGCAAGGTCAACCTGCAGCATCGTTACCTGTTGATTGCCCGACCTTTTTTTCACCATCTCTCCTTTTTCGGGAATTCCACTGCGGCATGCCATCCATACCTTGGCCCCACGCGATGCCAATTGAATGGCGGCTGCTAAACCAAGACCTGAACTTGCACCGGTGATCAACACATTTTTTCCGTCCAGCCTGTCGTCATCGCGTAATGAAACAATGTTTTGCTGTTTCATGAACAGATCGGTTATACCGCTGATGGTTGCGGTAACTGCATTTGAATATCTCTTTTTCTGACCGGTCATATTTCAATGGCTGATGTTGCTGAGAAATGTTGAATAAAACTGAAAATTATTTTTGATCTGTTCGACGCTCCAGCCAAAATCTGCAAGGCTATATCTATGCATGCCATATTTATGTTGCCGGTGTTGTTGTCCGGCCTTAATAAACCTGTCACGCAATGCTGCCGAAACTGCACCGCGGTGATGATAGATAGTATCCAGCGCAGCAAACTGATCCGCCACCAGCTGATCATAAAACACATCGGTAAAATGCAAGTCGGGATTATTTTCTCTGAACGCCATGCCACGTGAAAGCATATGTGCCGTCTTCCTGACCCAGTGCTCCGCCACACGGGCAAGCGACACTGATTCGCTGAATATAGTCTGGCTGTGAGCCACCATGCTGAGGAAAGATGGCAGGCTTTCACTTATTTCCCGGTGCGTCCATATAAAATGAACATCACTCATCTGCTGCTTGATGATATCAAGAAATTCAAGATGATGCGGACTCTTCAATACCCACCGCTTCGCAGGCCGCTGATATTGGAGGTACTTCAACAGCTTGATCATGTATTGATACGCGATGGTTTGATCCGTTTTTTCAAGCCATGCAGCATAGGATGGAACATGCATTGTCGCTTCGGCAGTAGTGCTCAAAAAAGTGGCATCAAGCAGCAGGATATCTTCTTCCGGTTGTTCATGTTCAACAGGATGAATAGCGAAAAATGAGGGTGCCATCAGCCGCAACGCCTTTTCACTGAGGCGCGCTGTCCTGATTCTTTTTTCTTTCTCACGAGAATCATTACTGAGTGGAACAGGGTTGATGGCTTCCCAGCTTAGCAATACCCTGTTCTCAGGATCTGCCGCAAGTAACCTTTGCAGCTTAGTGGTACCGGTACGCTGCAACCCGCAAATCAATTGAACGGGATACAGATCCTGCCCGAGAATGTGTGGGTTGCGTTTGAAATCATTTTCAGCCCGCAGTCTGACAGCAAGCAGGCCCACCAATCGTTCCCGTGTGATGAACCTGCCAACAGGTGACAATTGCGCTTCTCCTTCAATGGCGTCAAGCATTCTCTGCAATGGCTCATCCCAAAAGTCATTTCCGAAATCATGCAATGCCGTCCTTTTACGGGCGAGGCTGATGAGGTGATCCTTGCTTAGGTTGATTTTTGTTCCGAGAAAATAGGAATTCCGCCAGCCACTGTTGATCAGATTAAACCAGGCAGGTTTTTTCCTGTAACTGATAGCGGTAACTGTCTGATGCCTGTTCATCTTACAACAGGTAGGCAATTTTAGTGACACTGCATTCCGGCTCAACGGGCTGCGCGCCATTTCTCAACCGGTACCAGCGAAGGCACATGGTTCCTTCCGTGTGATTACATGTATCAATCCAGTTCAGGACTCCCGGATTTATTTTTGAGACAATGATTTTGATGCTGCCATCCTCTTCAGCCACCGCAGTATGTTTATTGATGCAGACAGGGAAATACCGGTAATCAAGCGATTCCATCCAGTAATTATTCAATTGAAAATTCCAGGTGTCGCAATCGGGCGCCATGAATTTAATAACAAGCGCTTCGTCCTCTTGCAGTGTCCAGTAACTGTGATAGTAGATGATGCTTGCATCGCCTCCTGCTGCATTGGAAACTTCGGGGCTGAATTGCGGTAACCTGTTTGAATGCTTTTTAAAACCGTTTGCCCATTTTGCAAATAAAAATGGTGCACCGGCAATAAATAGTGCGGCGGTTTCGAGTCCCCTGTCAATCTTTTCAGCGGTCAGCGGATCAGGCACCTTTTTTCCATTCAGATTTTCAATCTTTAATGCTGCGGGCACTTCGTTTTGCCGGTCAAGAAATGTTTGCCGCACGATCAGCAAGCTCGTTGCATCTTCGATTTTCAGCCAGTTCGTCCCTTTGCGGCTCTTACTCAGGATAATTTCAAAGCTGCCGTCAGCTTCAACAATTAAATCTTTTGATTCAATCACACCACAGGGTGCCATGCCGCCCGGCTGACCATACACGCCGTTTTGCGTGAAGAACCCAATATAGTCGATGCTATTTCTTTTACCGGTGATGCGATATTCATAACTGCCGCTGATCTGTGCATTCTGATAAAAATTGTCAGGGTTATCGGCGCCAAGCTTGACGGTTTCATGCACCATCCTTCTCAATTCCGGAAAGGCAGTGTCACCGTATTCAATGTAAGCCTCGAGTGCTGCCCGTGTAAGGCGGGTGAGATAGCGAATACCTTCTGCCTGCTGAAAAGCATCCACAGGCGCTCCGGGATAGACAAGTGCTGCACCGGCGGATTTGAGACGATCGCAGAAGTCAGACCAGGCCCTGCCATACACCACTCTTTCAACATGAAGATCCGCTTCTGATTTTCCGGTGAGACGCATCCATGAAAGACGAAACCATTTTATGGCAGCGAAGACGCCAAAAACCCATTTACCCATGAAAAGCCGATTTTATTTGTCCGGTAATTCTCAAAGATAATTTTTAGAGGTCAAGTATGCTGCATGATAAACACCGATACAATTCCGGCAATAAAAAAGAATTGACCTGAGGATAGCGAGGGATGAGTATTTATTTTTGAAATTATGTCAATGAAAACCATTCAAACAAGGAATAATCCTTCGCCTCAGATTACAGGGCAATGCAACACGATGTTCCGGAAGTTGGTGGTAATAGTTTTGTGAATGGTAAATGCCGGCAACGGATTAACAGCAATCCAGCAATGAGTTGAACCTCTCTTACAGAGCATCCAATGAATCCTTCGCCAGAATCTCTTTCAATAATTCATCCGGTGACTTACCGAGATTCTGCAATTCCAGCCGCACATCACTCGTCATTTTCTCGTCGGCTGCAGCAAATTTATCAAGGTAGAGCTGATATTTTTCTCTGGCTTTGTCATAGTTATTAAGCACATTGGCATATAAAAAGCCCTCCAGAAAGACAGCATTACGCGCATGCTTTGAATCAGGGTATTCACGATACACTTTATCGAAGGCGTTGATGGCTTGTTCAAACTTTCTTTGTTTCTGGTACAAAAGGCCGAGCTCAAAAAGATATACCGAAGCCATCGAATCCTGCGGATATTTATCCAGGAAATTACCAATACCCTGCTCCACCGTACTAGCGGCTGCAGTATCCAGCTTATTATCCGAGAAACTCTGGTTCACCAATTCAAGATTTGCTTTTATTTCAACTTCTGCTTTCTCCTTTTGTGAAGTGCAGGATGTCAGCAAAGCAAACAACAGGAAATAGACACTTATGCGCATGATTGGTCTTTTTGCAAACGTACAGGAATTTGACTCAAACGGCAAAATCAGAATAATTTGCTGCATAGCCGGATGGTTAATTGTTTAGCAGGTGAAAGAATAAAACCTGAACTTGCATATCTTTCATCAATCAATGGAATTGCGCACCTTATTCACCACAACGATTTATCCATTCAGCCATTTCAACCTTTTGTCATCAAGGCATGATTTAATAATCCAAAGAGGGAAACCAACCGCTTTTTACTTGTACATTCTCTCATAATTTTCCATCAATATGTCAAAATACTCACTGTTGTTTATCCTTTTATCGCAAGTCCTTGTTTTACCTGCTTATAGTCAGCATAAAGCCACTAGGTTTGCAACAAAAGCGGATGCAACAATAGATTCATCAGCCAAAAAAAACATTCCCAACTCCTGTACCATCTATAAATCTTATCTGTATGATTCATTGCATGCAGCATTTACACCCATGCGTACCGTCCGTATTAATTTTCATATTATTCAGGATGGAGAAGGGAACAATAACTTTTCACGCGCCGAAGCGGAAGTATTTCTTAAACAATTGTTGGCAGATGCAAATGGCCGGCTAGGCAGTAATGAAAAAATGTTCTTGCCAAAAGACAATACAACGGAAGTGGTACCTGTTCCATACCGGTATATTCTTAGCGGTGATCCCGCCAATCCCGATGATAACGGAATATATATTCACCGTAACGATTCCTTGTTTGCCATGAATAAGAAATCAAAGAAACAGAACAACGTGTATGACAAACGGCAATATGAGCTGTATGGTGTTCAGAAAGAAAAGGTGATCAATGTCTTTTTGATTGAACATGATCCCGACAGTGTTAAGAGTGCCACGTATAAAGCTTCAAGTGACGGTGTGGGTATGGGACCATGGGCCAAACTGGTGGGATCGTACTATCTCTGGAAGAATCCGGTGGTGATGGATAATGGTGATACCCTGCGGTTCGGCACCTGGGATCTTTCGGGGCTCTTGAATCACGAGCTCGGTCATTGCCTTGGCCTCTCGCACACATGGAATGTGGATGATGGCTGCGATGATACGCCCAAGCATCCCGGCTGCTGGAATTTCGGCCCGCCTCCCTGCGAGATATGTTCCAATAATGTGATGGATTACAATGCCTATAAAAAAGCCTTTACACCCTGCCAGGTGGCCAAAGTGTGTATGAATTTTTATAACGATAAAACCTCACGGCGCTTCCTCGTACCGGATTGGTGCACCTATCAGCCGGAAAAGACAATTACCATTGCCACAGGCGAAAACATAGAATGGAACGGCTCCATGGATTTGTCAGGTGATTTGATTGTTGAAAACAATGCATTCCTCACCATCCGTTGTACCGTATCGCTGCCACCAGGTGCCAAAATCATGCTACAACCTAAGTCAACCCTCATCCTCGATGGATGCACGATCACCTCTCGATGTGACAATGGCAGTTGGGAAGGTATCGAGATCAGTTCCACAAAGAAATTCAAACCATTCATCGGCATAAAAAACAAGGTGGTAATTGATAAAACACGCAATGCCTGGTAATGCTTTGTTTAATGCCACGTTTATTATGTTGCTGTTTCCTCTGTTTAAATTACCCGCATTTACCATCATTTTGTAATCGGAATATTTCTGCCCATCTTAACCTCAAAATGATTGGCTATGGCGAAAAAAGTTGTTGTTGGCATTGATATCGGTGGCACAGGCACTAAGTATGGCATTGTAGATAAAAAGGGTAACATCCTGCTGCAGGAAACGGCAAGAACGCCGGATTTTAAACGCGCAGAAGACTTTGCCCATGTAATATCAGCCTCCATTCTGCAACTGGTACAAAAACTGAAAGGCGTGGAACTGGTTGGCGCAGGCATTGGCAGCCCTAATGGCAACTACTATTCCGGCACCGTGGAATTTGCGCCCAACCTGCCCTGGAAAGGCATCGTTCCATTGGCCAGTCATTTCAAAGAAGCACTTCATTTACCGGTAGTACTCACCAACGATGCAAAGGCCGCTGCAATAGGCGAAATGCTCTTCGGTGGCGCAAAGAACATGAAGCATTTTATTTTTATCACGCTCGGTACCGGTCTTGGCAGCGGTATTGTCTCGAATGGTGCGCTTGTCTATGGCCATGATGGATTCGCAGGCGAGATGGGACATACGATCATTAAAGAAAACAGTAACCGGTTGTGCGGCTGCGGTCGCTATGGATGCCTTGAAACCTATGCATCTGCTACCGGTATCCGCAAATCATACATGAAGTTTCTCGCAGAAAAAGACAGGCGTGCTCCGATTGAACCGGAGAAAATCACCGCTGCATTTATTTATGAAAAGGCGAAAGAAGGAGATGAAGAGGCATTGACCGCATTCAATTACACAGGTCATATATTGGGCATTGCACTGGCTAACGCAGTGACTTACCTGAGCCCTGAAGCTATCTTCCTGTTCGGTGGATTGGCGCAGTCGGGGGAACTCATCTTTAAACCAACCCGCGATTCTTTTGAAGAAAACCTGCTCAAGATTTATCGTAACAAAATAAAAATCCTGCCGTCTTTGCTTAACGATGGCGATGCGGCCATTCTTGGCGCTGCCTCCATCATATGGCACGAACTGCGTTAGCCTCATATTACCGCCGAACTGATATGCCCACAACAACGAGACGCCTGATTTATCAATTGATTAACTTGAGGCAGCACAGCCGGATCATGATCTTATTTGCGCTGCTATGTTGTTATTTAACAACCTCCCCTTCGCTTGCGCAGGATACAACGCCGCCAGGGATTATACCTATACCCGTTTCAATAGAGAGATTTCCCGGCAATTTCAGCCTCTCGGGCAGTACGGTTATCACGTGGAGTAATGAAGAAGATGCAGGAGCCGCTGAAATTTTTGTTCAAACAATAAAAGAAAGATTCTCACTGAACCTCACCGCATCAGCATTCAGCCATCAAACAGCGGATGTAATTCAGTTGCAGCGAACCGCTTCATCAGATCTGCCGCCGGAAGGATACCGTCTGTCTGTGAATGACCGGCAAGTGATGATCAGTGCAGGCAGCGGGGCAGGAATTTTTTATGCACTGCAAAGTTTGTTACAATGTTGCCATTCAGCTGTTGCCGGCGAGCGTGTTTCGGTCGCACAACTTAAAATCACCGACTATCCACGCTTTTCCTGGCGGGGCATGCACCTCGATGTGGCACGTCACTTTTTTTCAGTAGCGGAAGTGAAACAATACCTCGATTACCTCGCTGCGTACAAGTTCAATACCTTCCACTGGCATCTTACCGATGATCAGGGCTGGCGAATCGAGATAAAACGTTACCCGCGTTTAACAGAAACCGGCGCGTGGCGCAACGGCACATTAATCGGTCATTACAGCGACAACCCGCAGTTTGATTCCATGCCGTATGGCGGATACTATACGCAGGATGAAATAAAAGAGGTGATCAGCTATGCACGAAAAAGATTCATCAACATCGTACCGGAAATTGAAATGCCGGGTCATGTCACAGCGTTGATAGCCGCTTATCCTGAACTGTCCTGCAACGGAAATACAATAGCGGTGGCAAAAAACTGGGGCGTATTCAATGATGTATTGTGTCCGACAGAACAAACCATTTCCTTTATGAAAGATGTCTTGCAGGAAGTAATCAATCTTTTTCCTTCAAGCTATATTCATATTGGTGGCGATGAATGTCCGAAAGAACAATGGAAAAACAGTCGCTATTGCCAGGATCTTATCAGGCAACTCGGCTTACCGGATGAAGAGGCACTGCAGGGATACTTCACGCAGCAAATTGCTGACTTCATCAGTGAAAAAGGCAGGAAGATGATTGGCTGGGATGAAATTCTTCATGACGGTTTGACAAAGAATGCAGCCATCATGAGCTGGAGAGGATTTGACGGTGGTGTTAAGGCTGCAAACATGCAGCATGAGGTAGTTATGGTTCCAACAGATTTTTGCTACTTTGATTATTATCAGTCACCAAATGCTAATGAACCATTAGCAATCGGAGGTTTTATACCACTGGAAAAAGTGTATGCTTTTGAACCAGTTCCGCCCGCGCTCGAAACTAGTGAGCAATCATTCATCATTGGCGGGCAGGCCAATGTTTGGACAGAATACATCTCTTCCTTTTCAAAGCTGCAATACATGATTTTTCCACGTATGTGCGCAATGAGCGAGGTCTTGTGGAGTAAAAAAGAAAACCGCAACTACCTTGATTTCACCACACGACTCACCACCTTTCATTTCCCGCTCTTCAATGCCCTTAACATCAATTATTCAAAGGCATTGCTGCAGGTTAAGATGGAAGTGCGTCCTAACAGCAACGGTGCCGGAGTCATCGTGCGCCTCTCTTCTGATGTTCCACAAGCAACGATCAACTACAACCTGAGTTCATATGAAAATGAAATACTTTCAGCCACCAATAATACCCGGTTTGAAAAAACACCGATAGATCTGCTGATCAGCCGGTCCATAAGGCTGAACACCATTGCCAAAGATGTTGCAGGAAATACAGGGCCTGAGTTGGTGCAACAATTCCAGCTGAACCTGGCAACCGGTAAACCAATCACATTTGCCCGCCAACCCAATCCTAAATACGGGATTGGCGGATCTTTCACCTTAGTCAACGGTATCAATGGCCGCATCCCATGGAATGGAAGCGAATGGCTGGGCTTTTCCGGTGACGATCTTGATGCAATCATTGATCTCGGCGCGCTTCACACCGTATCGCATGTAACACTAGGCCTGTTAAATGATGAAGGAAGCTGGATTTATCTTCCGGCACAGGTAACGGTTGCCCTATCTGATGATGGAAAAACATTTCATACAGCTGGTAGCAGAAGCAATGAAGCAATCAGCAAAGAAGGAGGAAGACATGCTATCTTCAGCTTCAATAAGACAACAGCACGATATATCAGGATTGTAGCACAGAATATCGGTACCATACCAGCCGGTAAAGCAGGTGCCGGGCATCCTGCATGGTTATTTGCCGATGAAATCAGCGTGGAATAATATCTTTATAGAAAGTCAGCTTACATTTATTTCCGGCAACTTTCGATGCATCAAAATAAATTAATCTTTGAAGTTTGCGCCAACGGCCTCCAATCAGCTATTAATGCACAGATGGCCGGCGCCAGCCGTATTGAATTGTGTGAAAATCTCGAGGTAGGCGGACTTACACCGGCAAAAGAAGTTATCCGAGAAAGCCTGCGTATTGTTCATATTCCGGTACATGTGCTGATTCGTCCGCGGGAAGGAGATTTCTGCTATACGGGAGAGGAATTCAATCACATGAAAGAATCCATCAGCTTCTGTAAAAGTGTAAAGGCAGCCGGCGTAGTGTTCGGTATATTGACACGTGAAATGGCAATTGATGAAAAACGTTGCGCTGAATTGATTGCATTAGCAAAACCACTGTCTGTAACTTTTCATCGTGCGTTCGACGTGGTAAAAGAACCACTCCGTGCTTTGGAAATCCTCGCACAACTTGGATACAGGCGAGTACTTACTTCCGGTCAGCAGGAAAATGCACTCAAAGGTGCTGACCTTATAAGTAAACTTGTGAAGCATGCAGATGGAAGGATTTCGATACTTGCCGGTGGCGGTATCACGGAAAAAAACATTGCTGATCTTGTGAAAAGAAGCGGCACTATTGAATTTCATTTCTCCGCGAAGCAGCTAATGGCAGATGGCGGTTACGTTTCCGATTTGTATCGTATCCGGAATATTATCAATCTTGCTCTTAATACATGGCAACTTTTGTCGAATGATAAGTAGTACAACTGCTCTGCGTTACAAAGGTGTAAACATCGGAATTCGGAGCCTCCATTCAGCATTCCGCTGCAGCGCGGGCAGGCTTAGGTTTTTTATTGTACTCGTGACGTTACATTGTGTTTCCCTTTCCGCCATTGCACAAATAATTTCCATTCCGCTTACAGGCGATAATACCACCTGGCAATTCCGGATGTTTGGTGATACACTGTGGCACTCTGCCCTTACACCCGGAACTGTACATACAGATTTAATCAGTAATCAAATGATCCCTGATCCGTTTATCGGCAGCAATGAAGACAGTGTGCAATGGGTTGAAAAACAGGATTGGGAATACCAGGTTTTTTTTGTCTGCCCCGACAGTATGATCAATCAAACGAATATTGAGTTACAGCTGGAAGGTCTCGATACCTATGCCGATGTTTATCTGAATGACACACTGATTTTAGAGGCAGACAATATGTTCAGGAATTACTCCGTCAATGTGCGGAGGATCATCCAAAGCAATCGTAATCACCTCTTCATTCACTTCTATTCCGCTATAAATAAGGGCTATCAACAAGTGAGTACCCTTCCTTATCAGATGGCCGGCGATGTGGATGGCAAAGCGTTTATACGCAAAGCGCAATACCAGTATGGCTGGGACTGGGGACCAAGACTACTTACCTGTGGTATTTGGAAACCCATCCACCTCAGGGCGTGGAGCGGATACATGTTGCAGCAGGCATTAATCAGCCTCGATTCGCTGACGACGGATACGGCATACCTGTCGATTAAAGCACGCATCCATTCCACAACCGAAAAAAAATCCGCTTTCACATTTTCTAATGATGCAACTGCGGAGGCTTCTACTGCTGTTTTCAACTTGAAGCAAGGCATCAACGATTTTTCCATTCCACTTAAGATTGCACAGCCGCAGCTATGGTGGTGTAACGGCCTCGGCCCACAGAAGTTGTATGACTTGAAGTTAAGCATTGATGACCCGGTTCGCAGCATCTTGTATCAGGTTAAGTATGGCATCAGGACAATACAACTGCTGCAAGAAAAAGATACCATCGGTTCCGGATTTGGATTTGAACTAAATGGCATTCCCGTTTTTATGAAGGGCGCCAATTACATTCCGCCTGATAATTTTCTGCCGCGTGTCGCGAAAATGGATTATGAAAGAATAGTTGATGATGCCGTGGAATGCAACATGAATATGCTCCGGGTTTGGGGTGGTGGCGTTTATGCCGCTGACGATTTTTATGAGTTGTGTGATAAAAAGGGAATATTAATCTGGCAGGATTTTATGTTCGCCGGTACGATGGTTCCGGGCGACTCAGCGTTTATTAAAAATATTAAAGAAGAAGTCACTGACAATGTGGTCCGGCTGCGCAATCATCCCTGTCTCGCCTTGTGGTGCGGCAATAATGAAATTGATGAAGCATGGCACAACTGGGGCTGGCAAGAGCAATACCACTATGATTCTGACACACAACAAAAGCTATGGAATGACTATCAGCATCTGTTTCATGTCATCATACCGGGTCTGCTGAACGAATTTGATCCGCAAAGCAACTATGTTACTTCGTCTCCATCAATTGGCTGGGGTCATAAAGAAAGTTTGCAACAAGGTGATGCACATTACTGGGGCGTTTGGTGGGGAGATGAACCTTTCAATGTTTACAGCCGGAAAGTGGGACGATTTATGAGTGAGTATGGCTTCCAGGCATTACCTGCCATGAGTACTATCAGCCGATTCACTTCAATGAATGACAGAATCTTACAAAACACAGGGAAAAACAAATTTTCAGCAGTGCTGAATATGCACGAAAAACATCCTACAGGATTTGAAAAAATTGACACCTATCTGGAAAGAGCTTATCGCACACCGAAAGATTTTGAAAGTTATGTTTATACATCGCAGTTGCTGCAAAGAGATGGTATCACAACTGCTATCGAAGCGCACCGACGTTCCAAACCGTATTGCCAGGGAACATTGTACTGGCAACTGAATGATTGCTGGCCCGTGGTTTCGTGGAGCAGCAGGGACTATTTCGGAACCTGGAAAGCGCTGCAGTATGCCGTGCGGGATCTTTACAAACCGTATATGATTTCCGTCGTTAAGGAAGAACGGTATTATAAAGTGTATATCGTTTCCGATTCACTGGCTGATGTAACCGGCCTTTTAGAATTGGAACTGCATGATTTCAACGGAACAAAATTAATGTCAGCGGAAAAAATTATTACCGTGGCTGCCAATCAAAGTCAATTGGTATTTGCAATGGATGAAAAGAAGCTGTCCAAAAATTTTGCCATGGAGAAATCTGTTTTAACTGCCAATTTCAGTGCAGGTAATCATCTGCTGGCAGAAAAGAATTATTTCTTTACTCAACCTAAAGACCTATCATTATCTCAGGTGATCATTGAACAGAAAATCACGTACCTGGATGATCAGTCCGGTTTTGCTGATTATCCATATCAATATCAAATTGAATTGTCAACCGGTAAACTTGCCAAAGACATCTTGCTTGAATGCAAAAACCAGGATGTAAAATTCCGGGATAACTTTTTCGACCTGCTTCCTCATCAGGCAAAATCAACCATCCTGTTTTCCAAAAACAAAATCGATGTAGCTGATCTTTCAATCGTGATCACATCTTTGGTCGATAGTTATTGAAATTCTCTGCGCTATGGTAATTATTAACTAGTCTGATTCAGGTTCTTTCCGTAACCGATAACTTATGCGCTCGATTCTGTACATTAATTTTTAAGGTAATGACGCCAAAAATGGTTAGTGATTTTCTGCTTACAATTTTGTAAAATAGGCGCTGTCAACCTGAAGAGGAAACAAACCCTGGTGAAGAGCAAGTTGTTGCAACAGCTTTTATTTGCTGAAACTAACATAGCTTAACTATTCCACTGTATGTTTTCAATCATAGATATTAGCTATGATTAACGAAGTAATCTATGTATGTTTGAAACTCATAAATTTATGGCAGGTGCGAAAGATAATTTCCATCCTTATTCTTAGTCTTAGTGTCTTTAGCGCTAAGGCCGGACCCTGCGAAGCCTATTTCACCTTCGACGTAAATGACAATACCATATTTCTTAACGGATCAGAAACTGCAGGCGATGTAGTTTCCTGGCACTGGTACATCAATAATGATTTGTTCAGTGATAGCGGGCCGGAAACCGATGTCATAGTAGATGAACCCGGTGAGTATCAGATCTGCCTGGTGATTGAAACGGCTGCA
>JAIBAY010000003.1:300000-580510 GCA_019694975.1 Chitinophagales bacterium
GAAGTTTTGAAAAAGGTGGATACTGTTCGTCAAAAAAATGCAACAAACAGATAAACTTTTCTCCCGCTTTCCCCTGTTGCATTTTTTTAGCTTGCACACACTTCATTAGAAGCACCACACTTTGATTAACCAACAGGCCCCCCTTTTTGAAATTTTGCTAAACACCCATGTAAATCTACTCGACTCCGCCTGCAAACAGTTACTTTAGAAAGAAAATATATGCAGCAAGCCAACCCTACTTGCGTTCCGCAATTGTTTATCGGCATGCACATCCACAAAAGGATAGATTACTTAGCCCTACAATAAAAATTGGAACAGTTACAAATATCTATCATATCTTACTTCTTTACTTGTCTTCCCGCAGCAATTATCAGCATTTCATCACCTCAAAACCAACCTCCCATGAAAATGATGATTACACTCCGCGCCATTTTGTTCATTCTGTTCGCCACCACTTTACTGAAGGCACAAACAAATACTTTTCCGGCGAGTGGTGCAGCGGGAATCGGAACGATTACTCCTGACGGCTCTTCATTGCTGGATATTTCTTCCACCACCAAGGGCGCGCTTGTTCCAAGAATGACAAAAGCACAACGCGATGCAATAACCACTCCTGCTACAGGATTGTTGATTTTTCAAACCAACAGCACGGCAGGATTTTATTATTATACCGGTACGAAATGGACAACCGTAGCCAATACCTTCTCTGCTGGAACAGGCATTTCTATCGCCGGCGGAACTGTTACTAATACATTGCCTGATCAAACGGTTACCATAGCCGGTGCAGGCAGTGTTTCAGTAACCGGCACTTATCCTTCCTTTACAATTACAGGTACAGGTGGTGCCGAAACTGATCCTGAAGTCGGCAGCAGTACGATTAATAAAGTTCCAAAATGGAATGGAACAACATTAACGGATGGTCTCCTCTTTGATGATGGTAATAATATTGGAATTGGAACAACCACTCCCTTATACAAGCTGGATGTGAGTGGTGATGCATCGATTAACAGTGTGAAAATAGGAAGAGGCAATGGAGGACAATCAGGCAATACGGTAATGGGCACCCAAACGCTGAATGTTAACAGCGCAGGAGACTTCAATACCGCCATTGGTTACCAGGCCCTTAAATCCAATAGCACAGGAGGACTCAATACAGCCAATGGTTATCAGGCGCTGCTCAGTAATACGGTTGGAACACTCAATACCGCAGTGGGCAGTTTTTCCTTAACTGCTAATACGATCGGAAACAGTAACAATGCTTTAGGAGAATATGCGCTTGGCGGTAATACCAATGGTTCGTTCAACAATGCAATAGGAAATAACGCTGCGCAGGCAAATACTACCGGAAACAGTAATACTGCCATTGGCGATAATGCTCTGAATGCAAACACCACAGGAAGTAATAATACAGCAATAGGAGCTGGGGCAAATGTTTCATTAGTTAATCTCTCCAATGCAACGGCCATTGGAGCCAATGCCATTGTTAGTGCAAGCAATGCACTGGTGCTTGGAAATAGTGCCAACATCGGTATAGGCACATCCACTCCGACTTCCCGGATGCATATTAAATCCTTCGGCAATTCAACTACCCCTATTTATGTGGAAAAAAGCAATGCAACTACTCCGCTTTTTACGGTTGAACAAGGAGGTGTTGGAAATGGAAACGCATCACTATATAATGGCAGTGGTGATAAAAAAGTTAACCTTGCAACCAGTGGTGACAGTTACCTTAATGGCGGAAGCTTAGGCATCGGCAACACAGCCCCTGCCGCTACACTTGATGTAACAGGAACATTTAAACTTGCGGATGGTACACAATCTGCCGGCAGGGTGCTAACCTCTGATGCAACTGGCAAAGCATCATGGGTAAATGCAAATACACTGAGTATATGGTCAACAACAGGCAATACAGGAACCTCAGCAGGAACTAACTTTATAGGAACCACTGATGCAGTTGACTTAGTAATAAAAGCCAACAATTACGAAACAGGTAAATTCTTTTCAAACCCACCCACTACAGCAGGCATTGTGTCTCCAACAAGCAGGTTTAATCTCACAAGACAGGGAACTCCGGCAAATAAATGGGATATGGTAGCGTCATTCAAATTAGGCAGTTATGCCACAGGTATCAATGCCAGTACACAGTTTGATATTTGTTTAAACAATGGGGCAACCACCAGTCCAAATGTAACAGTAATGACCTTACTCGGCAATGGTAATGTTGGTATTGGAACAGCTGCTCCTGCCTCCCGGCTCCATATAAAGGCGAGCGGTACAGGTACAAATCCTTTTGTGATTCAGCATCACAGCGCATTGACAAATATTTTCTCATTTTCTGAAACAGCCAATGATGCCGGGCTTCTAAGTATTTTCAAAACTTCCGGTGCTACTGAAACTGTTAGGTTTGATGCTGATGGAAGCAGCTTTCTTCTTGGCGGTAATTTCGGAATAGGAACAAGTACCCCAGCAATACCATTGTCTGTGATAGGATCAACGGATGGTGGAAATAATAATGTTGGTAATTATATCGCTTTTATTCAAAACACTCATTCAAATGGCGGTGCCATTATGACTGATGTTCTTGACAATGCGAATGGTTCACGGTACATTCAATTCCGGGTTAATGCAACCGAAGTCGGTTGCTTATATGGCAACGGATCCAATCAAACCTTGCTCTTTTCTTCTTCAGATCAACGGTTGAAGAAAAACATTAGAAATACTACCATGGGATTGAATACCGTAATGCAAATGAAGGTAAGAGATTATGAATGGAAAGCGGATGGGCAAACAGTGAATGCAGGTTTTGTGGCTCAGGAATTATATGATGTATATCCTCAGGCTGTGTTAAAAGGCGACGAAGGCGAGTTAGATAGTAAAGAAGGAGGCACCTGGATGGTGAACTATGCCGGCATTACCCCGTTGCTGACAAAAGCTATTCAGGAACTTAACGGCAAAGTGGATGAAGTGAAAGCTGATGTTCAGCAATCGTTGATTGATCCTTCAGTAGTGAGCAGCTTCCAGAATCAACTCAATCAAAAAGATCAGCTGATTGCTGATCAGCAGGCGCAAATCAATGTACTAAGCAGCAAGCTGGATGAGGTGATGAATAAGATGACAAATTTTGAGCAATCGCTTTCTCAGTGTTGCAGTGCTAATAAATCTACAGGTGATGTTACAAATATTGATTTACCTAAACTCGAACAAAACGTTCCTAATCCGTTTATGCAATCAAGTATCATCAGGTTCTACATTCCTTCCTCGGCTAAAACGGCGGAACTCGTAATCACCGATCTTACCGGTGCTTCAATTGAAGTATTCAGTAACCTGAAGAATGGTTTTGGAACCGTGAATGTTGATTATAGCTTATTGTCATCGGGCACTTACCAATATTCATTGTTGATTGACGGTCAGGTGATTGATACCAAGCAGATGATTCTTAGCAAATAAATACTTGTGTTAACCAGCTGTGCGATCGCTTCCTGTGAAATCCTATGTAAAACATCAATGAAATGAAAAAACAAACCATTCAATTAATAGTCTTGGTATTGTGCAGTATGCTTGCTGGAATTACTGTTCATGCACAGGCACCGCAGGCTTTTCCCTATCAGGCAGTAGCTCATGATAGTGTCGGCAATTTGATAGCCGATCAAAACATCTCTCTTCGCTTCAGCATATTGGATGGAAGCAATGCAGGACCGGTTGTTTATCAGGAAACACAAAGTGTTACCACCACCTCATTGGGATTGTTTAGCCTGAATATCGGCCAGGGAACAGTGGTAAGCGGGGCCTTCAGCAACATTAACTGGGGAAACGGAGCTAAATATCTGCAGGTAGAAATGGATGCTTCCGGGGGAACAAACTATTTGCTGATGGGCACCTCGCAACTCCTCAGTGTTCCCTATGCAATCTATTCGAATGCTGCCGGCAGCTCAAACGGAGCAGGACTTGCTGATGGTACAGCAGAAGGAAATACTCCCTATTGGGATGGCACTTCCTGGGTTACTTCTTCCTCCAATATTTACAATAATGGAAGTAATGTGGGCATCGGTGTTGCAACTCCTGAATTTAAATTGCATGTAAGCGATGATGCTTCATTCAATAATGTTAGAGTTGGAACAGGGAATGGAAGCAGCAATGTAAAAACCAATACTGCTATTGGTTTTGAAGTGCTCAGGAACAATACAATCGGCAACTATAATACTGCGGGCGGCTACTATTCACTTTCTAATAATACGACCGGAAATTTTAATACTGCATTTGGCGACTATACGCTCTTTAACAATACAACAGGAAATGCAAATACTGCGGTCGGAAACTATTCCCTGTTCTCCAATACCGGTTATAACAACACGGCGCTGGGTAACTACTCTTTGTTCAGCAATACTACCGGAGGGTCTAATACTGCCATTGGAAATTATTCCATGTTTACGAATACCACCGGAAGCAATAATACGGTGATCGGCTACCAGGCCGACCTGCTTTCACCTGATCTGATCAATGCCACAGCGATAGGCGCCAATACTATTGTTAATAAAAGCAACACGTTGATTCTTGGCAATAATGCGAATGTTGGTATTGGAACTTCTGAACCAACCTTTAAACTTGAAGTTACTGCTGATGCATCCGTCAATTCAGTCAGAGTAGGAAGAGGAGGAGGCAACATTGATCATAATACTGCAGTTGGTACACTTGCGCTCGATTCCAATACTACCGGCACACTCAATACAGCAATTGGCTACCAATCTCTTTTTTCAAATACTACGGGAAGTTTTAACACCGCCGTGGGTTGGTCAGCGCTTTTTTCGAATACCGGTGGGAATAGTAATACGGCACTTGGTGAATATTCTCTTGCATCTAATACAGTGGGAGAAAATAATATAGCAATCGGTAAAAATGCTGCTCAAAGCAATACCACAGGAAGCAGCAACACAGTAATAGGATCAAAAGCGTTTCTTAGTAATACTACCGGAAGTGAAAATGTCGCAATAGGAAAAGATGCCTTTCAGGGCAATACTACCGGTTCATTTAATACCGCAATTGGAAACAGTGCACTCTTGATGAACAGCACCGGAAATCTGAATACGGCAATTGGCTGGAATGCCCTGCAATTAAACACTGCCGGAACAGTTAACACTGCTTTAGGTGAATATGCTCTTTCCAATAACACAACCGGAGAAAACAATGTTGCTATTGGAGCTGCTGCATTAAGTGCAAATACTACCGGCAGCGATAACATTGCATTAGGTAAAAGCGCCAATGTTGGCTCAGGCAATCTCACCAATGCCATTGCTATAGGTAATGATGCGATGGTAAGCACGAGCAACAGCATGGTGCTTGGGAATGGCGTAAATGTGGGTATTGGAACCAGCTCACCCGCTTATCAACTTCATATTAAAGCACCTTCTCTTGCCAACGCTCCTTTTAGAATTGACAGGTCTGATGCAACTCCTTTGTTTGATATCAGTACAGATGCCCAACAAGGCTATATTAATTTGTATGACCCCCAGGGAAATGCTGATGTCTCGCTGACTACGGGGAGCACTGGCAGTAATAACAGCTGGATAAGCGGCAATCTGGGAATTGGTACTACCTCCCCTGATTCCAAACTTGATGTTGCCGGCGATGCAATCATCGAAGGCAGTGCAACTATTCAAGCCGGTGCAATTATTCAAGGCGGTACAACTATTGAAGGCGATCTTACACTTAATACAGGCGATGAAGGGCAGGTTAAAATTGTAAGTACCAATAGTACAGTTAACCAGGGTAATCCCGGATCTTACCCTTTATACGTTACAGGCGCGAAAGCAGGAATTTTGATAAAGGTAGATGAAGCTGACCCGGCTATGGCCAATAACTTCATCACCTTCTGGGACAATCACCCAAGTGCTGTTGGTGCAATTGAAGGCCAGACTGCCGATGAGATTCATAATAGCTGGACATATGCTTTCTGGCAGACTGCCCAGTCTTTGGAGTTTGCGCTCAGCATAGCTGCAGTAGTAGCCGATAATCTTGGTGTTGATGATTTTGATATGGCATTAATTGATGCTGCTCAAATTGGTGATCTTGCAGGTAATTGGGGCGCAGAAGCATTACAGTTAGAAATTGAACAGGGTGTTTCCTATACGTCCGGCAGTGCTGATTATGCTGAATGGCTGCCACGCGCCTCTGTTGCAGAACAACTGGCTCCCGGCGATATCGTTGGAGTGGTTGGCGGGAAAATTTCCAAAAAAACAACAGGAATAAATCAACTGATGGCGATCTCTTCTGCTCCCATGGTTTTGGGTAATGTGCCTGAGAAGGGAAAAGAAAAGGATTATGAAAAAGTGGCATTTATGGGGCAGGTTCCTGTGAAAGTTAAAGGCATTGTAAATATTGGCGATTACATTATTGCCTCAGGTAACAATGATGGAATTGGCATTGCAGTGAGTGAAGAAAAAATGACGGCGGAAGATTATACCAGCATGGTCGGCATTGCCTGGTCAGAAAGCAAGATGACAAACGGAGTTTCATTTATAAATACAGTGGTAAGTGCAAACAATAATGTGCTTGCTCCGCGCATGGCGCAAATGCAAAGAGAACGGGATGAACTGAAAAACCAGATGGATGCTGTGGTGAGTTATCTCCAATCGAAAGACCCAGATTTTAAAATGCCCCTGATAACGAGAACTGAGACGCAACACCAAATTGTCGAAGCGCAGGATTTCACGCAGCGTGATTTGCAGAAATATTCCTCCGGTTATGAGTATATGAAAGAAATGGTAAAAAAGAATCCGGAGGCGGTACATGCAATTCTTGCGCATGCCAGCACAGAAATTACGAAACGAGGAGTCGAGATTAACAGGGTTCCTAAAATGAAAAGTATACTGGCAGATGAAAATAGTTTTCTTGCGGAATATCAAAGTAGTCTTTCAACTTACATGGAGCTGATCTCGCAGCAAAAAGAAAAAGCGGATGGAAATCTTTTAAACAAGAATTAAGCAGTTCAAGGCAATATCACGCTAAAATTTTTTTATGAAATATTGTGCTTCATTCATGCTGCTGGTGGTGTTTAGTATGCTCTCATTAGTAAGCGCGGCGCAATCACTCAGCCGCGATGTATTGTCAACTAATGGCGGCAATCAAACCGCCGGAGGTATTTCATTATCATGGACGCTTGGCGAAACGATTACTCCCACGCTAACGGCCGGCAACAGTATATTAACGCAGGGCTTTGAGCAATCCGCATGTTTGATTCAGACGGAATGGATTTCACCAAACCCCATTTGCGCCGGAAATACGGTTGTTGTTTCATTTAATGCTTCGGGTATAATCGGCAGTGGAAATATTTTCACGGCAGAATTATCTGATCTGAATGGAAGCTTTTATTCGCCAACGATAATCGGAAGCATTGAAAGTAACAGCAGCGGCACAGTAAATGCAGTAATTCCTGAAAACACGGTTGCCGGCACGCATTATCGCATTCGCGTGGTTGCAGATAAACCAAAGGTAGTTGGCAGCGACAATGGAACAGATATCATCCTTCAACAATTAACTAACTGGTATCTTGATGCAGATGGAGATCATTATTATACCGGAGATGGAATTGTGCAATGCACCCATCCAGGAACAGGATTTACCGCAACAGATTTAACAGGCGGAAATGATTGCAATGATTCAGATAATATAGTGAATCCCGGAATGACAGATGTGTGCAACGGGATAGATGATAATTGCAATGATGCGGTTGATGAAAATATGATGGCAGCAACGATAACAATGTTAAGTAGACGTGATGACTGCAAAGGTGTTTCCATTGTTCTTGCTGCAAATGGTGGTGCCGGCATCAGCTACCAATGGAAAAAAGAGGGCATAGAAATTCCGGGCGCCACCGGTGCACATTATAATATAGGAAAGGGAGGAAACTACAGTGTTGAGGAGGCCAATGATTTCGGCTGCCACGCAACAGCTGAACCCATAAGCATCAACCTGAATCCATCACATCATGCTATAATTACGCCTCAGGGATCGCTTGACATTTGTGTAACCGGAAGTGTAGTGCTGCAAGCAAATGGCGGAAGCGGATTCCTTTACCAATGGAGTAAAGGATATCAAAGTATTGCCGGAGCCACCAATAAAAATTATACGGCTGTAATGGCTGCAAAATACACTGTGGATGTAACCAATACGGACAGTTGCACCAAAACTTCAGCGCCGGTAGAAGTTGTAAAATCCTGCAGGCTGGATGAAAGCATGAATGAAACAGCGCCTGCCAAATTGCTTGTTTACCCTAATCCGGCGAATGGTGCATTTGCAATTGAGCTGCATGATGCAACTGAAATTTCCGCAACTGTTGAAATTCAGTTATTCAATGTATTGGGTCAATCAGTTTACCTGAATCGAAAACAAATGAACAACGGATTGCTTCAAGCAGAGGTGACATTCAATGAAGTTTTTTCTGCAGGGACCTACCTGGTGAAAGTGACCGTGAATGATAAAGTTTATAAGGAGCAGCTGGTTTATCAACAGTAATTTTGTCCACGGGCGACCGTTCTGCCAAAGTGCGCACCTGCAATTATCCGCAGGCCCGTGTCACCGGCCACCGCATCGGCATGACCAACTATGCCTTGCCAGATTTCATCATTGGCAACATACAGGAGATATTTGATGCACTGCAGCTGGCGGAGAAGCTGAAGGAAGGGAGTATGGTTAATCGCTCTGAACGGTTCAGAAAAAAACCAACTCGCACTCGTTTGCAGACAAGATCTGAGGGAGGGGAACGATTGCGCTAATCAAGGTATCCTGTAACAACATAAGGGAGAAAGAGATTATCAGAAGATGTCTTTCGCTGAATCAGCTCCGCATCAAGCTACCCCTTTTTTCTCCTGAATAATCAATTGCCAAACTATAGCAGTAATCCTGAGACTCGCGGACAAAGCCTGCTTCAACGGTATTATAGTCAGTGGTATACCTGCTTCAGATGTACACCGGCGCCGGATGGGGATTGTCCATTGGTAGCATTGCCCGGGCCAATTAAAGCGGGCAAAATGATTCTTGTGATTATTTTAATTCTTAATTTTTTTTAAAAGGTTTGAATTGAATCTATTTTTCAATTACCAATTTTTTCGTCACCATAAAATCAGGTGTTTGAATGTGTATAGCATATACGCCCGTGGCAAAATCATTTGTGAACACTTCTGTCTTTTGGGTATCACTTGCCGTTGTTGCGTAAATTATTTTTCCGGTGATGTCAACGATTGTTATTATCACTTTTTTGTTGTTGTTCCCTAAAGCGATAGTGAGATGACTGCTGGCAGGATTGGGAAAAATTTGCACGGTAGCCAGGTTGTCAATAACAGGAACAGACGATATTCCACAATCAGTACTGTAACTTGCAGCAGCATCTTTAAAAAAAGTAACTCCATTATAACTATTTGCATTGGCTACATTATCCACCTGGATGCAGGTGAGGCCGGGGTTTACTTCGGCATCTAAAGTTAAATTCGCGTTATTCCCGTTTTGTATATTCAGACTTGTAAATTGATTGTGCGAGCATGTCAAATTGGTAAGTGCAGCATTAGCCGCTACATTTAAACTTGTTAATTGATTGTAAGCACACCCAAGATAAGTAAGTGCAGTATTAGCTGTAACATTTAAACTTGTCAATTGATTGGTGTAACAAGCCAAAGTAGTTAGTGCAGTATTGGCCGTTACATCTAAACTTGATAAATTATTGATTTCACACTGCAAGGAAGTAAGTGCTGTATTAGCAGATACATTTAAACTTGTTAAATTATTATCACTGCAATTCAAATCAGTAAGCGCAGTATTAGCTGCCACATTTAAACTTGCTATGTTATTGTTTTCGCAATTCAGGTAAGTAAGTGCAGTATTATTAGAAACATTTAAATTCGATAATGAAAGGCCCCAACAACTCAGATAAGTAAGTGCTGTATTAGCCGTTACATTCAAACTGTATATATACAGATGGCCGGAACAATTTAAACCGGTAAGTGCTGTAAATGCCTCAATGCCTGTTAAGTTCTGTATCAAAGGCTGATAGGGAATAGCCTGAACATTCAAAAACCCATTGAAAGCAGCGGCTTCATCAACTTGTATTTCCCCATCACCGTTGGTGTTTATTGCAGGATTGTTTACAAGCTTTGCTTTAAACGCAGCATCAGGAATATTTACATTTTGTGCATTGGCGTTTGAAGAAAACATCATTGTAGTAATGATGATTGAATAAATCCTCTTCTGTAGTAGTCTTTTCATTTTGTTAATTTTTAAATGATTGAACAGAATTTATTCTTACACCACAGGTTGTTTTCGTTGCAATAAAATCTGCTGATTGAATTTGCACAATATAACCGCCTTCATACTCTCACAAGTTTTGGCAGCGCTGTGCGGCAAGGAAGACTTGTGGCTGTGAATACCACTTCCAAAGCCCTCAATCTCTATTAAGCCTTTTCCCCGGCATAATCTGCAACACTGCAATATAGATAATCTTCAGCCCGGAAAACAATTCCTGCTTCAACCGGATTTTAATGAATATAACCTACTTTTTATTCTATCATGGCAGTTGCAATCAATTCGATCGGATGATTATCCTGCTGCCAGAATTGTAATTCTTTATTGTTTGGATTTGCCAATCCGGCTTTGCGAAAGCCACGTAAGGTGAAATGTGACGCAGAACAGGGACACAGATGCATGACTCAAACAATCGTTCTGATGCCGGATGGTGAAAGACCGGCAGGAGACTTCATGATTCCTTCCTTTTCTGCCCGTTTCAAGAGACCTAAGTATTATCTTACTCCATTGATTTTAACTGATATTACATGAAATGTCTGCTGATCATTTTCATTTGCCTGTCGCACCTGCTGGCCATGGCACAGCCTGATTTGCGTGCCCGTGACCTCGGCATTCCCTTCGATGGCACGCCCGGAAAATACAATGCCATCACCGACGTGCCCGGTGTGCTGGTGGGTTACAAAACGCTGATCTCAGGATCAGGAAAACTGGTTGCAGGCAAGGGGCCGGTACGTACTGGTGTCACAGTGATACTGCCGAAAGGAAAAACCAATGACGGTTATCCTGCTGCCTGGTTCTCACTGAATGGCGACGGGGAGATGACGGGCCTGCCTTACATCGAAGACTATGGAATGGGTTATGGGCCCATTGGCATCACCAATACAAACAGTGTCGGAACGGTGAAGGATGCCATCGGCTCCTGGAGTGTGAACCATTTCTCTCAGGGTGAGTTTGTAGATTATTCGTTCGGCCTGCCGGTAGCAGCAGAAACCTGGGACGGAGGATTGAATGACATTAACGGCTTTCATGTAAAAGCAGAACATGTCTGGCAGGCACTCGACAGCGCAAAAAGCGGCATGATTAAAGAAGGCAATGTGGGCGGCGGAACAGGCATGGTTTGTTATGAGTTTAAAGGCGGCAGCGGAACAGCTTCCAGGATGTTCACCATTGATTCGGTGAACTATACATTGGGCGTTTTTGTGCAGGCGAATTTTGGCGGAAGGGAAGAGCTGACCATTACCGGAGTTCCGGTCGGAAAAGAAATCACAGACCTGCTTCCTGTGTATGATGAGACCGGAAGAAAGGATGGTTCCATCATCGTGATTGTTGGAACCAATGCGCCTTTATTGCCAGGACAATTAAAGCAGGTTGCCAAAAGAGTCACGCATGGCATTGCCAGAACAGGAACGTATTCGCACAATGGTTCAGGAGAAATTTTTCTTGCATTTTCCACAGCAACACCACAATACAATAAAGAAAATACAGCAGAAAGCTGGAAAGTAATTCCGAAATGGGAATTGGATCCTGTCTACAAAGCAACAGTGGAAGCAACGGAAGAGGCTATCATTAATGCATTGGTAGCTGCTGAAGACATGGAGGGAATCAATGGAAATAAGGTATATGCCATTCCGCATGAAAGGTTGAAGGAGATGATGAAGAAATACAACAGGCTGAGGTGAAGTGATTGCGGAATCAGGATGAGAATGAGAATGGCTTAATTTTCTGAAATTGATGCCGTTTATTACTATGATACTACATTACAGATGAAAAAACCATTTTTAAACACTTTATCACATGAAAATAAAATCCTGCCTGCTGTTGCTTCCTGCTCTCCTGCTTAGCATCATTTCTGCTGCACAAAACACAGATACTCTTTTTTATTCAGCTGTGAAGGGTGGAGAAATTTGCGGCATTCAAAAAATTTGGATGAAGAGCGACCAGGAATATCACTTCTTCTATAAATACAATGACCGTGGACGCGGTGACAGCGTATTCTCACAAATCAATACGAATGCTGACGGACATATAATCAAAGTCTCTGTTGAAGGAATAGATTATTTTAAGAATGCTTACCGGGAATCGTATGTTGTCCAGGGTGACTCGGCCATTTCTCAGGTGAATACTGATAGAAATGCCGAGCCCTTTAACAACGAAATTTATTTCGGACAGGCATCGCCCGGGTTTATTGAACCTGTTGTTAAATTTTTATTGCGTCAGCCTAAGCAAAAGGCAACTGCTTTTGGTGGAGGCACGCTCCAGCTGATGCCATTGATTGAAAAAAAAGTTTCCGTAAACGGCAAAACAATCACTTTGTATTTGTGTGAATTGTATTTCAATGAAAACACACCTCCTTTTTACGCATGGCTCAATAAAGACAAGCATTTCTTCGCAAATGTGAATGATTGGTTTTCTACCATTCAGCGCGGTTATGAATCGTTGACTGACACGCTGAATACACTGCAGGAAATACAGTCTAAAGGCTATTATGCAAAACAAATGAAGGCCTTGTCAGAACCATTGCCTCTTCAATTTGCAGTGACCAATGTCCGGCTGTACGATGCTGAACATGCAGTGATGCAGGAAGGAATGACGGTAGTAGTCAGCAATGGAAAGGTTGCTCAGATTGGCAAGTCATCCGAAGTAAAGGTTTCTGAGAATTACAAGCAGATGGATGGCACCGGTAAAACACTGTTGCCCGGATTGTGGGACATGCATGGGCATTATGATAAATCAGAAGGATTGAATTACCTCGCGGGCGGAGTTACCCATGTACGTGATATGGGAAACAGCAATAACCTGTTGCTAACGCGGGATGCCATTGCAAAAAATGAAGTGCTGGGACCTGATATCAGTTATGTTTCCGGCTTCATTGACCAGGCAGGTCCTTTCCAGGGACCAACAGGTGCGATTGTTAAAAATTTGGATGAAGGACTAAGGGCCGTCGATGATTATGCAGAAAAAGGTTTTGGCCAGATTAAGCTCTACAGCTCTATTGATCCAAAGTGGGTTGCTCCGCTTGCTGCGGAGGCACACAAACGTGGTCTGCGCGTTGCTGGTCACATTCCTTCCTTTATGACGGCATCAAAGGCAATACAGGACGGCTACAATGAAATCACACATATGAATATGGTGATGCTGAATTTTATGGGGGATACTATTGATACCAGGTCACGAAAGAGATTTTTGGTAGTTGCTGACAGAGCAAAAGATCTGGATCTCAACAGCAAAGGAGTGACCTCATTCATTTCATTGATGAAAGAAAAAAACATCTCACTGGATCCCACCATGAATGTATTCGCGGAGATGTTTACCATTTTCCCCGGCGATACAAATGAAGTGATCAAACCCATCATCAGTTGGATGCCTGTGGATCAGCAACAGGGATTAGAAGCGAAATCAAGCCTGGGTTCTTTGGAAAAAAAGTCAACCTATCTCGCCTCCTTTCAAAACATGATGCAGCTATTGAAAAAATTTTATGACAGTGGCATTCTTATCGTAAGTGGAACGGATGGCGGTGAAGCCTTTGCATTGGCACATGAACTGGAATTGTATGTTCAGGCAGGCATTCCTCCTTTAAATGCATTGCAATGTGCCACTTTTAATGCCGCAAAAAATTGCAGGATGCTGAATCAATACGGAACAATTGAAGCAGGAAAAACTGCAGATATGATTTTGGTTGATGGGAATCCGGGAACAAATATCAGTGACATTCGTCGGGTGAAGTGGGTGGTGAAGAATAATCAGATGTATGATCCGAAAAAATTATTCGAATCAATTGGGTGGAGTTATTTTTATTAAGATGGAGTGCAACAACTTCAAACACGATATAACAACGCATTGATATGCATGCCGGCACCTACCGATGCCATCAGCACCAAATCGCCGGGTTGCAGCCGGTGTTCTTGCAGTGTTCCTTTCCGTATCATATCAAACAGCGTGATGACGGTAGCCACGGAGCTGTTACCCAGTTTATGAATACTCATGGGCATGATCTGTTCAGGCAACTGGTGAATACCATACAATGAATACAGCCGTTCGATGATGGCATGATCCATCTTTTCATTGGCCTGGTGTATCAGTACCTTTTTCAGCTGCGAAACATGGATGCCCGCTTTATCGAGGCATTGCTTCATCGCCAGCGGAACATGCAATAAAGCATATTCATAAATTTTTCGTCCTTTCATCTTTATATACCGTACGGCAGGATCTGCGCCCGGCAGGTTCGATTTGCCAAGAAAAAGGTAATACGCTTCGTCGTTGGTATGGCTTTGCACGGCGTAGGAAAGGATGCCGCTGCCACCACTCTCCTCTTTCGATTCTACCACGGAAGCGCCGGCACCGTCCGCAAAAATCATGGAGTCGCGGTCGTTCTGATCAAGCACGCGTGAGAGTGTTTCCGTACCAATCACCAGGCAGCGCTTCGCGGCGCCGGCCTGTATGGCAATGTGTGCCTGAATGACGCCCTGCAACCATCCCGGGCAACCGAACAGGATATCATACGCCACGCAATCCGGTTGCTGAATACGCAGCAAGTGCTTTATGCGCGCAGAAAGTCCGGGCAATATGTCTGTCTGAATGGTGCCCGACCGCACGTCACCGAAATTGTGCGCTGCTATAATCTGGTCGAGTTCTTCGCCGGAGCAACCTGCATCCTGCAGTGCCAGCTTAGCCGCGATGGCCCCGATATCGGAGGCCTGTAAATCGTCTGTAACATACCGCCGCTCTTCGATGCCGGTAATATCTTTGAATTTACGCACGATCACATTGCCCGGCTGTGGCAGCGCTTTTTGATTTTCATCATAGAAAGTATGCGCGGCGAAATCCGCATTCGTAACGATTTGCTCCGGAATGTAACTGCCGGTGCCGGTGAAAACAGTTGACATGTGATTGTATCGCTTTTAAGATTTTCAGAAGAATGCGAGCCGCTGATGCATGCAATCAATCCGTTAAACTACCAGATTCTCAAGTCCGATTAACCTGGAGCCTTTTAACAAAACGTAACAACCGGAAAAGTGCTGTTGCTGAAACCAGCTTTTTAAATCATTTACCGTATCGAAATGAAGCATTTCATGGGCGGATTGTCCCAGTGCTTTGCCAAATTCTTTTCCCACCAGCACTACATTCATGAATTTTTCAGCATCAATATTTTCCAGCATGCTGCGGTGTTCCTGCAGGCTGAATGCACCCAGCTCCAGCATGTCGCCCAAAATCAGGATTTTATTTTCCACGGGCATCTGCGTAAAGTTTAACAGTGCTGCCTGCATACTGGATGGATTCGCATTGTAAGCATCCAGGATAAATGTATTGCCATCCTTTTGTAACAACTGCGACCGGTTGTTGGAAGGTACATAAGCAGCAATTGATTGCTGCAATGCTTCCTTTGCAATGCCAAAGTATGATCCTGCTGCTACGGCAGCCATGACGTTGTCGAAGTTATAGCGACCGATGAGTTGTGTTTCCAGTTCATAGCCTTCCTGCTCCAGGCTTATTTTCAGAAATGGAAAAACAGCAGTTATTTTTCCTTGATACGTGGCATCCTTACTTTCACCATACGTTACGCGGCGTAGGTCAGCGCTGTCTTCCATCAGATCGGGCTGATCTGCACTTACAAAGGCAGTTCCGTTATGCAGCCGCAAATAATCGTACAGTTCCCCGTTTCCTTTTCTCACGCCATCGAGGCTTCCATATCCTTCGAGGTGATCTTTGCCATTGTTGGTGATGAGGCCGCAGTCGGGTGCCCCGATTTCACAAAGCCGTTTAGTTTCGCCTGCATGATTGGCGCCCATTTCCACCACGGCTATTTCAGTGCCTGCGGGAATGGAAAGCAGTGTCAGCGCCACGCCGATGTGATTGTTTAGGTTTCCTTGCGTAGCAAAAACCCTGTACCGGTTTTGCAGTACCCGTGAGATTATCTCTTTGGTAGTTGTTTTTCCATTACTGCCACATACCGCCAGTACCTTGAGCTGCAACACTTGCCGGTGGTGACGAGCCAGTTGCTGCAGGACGGTTAAAGCATTCTCCACCACAACTATCCGTGCATCATGGGCAAAATGCGGTTCATCTGCGATAACAAGCAATGCGCCATTGCGTAATGCTTCTTCGGCAAACAGATTGCCATTGAAGTTTTCCCCTTTCAGCGCAAAAAAAATTTTGCCATGATCAATCTTCCGGGTATCGGTGGATACGCCTGTCGACAGCAGGAATTGCCGGTAGAGAGCTGCGATCTGCATGCTTCAAAAGTAATGGATGCGGATAAACTAAAAGCAAAAAAAGAAGCCGCCTCGGTTGAAGCGGCTTCCTTGTCAATCAGCAATAACTTATCAGTGTGCAATCACAAATTGCTTCCGCAATGCCGTACCGTTGTGCATCACTTCGGCGATATACGTGCCATTGGTAAATGCCTGCACATCGAGGTTGAAGAGGTTATCACCTTCCAATGCGAGCACATCAGCTGTATACATTCTTTGCCCAAGCAGGTTGTACACACTGATCTGAGCATCGCCCTTGCCTTCACCGGTAAACTGAAGTGTCATGTTATCCGCAACAGGATTGGGATACACCTGTAAATCAGTCTTAACAGTCAGCAATTCCTGGGCACCCTCTTCAAAACGGAAGGCAGTGCTGCTGGTCAGGATTTTCATGGTATAGCAGGCCGTATTGCTGTAGGCGCCGCTGTATCCATACACCTGAATCTTGTAAGTGCCAACGGTTGATGTATTGTAGATAATCGTTTCGCTGGTAGTGCCGCCATTTTGCGAAGTCTTCACATTCGTGCCGCTCGGATTATAGAGCTTGATGTCATAATCGGCAGGCAGCGTGGTGAGCGTTATTTTGATATTTTTATTGGTAGTGGTATTGGCGAATGAATACCAGTCAAGGTCAGATGCGGTGCTGATCTGTGAAGAAATGTCAACACCCACCGATACAGGTTTGGCTGTAGCGCTGGTATTATTGGATTCGTAGGTTTCCACGCATCCGCCACCGCTTCCGGCTTGTATGTTAAGGGAGTAATCTTCCACTTCCCCTTCGGCAAATGATTCACAGGAAGTGGGTGCCGCGCCATATTTCATGCTCACTCTCATGCGAGTGGTAGCGGTGGAAGCTGTAGCCGGTATCGTGATGGTAGCGGTATTATTACCCGCTGCAGATGAAGAGAAGGATGCGGCAGTTTCACCGGCATCGGTGAAATCCCCGTCGGCATTCCAGTCGCAGAAAACAGCCCACTGTTCCGCATAGGTGCTTCCGGAAAACCCGGCGCTGGTAGTAATAGTGTATGCCGAACCTTTATTGACAACAGCCACTGAAGCACTGCCATTGTAGTAACCTCCTGCATCAGCACCCGATGTTCTGGAGATGCTGCCGAATGTTACGAGGTCGATGTATTCATAGGTCTGACTGATACCATTGGATGCGCAATAAGTGGTGCCGCCGGAAGACAGGGTAGTAAAAGACGATGCTGTGGAGTAAGCGGAACTGCCACTTGCACAAACAGCCTGTACCTGGTAATTGTAAACGGTGCTGGCTGTAAGGCCGGTCAGCGCTTTAGAAGTTGTGGTGGAAGTGGTGGTTGTCCAGGTCGAACTGCTGGAGAGTTTATATTGCACGTTGTAACTCGTTGCTCCACTTACAGCTGACCAGCTTACCGTTGCCGATGAGCTGGTGATGGAAGAAGCGCTCAGCCCGGAAGGTGTACCACAGGAAGTGCTGGGTGGTGTGCATCCGGATGAAGTGGTGAGTGAAAGACGGGCACCACCGGTGGCAAACAATGCCTGCATTCTTGCCTTCTGACCGGCAGTAAACATGTTCATGCAGCCATCATCCGTATAATCCATGTAATTCATAAACATATCGCCATTGGGGCCATTGCTGCAGGACACCGTCGGGAAAACAGGGCAACCGTAATTCTCATCTGCCTGGTTGGGTGTATCGGAAACATTATCTGTTCCGGTGCAGGCAGTGCCGTCGTCACCCCAGATATGATAGAGGTTCAGCCAATGGCCAACTTCATGCGTAAGCGTTCTGCCATAGTTATAGGGTGAAGCAGTGCCGGGTTGTGCAAGGCTGCCGACAGAGGAATACAATACCACCACACCATCTGTGGCAGCAGCACCACCCGGAAACTGTGCATAGCCCAGCAATCCGCCACCGAGGTTCACCGACCAGAGATTCAGATAAGAACCGGCAGGCCAGGCATCATCACCACCGGTGCTGTTATGCTTGGCGTTATCATTGGAAGAAAAGGAAGTTGCCGTTGTTGACTTGCGAACGATACCGGTAGTTGCAGCTCCATTCGGATCGCGCTGTGCCAGGCAGAACTGCACTTCGCAGTTGGCGGCTGTGGATTGCCAGACGGAGGGCGTGTTACCGGCATCTGTGTTGAGTCGTGCATAGTCGGCATTCAGCTGATTGATTTGCGCCTGTATCTGCGCATCAGAAATATTCTGTGCTGTGGTATTGTACAATACATGCACGACTACCGGAATGGTCACTACCGTCCGTGTTTCACCGCCATTAGCAGCAATATAAGACTGTGTGGCATTTTCAATGTCCTGCATGCGGAGCGCAAGATTGGGATCCTGCTGCTGCAGCCAGTGGAGATGATCCATGGTACCGCAATTCCGTTGCTGAGCGAACAAGCCGCCGGCCATCAACAATAAGATGGCCATGGAGAAGGAGAATTTTCTCATGTGTAAGTGGATTTGTTGGGTTAGAGAATGTTATGAGAAAGGTAGCTAAATATAACTAACCACCTAATTTTTAACGATATATTTTTTTATTAATCAGGGTTTATGATTTACCGGGCAACTGGCTACGCGCGGTATTGCTGTTGCCGGTTGCTTCAGCGTATGCAGATACCTCCCTGAATCCGGAGATATTGCAGGGATAGAAAAATTATCATTTTCATTTCACCTTCCGGCAGCCATGACAGGAGCATCCCCTGATTGACCATTCACCTTGAGCACCGGCTTTAATTTATTTATTTTTGAATCATGCCCGTCCTCATGCGACTTTCAGCATTGGTGAATGAGATACAGGAAACGCTGGAAGACCGTTTCGAAGGCACTTCATTTTGGGTGAATGCCGAGATTACCGATGTAAAAAAATATCCCGACAAAAGGTGGTGTTTTATCAAGTTCATCGAAAAGGAAGGAAATACAATAACTACAGAAATCAAAGGCGTTTTCTGGGGCGGCACTTACCACCACATCGAACTTTTTGAACAACAGACAAGGCAGCTTTTTGCCAACGGCCTGCTGATCAGTTGCCGTGTTCGTGTACGTTTTCATAAGCGTTATGGCCTCACGCTGGAGGTGCTGGAAATCGATACCTCCTTTGCCCTTGGCAAACTGGCCATGGACCGCGAGGCCGTGCTACAGCGGCTGGTGAAAGAAAACCCGGAGCATATCCGGCTGGAAGACGGCCAATACATAACGAAAAACAATATGCTGCCACTGCCCGTGGTGATACAGCGCATTGCACTGATCGCTGCAAAAAATTCGGATGGTGAAAGGGACTTCCTGCAGGAGTTGAAGAACAACAGGTATGGCTATTCATTTGAAATCCGTGAATACAACGTGCAGATACAGGGTGAGCAGGCCAGCGAAATGATGTGTAGTCAGTTGCAGCAAATTGGCGGTTCAGCCCGTTCCTATGATGTAGTGGTGATTGTACGGGGCGGCGGATCAGAAACAGATTTCAAACCATTCGACAACTACGAACTGGCCAAAGCGGTTGCCACCTTTCCAATCCCTATACTGACGGGTATAGGTCACGACAGAAACATCAGCATCACCGACCTCATGGCACAGGCCAGTAAAACACCTACGAAAGCAGCAGCATCTATTGTAGACCACAACCTGAATTTTGAGCAGGATATGCTCAACTTAAAAGAGCGTTTTTTCTCGGCTTTGAATCAAATGCTGCAGGTGAATAACCAGCAACTTGCCCTGATCAAAACAGCAGTGAAACAGGCAACAGCAAACTATCTCAGGAACCGCAAGACAGAACTGAAGGCTATGGAAAGGCTGGTAAAAAATTTAAGCCCTTCCATGCTGCTTGCCAAAGGATTTGCAGTGGTGGTGCAGGATGAAAAGATTATTTCGGATCCGCAGCAGATTAATGTTCATGCTTCCATAAAAACGATTCTGAAATCCACGATTATTCACAGTAACGTCACTGACAAAACGCCCTATGAAAACGAACCTGAGCTATAGCAGCGCCTATGCCGTCCTCGAAAAACTGGTAGCGCAGATGGAATCCGATGAAATACAGGTAGACGAACTTGCGGAAAAAGTAAAGCAGGCTCATGAGCTGATCGCCTTCTGCGAAAAAAAACTGCGCTCGGTAGAGAAAGAAGTGAAGAAAACTGAATCCGGGCCATAATTGAACATTTGCAGGCCTGTCTTAATGCTGATAAAGATTTTTATGCTCATCAGGATTGCCATAATCAACTGAAAAAACCAATGGCAGCATTACCAATATTGACCATGCATTCCTGAGGAATTTATGCAGCTAAAAAATGCATGCCGAAACTAAAATCCTTAAAGGTATTTTAACGTATATTAGGCTTTGGATAAGAAGGAACGGAAGCATAGATTTGCCATCTTATTCAAAAGTTATTCAATGCAGGCTTTTCACGGTAATTCATTTGCATTCCTCAACACCATTTCGTTCACGGTCTGCGATGGCATGCAGGGTTAACCATTAACTAAAATTCCATTATTCATGTTGAAGTTTACATATTCAAGGGGCGTGCTGCCTTTTGTTTTGGGTCTGATTACGCTTTTCATTTCCGGTTCTTTGATGGCACAGGTTGATCCATTATCTATCCTGTGGCAAAGGCCGGTTGGCGGAAACCTGCAGGATGAAATACGTGATCTGAAACGAACACCCGACGGAGGCTGCGTCATCACCGGATTCAGCAAATCAACGGATGGAGACGTTGCCATCAATAAAGGCGATGATGACCTTTTGGTGGCAAAGATGGATGCCTTTGGCAACATACAATGGCTTAAAACCTATGGAGGCAACGGGCAGGAATGGGGAAGACATATTGAACTAACCAGTGATGGCGGATACATCATTGCCGGCCATGCTACCTCACTCGGCGACTATCTCGATGTTACTGGCAACCATGGCGGATTTGATTACTGGGTTGTAAAGGTAGGCAGCCAGGGCGAACTGCAATGGCAAAAAACACTGGGCGGATCACTGCTTGACCTTGGCTACAGTGTTCAGCAGACTGCTGATGGTGGCTACATCGCTTTTGGCGGCGTTAAGTCAATGGATGGAAACGTAACCGGAAAGACAACAGAAGATGCCGATTACTGGCTGGTAAGGTTAGATGTGAATGGTAACATATTGTGGCAGAGAAATATCGGCGGATCAAAACATGAGGAAGGCAGTTCGGTGGAGATCACTTCAGATCACGGTTTTATTATCTCCGGCTTCACAGATTCCAACGATAAAGATGCAACGGGCAACCATGGTGAAGATGACGCTTATATCGTAAAAACGGATTCGCTGGGGAATATTGAATGGGCGCGCTGTTATGGCGGCAGCCTGGAAGATGCGGCACGTGCAGCCATTGAAACAACGGACGGCGGTTTCGTCTTTGCCGGTTATACCAATTCTGAAGATGGTGATGTAGAAACCAAGCATGATGATCAGGATATATGGGTGGTGAAGCTCGATACTGCCGGGAATATCATCTGGGAAAAAGCATTTGGAGGCGGCTCGCTGGAATACGCTTATTCCATTGAAGAAAACATAGATCATACCGGTTACCTCGTTGCCGGCCACACCGGCTCTGACGGCGGTAATATTACCGGCAACCATGGCTTGTATGACATCTGGGCTTTTGAAGTTGACCTTGATGGAAAGCTGATCTGGCAACGGGCCATCGGTGGCACCGATAATGATTATGGCAGAAGTATCACGCAATCAGCCAACGGAGATTATTTCGTAGCCGGCTATACCAGCTCGTATGACGGTGAAGTGTCGGGCAAATATGCAGGCGAAGACGGCTGGGTGATCCGGCTGAAGGGTGATTGCTTTAATCAAACCTATTTCCAGGATGCCGATGGAGACGGCTTTGGCAATCCGTCCACGGCTACCAACACCTGTATATTAACTCCCGGTTTTATTCTGAATGCCGGCGATTGTAATGATGCCGATGCAGCCGTTTATCCGAATGCTGCTGAAGTCTGCAACGGCCATGATGATGACTGCGATGCACTGTCTGATGAAGGAGTACAAACCACCTATTACCTCGATGCGGATAGCGACGGGTTCGGTAATCCTTCTGCCACCATTGCAGCATGTTCGATTGTACCTTCCGGCTATACCATCAATAACACGGATTGTAACGATGGCAGCAATGCCGTCAGGCCAACAGCCACCGAAACCTGCAACAGCATAGATGACAATTGCAATGGTTCCATTGATGAACCGATGAAAGCATATAGCTATACGAATGACCTGGCAGGAATACCTGCCGGCATTTCCGTGAATGCTACTGCCACCAACCTCACAAGGGTGAACGGTGCATTGACCATTTCAATTTGTGAAAACGGATTTTCTTCCAAGAGTTTCTCCACCGGCAATGCCTTTAATAATGCTTTGCCAGCAGTACAGTTTACGGTCACGCCTGCAGCCGGTTACCAGTTGCAACTCTCTTCCTTTACGGCCGACCTGCGAAGAAACAGCAACGGCCCTGCCAAGGTCAGGTTTGCCTATAGTATAAACGGAGGCAGCACATGGATTGACCAGGGCACTGATTTCAGTGTAAATAACAGTGCCTGCGGTGTTGGTTTCACCTCCTCCTGGGATTTTGCTGATTTCATTTCCTCGCAGCCAATGATAGTGAGGATGTATGGCTACAATGCTGCTGCAGCGAGTGGTGTGCTGCAAGTGCTGAATGTAACGCTGAATGGTACGGTCTGCCTGATGTTTGACGATGACCATGACGGATATATCGCATCACTGGATTGCAACGATGCCAATCCCGCCATTCATCCGAATGCCGCAGAGAAATGCAATGGCATTGATGAAAACTGCAACACACAGATTGATGAAGGTGTTAAAATTACATTTTACGCAGATGCGGATAATGATGGTTATGGAAATCCTGCTGTGAGCTCGCCTGCCTGTGCGGCTCCGGGAGGAACAGTGCAGAACAATGAAGATTGTAACGATAATAATCAGGCTATCCATCCCGGTGTTGCGGAAATATGCAATGGAATTGATGAAGACTGTGATACACAGATTGATGACGGAGTGCAGACTGTCTTTTATGCTGATGCAGATAACGATACCTATGGCAGTCCGCTTGCGACGACGCTTGCATGTTCACTACCTTCCGGTTACGTTATCAATAACATTGATTGCAACGACGCAAATACTTCCATTCATCCGAATGCTGCGGAAACATGCAACGGCTTGGATGATAACTGCGATGCAGCAATTGATGAACCGGTCAGGATATATGACTATGTCAGTAATACGTCCGGCGTTCCGGAATCAATCAGCTTTGTTTCAGTAGGATCCAATCTGAAACCGGTAAATGGTGCTGGTATTGCCAGCGGTACCTCGGCCTGCCTGACGGGATATTCGGTGAAAAATTTTTCCACTGCCACCGCTTTCAGTAATACGCTTTCGGCTGTTGAATTTACTATCACCCAGAATGCAGGATATCAGGTGAATGGCACTTCCTTTTCGGTGGACCTGAGGAGAAGCGGAGCAGGGCCTGCAAAAGTACGCTTGGCATACAGTACCAATGGAGGAAGCAGCTGGACCGATGAGGGAATTGATCATGATTTGTCCAATGCCCTTTGCGGAAACATGACCAGCCTGAACTGGGACTTTGCCGATTTCGCGACTGGCCAGCCAGTTACAGTAAGAATTTACGGGTACAATGCATCTGCCATTTCAGGTGTTCTGCAGGTGATGAATGCGCGGCTGACCGGTAATATCTGCCAGATCCTCGACGCTGATAATGACACCTATAATACCATTGTTGACTGCAATGATGCCAATGCAACGATTCATCCCAATGCAACGGAAGTATGCAATACTCTGGATGATGACTGTAACGGACAAATTGATGAAGGCGTAAAAATTACTTTTTATGCCGATGCAGATAATGATGCCTATGGCAATAATGCCGTAACAACACAGGCTTGTACACCGCCGGCAGGTTATGTGTCATTCAACACCGATTGTAACGACGCGATAGCCACTGTTTACCCTGGTGCACCAGAACAATGCAATGCCATTGATGATGACTGCGATACACAGACAGATGAAGGAGCAAGTGCAACATTTTATATGGATGCTGACAACGACCTGTATGGCAATGCAGCAGTGAAAGTGGTAACCTGTCCGGCGCCGCCGGGTTATGTGAGTGATCACACGGATTGCAACGATAATGAAGCAGCGATTCATCCTGATGCGGCAGAATCCTGCAATCTTATTGATGATGATTGTGACGGTGTAAACGATGACGGGGTGCAGACGACATTTTATGCGGATAACGACCTCGACTCTTTCGGCAATCCCGCCGTTACCACAGCAGCATGTATTGTGCCCGCAGGATTCGTCGGTAATAACAGTGACTGCAATGATGCAAATGCCGGCATACAACCCAATACACCCGAAACATGTAATGGCATTGACGACAATTGTAATGGTGCATATGATGAAGCGGTGCAGGTTTATCACTATACCGATAATGTGTCAGGTATTCCGGCTACGGTAGATGCAAAAGCTACGGCCTCTAACTTGTCTTTGGTTAACGGCGCTTTAACAACCATCCAATGCCCGACAGGCCTTTCGGCCAAAAATTTTACAAGCGCAACGACATTCGGCGATACCCTGCCGGCTATTGAATTCAGCTTCCTGGCCAATAGCGGATTCCAGCTTGGTGCAACATCAGTATCTGCAGCACTCAGAAGAAGCAGTAGCGGACCCACACAGATTCGTTTTGCTTACAGCCTCGATAACGGCAATACATGGATCGATGAAGGCATCAATCACAGTGTAGCTAATGCTGCCTGCGGAACAACGAATAACACCATCTGGGACTTCGATGATTTCATTACCATTCAAACCGTGAGGTTCCGGATATACGCTTTCAATGCAGCTTCCACAGGGGGCGTGTTGCAGCTGCTGAATGTAAACCTCGATGGTAATATCTGCCCGCTTGCCGATGATGATGGTGACGGATATAATGCTTCCATTGATTGTGACGATAACAACCCGACAACACATCCTGGCGCAGCCGAAATCTGCAATGGTATTGATGACAACTGCAATATTGATATCGATGAAGGTGCCACTATCATTTTTTATGCGGATGCAGATAATGATGGTTACGGTAACCCGTCATCCACCACACTGGCCTGCAATGCTTCCACCGGATTTGTAGCCGACAATACCGACTGCAATGATGCCAGCGCTGTCATTCATCCTAATGCATCCGAAATATGCAATGGGCTCGATGAAAACTGCAATGCGGAGGTTGATGAAGGCGCCAAGACAACTTTCTTTGCTGACGCTGATAATGACACCTATGGAAATCCGCTTGCCACTACATTAGCCTGCACGTTGCCTTCCGGATATGTTACCAACAATGCGGATTGCAATGATGCCAATGCACTTATCAAACCGGGCGCTGCTGAGATCTGCAATTACGTTGATGACAATTGCAATACGGCTATTGATGAAGAAGTGATGATCTTCACTTATACCAACAGCACCTCAGGATCACCTTCCTTTGTATCCGTTCAAGCAACGGCTACCAATCTTACCGGAGTTAACAATGCTGCCGTTACTACCGGCTGTTCAACGGGTTTGATGCTGCAGAACTTCACGAATGCTTCTTCTTACAATACCAATTTACCTGCTGTAGAATTCACTCTTTCTCCACAATCCGGTTACCAGGTTCAACCGTCTTTTTTCTCTGTTGATCTCAGAAAAAACGGAAGCGGTCCTGCATTCGTTCGTTTTGCCTATAGCATCAATGGCGGCAGTTCCTGGATTGACCAGGGTATTGATCAAAGTGTGCTGAATGGCAATTGCGCCGGCACCACCCATTTTACTTGGGACATCAATGACTTTAGCAGTACCGTGCCTGTAAAATTCCGGATCTATGGTTTCAAAGCCAATAGCCTGACAGGCGTGCTGCAGGTACTTAACCTGAACATCAACGGTAATGTATGCCCTATCACTGTAGATGCCGATTTGGATGGCTATACCAATGTTATTGATTGCAATGACAACAATTCCGCAATCAATCCCGGCGCTACCGAAGTATGTAATGGGCTCGACGACAATTGCAATACACAGATTGATGAAGGTGTAAAAACAACATTCTATGCAGATGCTGATAATGACACCTATGGCAATCCGGCAATAATGACTGACGCCTGTACCAAGCCTTCCGGATATGCGGCAAACAATACAGATTGCAATGACAATAATGCAGTCATCAATCCGGCAGCAGCAGAAATCTGCAATGCGATAGATGATAATTGCAACACATTAACTGATGAAGGGGTGAGCTTGTTATGCTTTGCAGATGCCGACAATGATGGTTATGGCAATGCAGCAGTATCGAATTCCGTTTGCGTGCTGCCTTCCGGATACGTCCTTAATAGCACCGACTGCAACGATAGCAACGGTGCCATCAATCCTGCTGTAAGGGAAACATGTAACACCATAGATGATGATTGTGATGCACTCACCGATGAGTCCGCCACCATCTATCAGTTTACCGACAATACCACAGGCATACCTGCTTATGCAGATCTGCATGCAACAATCACCAATTTTGCTATGGTGAATGGAGCTATATCAGCTTCCGGCTGTGCCAATGGTTTCTCAGTAAAAAACTTCACCTCCACCACCACCTTCAGCACTTCGCTGCCGGCAATAGAGTTCACCATCCAACCTGTTTCAGGCTATCGTACTGAAGCAACTTCTTTTTCAGCAGAACTGAGAAGAAATGGTGGCGGGCCTTCTAAAGTGCGGTTTGCTTACAGCACCAACGGCGGCAGCACCTGGATTGACCAGGGCATCAACCAGGCTTTGCTGAACAAGGAATGCGGCGTGATGACTCCGTCATCCTGGGATTTCGCTGATTTCACAGCCACAGAAAAGATCATGTTCCGGATTTATGGCTTCGATGCCTCTTCCACTACCGGTTCATTGCAACTGCTCAATGTCAATTTCTATGGCAACATATGCCAGGTGATCACCGACAATGACGGTGACGGATATAATTCCACCGTTGATTGTAATGACCTCAATCCTGCTATTTATCCCGGTGCAGCTGAAATCTGCAATGCACTCGATGATGATTGTGATACACAAATTGATGAAGGCCTGCAGGCAACTTATTATGCCGACAGCGATCATGATAACTTCGGCAATGCCGCCATCAGCACCGTTGCCTGTGCACCTCCTTCCGGATACGTGGCAGATCTCACCGATTGCAATGACAACAATACTGCTGTTCATCCGGGTGCGATTGAAATCTGCAACACCCTTGATGATAATTGTGACACGCAGGTGGATGAAGGTGTCATTCTCACTTTTTATGCAGACAGTGATAATGATTTATATGGCAACAGTGCTGTATCGGTGACCGGATGCGTTGCTCCTTCAGGATATGTATCTGCCAATAGTGATTGCAATGATGCCAATGTAGCGGTTAATCCTGGTGCAGCAGAAACCTGTAACGGGCTGGATGATAACTGTAATGGAACCGCTGATGAAGCCACTAAAATTTATAATTATACGAATACCAACAACGGAGTTCCGTCATCTTTCGATATCCATACAACCGTCACCAACCTTACGTGTGTAAACACAGCCATTGTTGCCAATACATGCCCGACAGGATATACAACAAAAAATTACCCGTCAACCACGACTTTCTCCACCTCGCTGCCGGCCGTTGAATTCACCATTACACCGGCAAGCGGATATAAGATTGATGCCGCCTCATTTGGCGCCGATATCAGACGAAGCAGTGCCGGTCCGGTTTCACTCAGATTCGCTTACAGCAAGGATGGCGGCAACTCCTGGATTGACCAGGGCATCAATCAGGCTGCTCCTAATTCAGGATGCGGAACTACAATCACAACGGCTTGGGACTTTACCGATTTCAGCATTTACCAGCCTGTAAAATTCAGAATTTATGGATTTAATGCTTCCGGAACGTCAGGCGCATTGCAGTTACTCAATGTGTATGTGCTGGGTAAAGTCTGTGTGATTGTTGATGCAGATGGCGATGGCTATGAATCTGCCATCGATTGTAATGATATAAACCCTGCTGTATTTCCGGGTGCGACAGAAACCTGCAATAATACCGATGACAACTGCGACGGACAGACAGATGAAAATGTCAAATTAACTTTTTATGCTGATGCTGATCTTGATACCTATGGCAATGCTGCCGTAACAATACTGGCCTGTGCCCAGGGCGCAGGTATTGTTTCCAACAGTGATGATTGCAATGACAGCAATGCCGCCATCAATCCTGCGCAGGCGGAAACCTGCAATAATGCGGATGACAACTGCGATGGCATAACGGATGAACCAATACAGGCCTATCATTATACTACGAACACTTCCGGCATACCTGCATCTTACGCTTCACATGCTGTAGTAACAAACCTGCTGCCTGTTAACACCGCTTCGGTTGCCACCGGTTCAGGTGCGTGCCTGACAGGCATTTCTGTCAAAGGATTTGCAAACAGCCCTGCTTTTAACACGGCACTTCCTGCCTTACAATTTTTTATTACACCGGATGCAGGTTACCAGGTGAATGCAAGCAGTCTTTCTATCGAAGGCAGAAGAAATGCCAGCGGCCCGGCATCACTCCGGCTTGCCTACAGCACAGATGGCGGCAATACATGGACAGATCAGGGCTTTGACCTGTCGCTGTCAAACACAGATTGTGGTATTATGACCAGTGCAAACTGGGACTTCAATGATTTTTCAGCATACCAGCAAATCATCTTCCGGATTTATGGATTCAATGCATCCTCCACTTCAGGAATACTTCAATTACTGAATGTAAACCTGATAGGCAATGTTTGTTTGATACCCGATTTTGATAACGATGGCTATAATGCACTGACAGACTGCAACGATGCCAATGCCGGCATTTATCCAAATGCCGTGGAAGTATGCAATAACCTGGATGATGATTGTGATACAGAGATTGATGAGGGCGTGAAGATTACCTTCTTCGCTGATGCCGATAACGACACTTATGGTGATGCCGGTGTCACTGTGCAGGCTTGCACCGCACCCTTAGGTTATGTTGCCAACAATACCGACTGCAATGATGCCAATGCTTCCATCAATCCGTCAGTAGTTGAGATTTGCAATGGGCTTGATGATAACTGCGATTCGCAGACCGATGAGAATGTAAAATCCACTTTTTACGCTGATGCTGATAACGATACTTTCGGGAATCCATCCGTTACAACAGCTTCCTGTATCGCGCCTTCCGGTTATGTATCGAACAACACGGATTGTAATGATGCCAATGCAAACATTAAACCTACGGCCACGGAAACCTGCAACAATGTAGATGATAACTGTAACGGATTTACGGATGAATCCATAAAAATTTACAATTATGCAGACAACACATCCGGCGTTCCATTTTTTGTTTCGCCGCACAGCACCGGAACAAGCCTCACCCGTGTGAATGGCGCATCTTCTGCAGGCACTGCTGCCTGCGCGACAGGATTTTCTTCGAAGTTTTTCACTACACCCACAATTTTCGATACTTCCTTACCCGCCGTTGAATTCACCATCACACCGTCGGCCGGATACAGTGTCTCTGCCGAATCATTAACTGCAGAACTGAGAAGAAGCTCAAGCGGCCCTGCCAGTGTCCGACTCGCCTACAGCATTAATGGTGGTGCAAGCTGGTTCGATCAGGGAATAAATCAATCCCTTGCCAATACTGCATGTGGTGCGATGACCAATGTCAGCTGGGATTTTGCGGATTTCTCAACAGGAAGTGCCCTCAAATTCAGGATCTATGGTTTCAATGCATCTTCTACCTCAGGTATACTACAGCTTTTGAATGTAACAATCAATGGAAAAGTTTGCACCGTTGCCGATGCTGATGGAGATGGATTTCTTGCAGGCGCTGATTGCAATGATAACAACCCTGCCATTCATCCCGGTGCGACGGAACTTTGCAACACTGTAGATGATGATTGCGATACGCAGATTGACGAAGGCGTGAAGATCACATTCTATGCCGATGCCGATAATGACACTTATGGGAATATTTCCGTCACAACGCAGGCTTGCACCGCTCCTTCGGGTTATGTTGCAAACAGTTTGGATTGTAACGATGCCAATGCTACCGTTAAGCCTTCAGCAACTGAAATCTGTAACAGTGTAGATGATGATTGCGATACACAGATTGATGAAGGTGTGAAGCTCACTTTCTATGCCGATGCTGATAATGACACTTACGGTAATGCTGCTGTCACTACGCAGGCTTGCACTGCTCCTTCGGGTTATGTGGCAAACAGTTTAGATTGTAACGATGCCAATGCAAGTATCAAACCTTCCGCAACAGAGATCTGTAACACTGTAGATGATGATTGCGATACACAGATTGATGAAGGCGTGAAGATCACATTCTATGCCGATGCCGATAATGACACTTATGGGAATATTTCCGTCACAACTCAGGCTTGTACTGTTCCTTCGGGTTATGTGGCAAACAGTTTAGATTGTAATGATGCTAATGCTGCTGTCAAACCTTCGGCCACGGAAATCTGTAACACTGTAGATGATGATTGCGATACACAGATTGATGAAGGCGTGAAGATCACCTTCTATGCTGATGCTGATAATGACACTTACGGCAATGTTGCTGTCACTACGCAGGCTTGTACGGCTCCTTCCGGTTACGTGGCAAACAGTTTGGATTGTAACGATGCCAATGCTGCCGTTAAGCCTTCAGCAACTGAAATCTGTAACAGCGTAGATGATAATTGTAACACACAGATTGATGAAGGTGTGAAGCTCACCTTCTATGCTGATGCTGATAATGACACTTACGGCAATGTTGCTGTCACTACGCAGGCTTGTACGGCTCCTTCCGGTTACGTTTCAAATAGTACTGACTGCAATGATGCCAACGCTGCTGTCAAACCTTCGGCCACGGAGATCTGTAACACTGTAGATGATGATTGCGATACACAGATTGATGAAGGTGTGAAGATCACCTTCTATGCTGATGCTGATAATGACACTTACGGTAATGTTGCTGTCACCACACAGGCTTGCACGACTCCTTCGGGCTATGTAGCTAACAGTACTGACTGCAATGATGCTAATGCTGCCGTTAAGCCTTCAGCAACTGAAATCTGTAACAGCGTAGATGATAATTGTAACACACAGATTGATGAAGGTGTGAAGCTCACTTTCTATGCCGATGCTGATAATGACACTTATGGTAATGTTGCTGTCACTACACTGGCTTGTTCCGCTCCTTCCGGTTACGTAGCTAACAGCACTGACTGCAATGATGCCAATACCGGTATCAATCCGGGTATTACCGAAATGTGTAACAGTATTGATGATAACTGCAACACGCAGATTGATGAGTCCATTAAGGTCTACAACTACACGGATAACACTGCCGGTATTCCTTTATCATTCGCCTCCAATGCAACGGCCGGCAATCTCACACGTGTTAACGGGGCAGCTGTGCCTGCAGGGTCAGGCACATGCCCTACCGGATTTTCAACCAAAAACTTCCCCGTTACCACCACCTTTGCCTCATCCTTACCGGCCATTGAGTTCACCCTCACGCCGGCCAGCGGCTTCAGGGTGGAAGCTCAGTCTTTCTCAGCTAACCTGAGGAGAAGTTCCGGAGGGCCCGCTTCCATCCGATTTGCCTATAGCATCAATGGTGGCACCACCTGGATTGATCAGGGTTCCAATCAGTCCGTTGCCACTTCCGTTTGCGGTACCATGACGGCAGCCGCCTGGGATTTCAATGACTTCTCTTCTCAGCAACCCGTGAAGTTCAGGGTTTATGGTTTCAATGCTTCTGCTACTTCTGGAGTGCTTCAGTTGATCAATGTAACCCTCAATGGCAGAGTTTGCCCGGTAACCGATATCGATGGTGATGGCTTTGATGTAAGTGTTGACTGTAACGATAACAATCCTGCCATTCATCCCGGAGCAACAGAAGTATGCAACAGCACCGATGACAACTGCGACACACAGATTGATGAAGGTGTGAAGATCACTTTCTATGCCGATGCTGATAATGACACTTATGGTAATGCTGCTGTCACTACGCAGGCTTGTTCGGCTCCTTCCGGTTTCGTGGCTAACAGTTTAGATTGTAACGATGCCAATGCAAGTATCAAACCTTCGGCGACGGAGATCTGTAACACTGTAGATGATGATTGCGATACACAGATTGATGAAGGCGTGAAGCTTACCTTCTACGCTGATGCCGATAATGACACTTACGGTAATGCTGCTGTCACCACGCAGGCTTGTACGGCTCCTAACGGTTACGTTTCAAATAGTACTGACTGCAATGATGCTAATGCTGCCGTTAAGCCTTCAGCAACTGAAATCTGTAACAGCGTAGATGATAATTGTAACACACAGATTGATGAAGGTGTGAAGCTTACCTTCTATGCTGATGCTGATAATGACACTTATGGTAATATCGCTGTCACAACTCAGGCTTGTACTGCTCCTTCCGGTTACGTGGCCAACAGCACAGACTGCAATGATGCCAATGCTTCTATTAAGCCTTCTGCAACAGAGATCTGTAATACTGTAGATGATGATTGCGATACGCAGATTGACGAAGGCGTGAAGATCACATTCTATGCCGATGCCGATAATGACACTTATGGGAATATTTCCGTCACAACTCAGGCTTGTACCGCTCCTTCGGGTTATGTGGCAAACAGTTTAGATTGTAATGATGCCAATGCTGCCGTTAAGCCTTCGGCGACAGAGATCTGTAACACTGTTGATGATGATTGTGATACACAGATTGATGAAGGTGTGAAGCTTACCTTCTATGCTGATGCTGATAATGACACTTATGGTAATATCGCTGTCACAACTCAGGCTTGTACTGCTCCTTCCGGTTACGTGGCAAACAGTTTGGATTGTAACGATGCCAATGCTGCCGTTAAGCCTTCAGCAACTGAAATCTGTAACAGTGTGGATGATGATTGTGATACACAGATTGATGAAGGTGTGAAGCTTACCTTCTATGCTGATGCCGATAATGACACATATGGTAATGCTGCTGTCACTACGCAGGCTTGTTCGGCTCCTAACGGTTACGTTTCAAATAGTACTGACTGCAATGATGCTAATGCTGCCGTTAAGCCTTCAGCAACTGAAATCTGTAACAGTGTGGATGATGATTGCGATACACAGATTGATGAAGGCGTGAAGCTTACCTTCTATGCTGATGCTGATAATGACACTTATGGTAATGCTGCTGTCACTACGCAGGCTTGTACGGCTCCTTCCGGTTTCGTGGCTAACAGTTTAGATTGTAATGATGCTAGTGCTGCTGTCAAACCTTCGGCAATAGAGATCTGTAACACTGTAGATGATGATTGTGATACACAGATTGATGAAGGTGTGAAGATCACTTTCTATGCCGATGCTGATAATGACACTTATGGTAATGTTGCTGTCACTACGCAGGCTTGTACTGCTCCTTCGGGATATGTAGCAAACAGTTTGGATTGTAACGATGCCAATGCTGCCGTTAAGCCTTCAGCAACTGAAATCTGTAACAGTGTGGATGATGATTGCGATACACAGATTGATGAAGGCGTGAAGCTTACCTTCTACGCTGATGCCGATAATGACACTTACGGTAATGTTGCTGTCACCACACAGGCTTGTACGGCTCCTTCGGGCTATGTAGCTAACAGTACTGACTGCAATGATGCTAATGCAAGTATAAAACCTTCCGCAACGGAGATCTGTAATACTGTAGATGATGATTGCGATACACAGATTGATGAAGGTGTGAAGATCACTTTCTATGCCGATGCTGATAATGACACTTATGGTAATGCTGCTGTCACTACGCAGGCTTGTACGGCTCCTTCCGGTTACGTAGCTAACAGCACTGACTGCAATGATGCCAATGCCGGTATCAATCCGGGTATTACCGAAATGTGTAACAGTATTGATGATAACTGCAACACGCAGATTGATGAGTCCATTAAGGTCTACAACTATACGGATAACACTGCCGGTATTCCTTTATCATTCGCCTCCAATGCAACAGCAAGCAATCTTATCCGAATCAACTCAGCTGATGTCAGCACTACCTGCCCCTCAGGGTTTTCTTCTAAAAACTTCACGCCTGCTCTTGTTTTTAGTAACACTTTGCCGGCAGTGGAATTTACCATCACCCCAACACCCGGTTACAAAATAGAAGCAGCTTCCTTCACAGCTGAATTAAGAAGAAGTGGAAGCGGGCCCGCTTCCATCCGTTTTGCTTATAGCCGGGATAATGGTTCCACCTGGACCGACCAGGGTGCTAATCAATCACTGACCAGCAAAAGCTGCGGACTGATGACGCCGGCTTCCTGGGACTTTGCCGATTTCACTGCTACTTCCTCGCTCCGATTCAGGATCTATGGCTTTAATGCTTCGGCAACCACCGGTATTCTGCAATTGATCAATGTAACCCTCAATGGCAGAGTTTGCCCGGTAACCGATATCGATGGTGATGGCTTTGATGTAAGTGCTGACTGCAACGATAACAATCCTGCCATTCATCCAGGAGCAACAGAAGTATGCAACAGCACCGATGACAACTGCGACACACAGATAGATGAAGGCGTGAAGATCACCTTCTATGCCGATGCCGATAATGACACTTACGGTAATGCTGCTGTCACTACGCAGGCTTGTACGGCTCCTTCGGGATATGTAGCAAACAGTTTAGATTGTAATGATGCTAATGCTGCCGTTAAGCCTTCTGCAACAGAGATCTGTAACAGCGTGGACGATGATTGCGATACACAGATTGATGAAGGTGTGAAGCTTACCTTCTATGCTGATGCTGATAATGACACTTATGGTAATGCTGCTGTCACTACGCAGGCTTGTACGTCTCCTTCGGGCTATGTGGCAAACAGTTTTGATTGTAATGATGCTAATGCTGCTGTCAAACCTTCGGCGACGGAGATCTGTAATACTGTAGATGATGATTGCGATACACAGATTGATGAAGGTGTGAAGCTCACCTTCTATGCTGATGCTGATAATGACACTTATGGTAATGCTGCTGTCACTACGCAGGCTTGTACGGCTCCTTCGGGCTATGTGGCAAACAGTTTTGATTGTAATGATGCTAATGCTTCAGTCAAACCTTCGGCGACGGAGATCTGTAATACTGTAGATGATGATTGCGATACACAGATTGATGAAGGTGTGAAGCTCACCTTCTATGCCGATGCCGATAATGACACTTATGGAAATGTTGCTGTCACTACGCAGGCTTGCACTGCTCCTTCGGGATATGTAGCAAACAGTTTGGATTGTAACGATGCCAATGCTGCCGTTAAGCCTTCTGCAACAGAGATCTGTAATACTGTAGATGATGATTGCGATACACAGATTGATGAAGGTGTGAAGCTCACCTTCTATGCCGATGCCGATAATGACAGTTACGGTGATGTTGCCGTCACTACGCAGGCTTGTACTGCTCCTTCCGGTTACGTTACTAACAGTTTAGATTGTAATGATGCTAATGCTGCCGTTAAGCCTTCAGCAACAGAGATCTGTAACAGTGTGGATGATAATTGTAACACACAGATTGATGAAGGTGTGAAGATCACCTTCTATGCAGATGCTGATAATGACACTTACGGTAATGTTGCTGTCACCACATTGGCTTGCAATGTACCATATGGTTATGTGGCCAACAGCTTAGATTGTAACGATGCAGATGCGTCAATCAAACCTTCCGCAACCGAAATCTGCAACAGCGTGGATGACGATTGTAACACACAGATTGATGATGGTGTGAAGATCACCTTCTATGCTGATGCCGATAATGACACTTTCGGTGATGTTGCCGTCACTACGCAGGCTTGTACGGCTCCTTCGGGTTTCGTGGCTAACAGTTTAGATTGCAATGATGCTAATGCTGCTGTCAAACCTTCCGCAACGGAGATCTGTAACACTGTTGATGATGATTGTGATACACAGATTGATGAAGGTGTGAAGCTTACCTTCTATGCTGATGCTGATAATGATACTTATGGCAATGCTGCTGTCACTACGCAGGCTTGCAACATGCCTTATGGTTATGTTGCCAACAGCTTAGACTGTAACGATGCAGATGCCTCAATCAAACCTTTGGCGACGGAGATCTGTAACAGCGTGGACGATGATTGTGATACACAGATTGACGAAGGTGTGAAGATCACCTTCTATGCAGATGCCGATAATGACACTTACGGTGATGTTGCTGTCACCACATTGGCTTGCAATGTACCATATGGTTATGTGGCCAACAGCTTAGATTGTAACGATGCAGATGCCTCAATCAAACCTTCCGCAACCGAAATCTGCAACAGCGTGGATGACGATTGTAACACACAGATTGATGATGGTGTGAAGATCACCTTCTATGCCGATGCTGATAATGACACTTATGGCAATGTCACAGTCACCACACAGGCTTGTTCCGCTCCTTCCGGTTACGTGGCCAACAGCACAGACTGCAATGATGCCAATGCCGGTATCAATCCGGGTATTACCGAAATGTGTAACAGTATTGATGATAACTGTGACACACAGATTGATGAAGGTGTGAAGTTCACCTTCTATGCTGATGCTGATAATGACACTTACGGTGATGTTGCTGTCACCACATTGGCTTGCAATGTACCATATGGTTATGTGGCCAACAGCTTAGATTGTAACGATGCAGATGCCTCAATCAAACCTTCCGCAACCGAAATCTGCAACAGCGTGGATGATGATTGTAACACACAGATTGATGATGGTGTGAAGATCACCTTCTATGCTGATGCCGATAACGACACTTTCGGTGATGTTGCCGTCACAACACAGGCTTGCAACGTGCCTTATGGTTACGTTGCCAACAGCTCCGACTGTAACGATGCAAATGCCTCAATCAAACCTTCCGCAACCGAAATCTGCAACAGCGTGGATGATAATTGTGATACACAGATTGATGAAGGTGTGAAGCTCACTTTCTATGCCGATGCTGATAATGACACTTATGGCAATGTCGCAGTCACCACACAGGCTTGTTCCGCTCCTTCCGGTTACGTGGCCAACAGCACAGACTGCAATGATGCCAATGCCGGTATCAATCCGGGTATTACCGAAATGTGTAACAGTATTGATGATAACTGTGACACACAGATTGATGAAGGTGTGAAGCTCACTTTCTATGCCGATGCTGATAATGACACTTATGGCAATGTCGCAGTCACCACACAGGCTTGTTCCGCTCCTTCCGGTTACGTGGCCAACAGCACAGACTGCAATGATGCCAATGCCGGTATCAATCCGGGTATTACCGAAATGTGTAACAGTATTGATGATAACTGTGACACACAGATTGATGAAGGTGTGAAGTTCACCTTCTATGCTGATGCTGATAATGACACTTACGGTGATGTTGCTGTCACCACATTGGCTTGCAATGTACCATATGGTTATGTGGCCAACAGCTTAGATTGTAACGATGCAGATGCCTCAATCAAACCTTCCGCAACCGAAATCTGCAACAGCGTGGATGATGATTGTAACACACAGATTGATGATGATGTGAAGATCACCTTCTATGCTGATGCCGATAATGACACTTTCGGTGATGTTGCCGTCACAACACAGGCTTGCAACGTGCCTTATGGTTATGCTTCTAACAGCTTAGATTGTAATGACGCAGATGCAAGTATTAAACCTTCTGCATCCGAGATTTGCAACAGTGTTGATGACAATTGCAATGGTGAGACGGATGAACCAATACAGCTCTTTGTTTACACGGATGATATTTCCGGCAGCCCTCAGTTTGTTGCTGCGCAATCAACCGCCGGCAATCTGATATTTGTCAATGGTGCTGGCATTGCAACAGGATGTCCAACCGGATTTTCAGCCAAGAATTTTCCATCGAATACAGTATTCAGCACCGCTTATCCTGGAATAGAATTCACGATTACTCCGCAGACGGGATATGTGGTGGCTGCAGGTTCCTTCAGTGCAGCTTTAAGAAGAAATGGTATTGGCCCTGCGAACGTCCGTTTTGCCTATACGGTTGATGGCGGAAATACATGGGTAGATCAGGGCACAGATATCTCGCTGGAGAATACTGATTGCGGACTTACCACAAATGCCAATTGGGACTTCGGCAATTTCTCTTCCGCACAACCTGTAACTTTCCGGATCTATGGATTCAATGCATCATCCGGCACCGGCGTATTGCAAGTGCTGAACATAACACTGTCAGGAAACATATGCCCCGCTACCGATGCAGATAACGATGGCTATGATGTCTTCTTTGATTGTGATGATCATAACAATATGATTAATCCCGGATTGCAGGATATCTGCAATGGAATAGATGATAATTGTAATACCCTGATTGACGAGGATGTGCACGTGTTTCATTACACCGATAACATTTCAGGAATCCCTCAGTCTGTTACGCAGCATGCCACCGGCAGCAACCTGTCACTGGTTAATAATTCTATACTTGCACCGGGATGTCCCACCGGCTTTTCTTCAAAAGATTATACTGCTGCCACCGTTTTCGATACAACATTGCCGGCTGTTCAATTCACAATCACCAGTGAGGCAGGATTTCAGCTGGAGGCAGGTTCACTCTCAGCAGATGTAAGAAGAAATGGAATTGGCCCTGCTTCTCTGCGTTTTGCATTCAGCACCGATAACGGTAGTAGCTGGATTGACAATAGCAGCGATTATTCAGTAAGCAATTCGGATTGCGGCATAACAACACCGATCCTTTGGGACTTTGCGGATTTTACAACCACTCAAACACTGGTGTGCAGGATTTATGGTTTCAACGCATCATCAACAGGCGGCGTACTGCAACTGCTTAATGTAAACTTCAATGGCAAGGTCTGTCCGCTGCCGGATAATGATCTGGATGGCTTCAACTCTGCGGTCGATTGCGATGACAATAATTTCAATGTAAATCCGGATGCAACAGAACTTTGCAATGGCATTGATGATGATTGTGACATGGTGACGGATGAAAATTCCATAGCAGCAGGCATCACGCCACTGGGCAGTCTTGACATCTGCGGAACAGGTTCTGTTGAATTACAGGCGGATGCCGGTGCAGGCTACACCTATCAGTGGTATCGCAACGATTCAATAGTTGCCGGAGCAACCGGTCAAAACTATACTGCTACGATAACCGGTGCTTACAGTGTTCTTATTACCAATCAAAGCAATTGCAGTAATACCTCCCCAGTAACCGCTGTCATTTACAATTGCCGCCTGAATGATGATACCGAGCATTTTGGCAATGCAACACTGTACCTGTATCCAAATCCTTCCAGCGGAAATTTTGTTGTCGAGATCAGGGACGCTGAAACAGAGGTTGGTCTTAATTCAGGAAATAATTTGTGCAATATCTGGGTAACCAATGCCTTTGGGCAAAGTGTTTACAGTGAATCGGTGCCGATCACAGATAATTTATTGAAAAAAGAAATCATACTGCCTGATGCAATTGCAGCAGGATGCTATATTGTGCATATCATCATAAAAAATGAAAGGGACGAAGCCCACAGTTTGCAATGGAACAGCAGGCTGATTATACAGCAGTAACCCATTCCTGTAACCGGTGATGCAGCTGATAATTGCATCACCGGTTATGCATTTCACCTTCTGAATGGCAGGATCTTTCGTATTGTCTTAATGCCCGAAACTGCCGCACCCCATGCGATGAATGTTGCTGCATATTCCATCACATCATGGCGGGTCCCATTCCACTGCGCATGAATTTTAAATTTCCAACCTGATTCATTATATCAGCCTTCCATGCTTGTTATCATTCGGTAATAAAAGGCTGTTGAACCAGCCATTCCATGAGTTGCTTTGATCCGGTATCATTCAGGTGATTCTCATCCATAAAATGAACAGGGTTGGAAAAAATTTCATTTGGAGGAATTAAAACCGGTCCGAACTTCTGGTAATACGGCAATTCGCGCGGTGCTTGTTGCGAATGATTATAGGAAGGCAGATATAAAAAACAAACCGCTATATCCTGTGTTTTTGCCAGTGCAACTATTTCAGCAATGTAATGACGCGGAAAATTCAGTTTCAGCGCGCGTAGTACCGAGGAGCCTGTATTGTTCACAGAAGGAGAATCGGGAACTTCCTGATTTGCCGGCAGGCTACTCGTTGATGAACCATAACCATAAATGGAGGCCGGATTTCCCTGACCGAAAGCTGAAGCCGGTCTAACCTTTAAAAATGATTTTACAAATTCCACCCGCATCTGCAACCCTTTCCATGAATCGCTGAAATATCTTGGGTTAACAAACACTGGTCTGAGCAAATCCGCTGACGATGCAATGTATCCGAAGTCAAGATGACTGAACGGTTCTTCATCTTCACGGACTTCCAGTACCAGCTTTTTAATTCTTTTCGCCGACATCAGGTCTTTCACAATGGCAAAATCCATATTACGGCCAAAGCGGCAATAGCCAAGATTAACAACATGCACCGGCTTTGATGCGTTGCCGGATATCGCAGTTTCGATCAGGGAATCTGCTATTGCGTGAATGGTTCTTGATGATCCGATAAAGGCAATGTCAACCGCTGCAGTGTCATGCATTCTGGCATAAATCCAGTCAGAATGATTATAACAGTCACTCTTGATAAAATGATAGGCGAATTGCTTATCGGCGGGAATGACAAAAAGAAATATGATGCTGGCCATCGGTAACAACATGAAGAGTAAAAGATTGATAGCGAGCTTTTGCATGGCTGTTCAGAATTGAAAGTATATAAATGCAGGGGCTGATTCATAGACACCAAAAACAACAATCATGGCGATCAGCACATAGTAAATTGACCAGCGGATCGCTTTTGGCAATAATGACTGAAGTAACGGAACCTGCTTTGATTCAATCATCCATTCTGCCATCATAAACAGCATAACTAAAGCGATCAGGAACTGCGGTAAAAGAGGGTGCAGTTGCTGACCGGCAAGTTGCTGCCACAGCGCAAGAAAATCGGATGAAAAATCTGCGGGATGAAAACGCAATGATGTTACTATACGTGTGGCTGCTGCTATGTCACCGGCTCTGAAAAAAATCCAGGCAAAACTTACAAGGTTGAAAGTGATGAATACACTCAGAATGCTCTTTAACATTCGCCAGGAACGAAGCCCGTTGAATTGACTGAAACGGTTCCTTATCGTAAGGGTAAATCTTTCTGTTAATAAGAAGAGACCATGTAACAAACCCCATATTACAAAAGTCCAGTTAGCACCATGCCATAGTCCGGAAACCAAAAAGACAATGAGAATATTCATCGTCCACCGCAATGTTGAAACTTTGTTTCCTCCCAGTGGAATGTACAGGTAATCCCTGAACCATGTTGAAAGGGAGATATGCCATCGGCCCCAGAATTCCGTAAAGGACCTGGCAAAATACGGCTGATGAAAATTTTTCGTCAGCCGGAAGCCCATCACTTTGGCAGCACCAATTGCAATGTCAGAGTATCCTGAAAAATCACCGTAAATCTGCAGCGCGAAAAACCAGGTGGCCAGCAACAGCAAATTTCCATTGTAGTCCTGGGGATGATGGTAAACCTCATTTACATACATTGCCAGGTTATCGGCTATCACCATTTTTTTAAAAAAGCCCCAAAGCATCTGCTTCAGGCCTAAGGTGATACGTCCGTATTCTATTGTATGCTTTTCATAAAACTGGTGCAACAAATTTTGAGGCCGCTCTATTGGTCCAGCCACCAGTTGCGGATAAAACATCACATACAAAGCATACATGCCGATATGCTTTTCAGGATGTTGTCTTCCGCGGTACACCTCCACTACATAACTCAAACTTTGGAAGGTGTGAAAAGAAAGTCCAATCGGCAAGGCAAGCCTGAGAGCTTCGACGGAATAGTTCCAGTGAAAAAAACCGGCCGCCACCTTTATGTTATCATTAAAGAAATTAAAATACTTAAAGATGAAAAGTGCGAGGCAGGTGGAAAGGATACTCGGCAGCAGATAAAGCTTCCTGCGATTTGTATCTGCTCCCGCAATCAGCCTGGCTGCTGTATAATCAACGATGATCAGTCCGCATAAGATGAGCAGGTAAGCAGGGATAAAAAAACTGTAAAACACACAGCTTGCCACTAAAAGCAGGAACCACCGGAACTGATGCGGGACAATAAAGTAGAGCAGCGTGACTACAGGAAAGAAAACAAAAAAAGAGACAGAATTAAATGCCATATTTTCCTTACGCGAATGCCCGGTAGGATCAAATGTAAAATTTTAACCGGCGTATTTATGGCAATACGTTTCATCCTATTGCAATCAACCATCTAAATACTATTCTTTAACTACTTTCACCGCCCTGGATAATTTATGCTACTGCTCCAGTATGATAAAATAAATGCCATTTGGCAAATAGGATAAGTCCAATTCTTGGTTTAATCCGGTTACTGGGGATGAAACCACCAATTTCCCCGTCAAATCATATGCAAAAGCAGTGACGTGGCAAGAAAGGTTGCCGGGTTCAATTGAGCTGATATCACTATAAGCTATATCAAAATACTTATAGTCATTCCGAACTTGTTTCAGGATCTCTTCAATTCATTGTCAGATGCTGAAATTTATCCGGCATGACCGCATTGATTGCCTGTTTTGAGATAACTTCCGAATAAATTTGGAAATATTATCGGATGACTACATACATTTTTCAGGAGCATATTACCAATTGCATCATTCCAAAAAAGTCTTTGATAAAAAGGCCTTGAATATATTTTAGTACAAAAAATAAAGCTTCCGTGCCGCACCAATTGTGACATTGTCGTTCGAATTAAAACATAGAAAAGGTCACGCTTTATTATGCAAAGCGTGACCTGATGCGGTGAGTATTATTTCCCGGGATAATCCGGAATGATTATGATTGCTTGGTTACCGGGTAATAAAAAGTTTTTCAACCTGACGCTTTCCATCAATCATTACCTGGCAGTAATAAGCACCTGCAGGAAGTTTCTTTGCGTCGAATGTTAATTGATAGGAGCCCGTAAGCTGTATTTCATTGTTAACGAGCCTGCTTATTTCCCTGCCTGATTGATCGAATATAGCAACCGTCACGGCGGAGGGAGCAACTATTTGATAAGCAATGGAAGTCTGCTGATCAAAAGGATTCGGATAGATCACTAAGCCGTCAGACTGCAGATAGTTGATATCCACGGCGGCAGAAGCATCTTTAGGAACCTCCTGATTGAGGTCAATGAGTGTATTGCCGGTATTGATGGTTGTCAGGAGGTCTGTCAGGCCATTGTTTTGTCCAAATACATCAACACCACCCACCACATGACCGCCGGCTGATTGCTCAACCGTTATCGTTGAAATGTAAGGTGTCTTGTTGTAACCCGTTATCGTGAGCGTGAGTGGATCATCATTCGTAAGGGCATTGAAAGAAAGATAGGCAATACCGCCGGATACTTTTGCTGTGGCAAGAATAGTTCCATTTACCGTTAATGCAGCTAAAGCATTCTCTTCATCACACGAAACAGTGAAGGAGCCCGATGAAGGTGCAATGGTTGGATCATGCAAAACGGTCATGGCTGTAGGCTGTGCCGTTCGCACTACTACAGAAGGGTCACCGAAGATCACCCAGGTGTCAGTCATTTCAATACCGTTGTTGCCATATTTATCATTCATGCTGAAGCAACCGTTAATGGATAATCCGCCATAGGTCCTGTTGATCTTATCGGCATAACTTTCAGTCAGTATCAGGTTGATCTCATCCTGTGCTTCCATGGGTTCGGCCCAGGCCTGCAGGATCGTAGACATAAAAGAGGATAAAGCTCCGGTCGGCTGGCCATTGCTGGTAGCGCGGGCCCACGCTTCTGCAAAACAGGTACTGGTCCTGAAATTACCTACAGAACATCCCACGATCCAGACAAAGGGCCATTTGGTTGTATTGGTAAGCGTATTCACATCACTGTTATTAAATCCGGTAGTACCCAAACTGGTGGTGCTGCCGTGGCCTGTATATTGAATAATACCGGCACCTGCGTTCACCAGGTCTCGCAGATTATTATCCGATGGATTGCCCGGTGCATCTACATTTCCGTGTGTACCGTCAAATAGTTCGGCAACTTCATTGTAGGTATAGTCCAACAGTTGTGTGCGGATCAGGTCTTCATGCTGATAATCGGCTTCGCCATCATCGCCGATACCGGCGCCTTCATTGGAAGCCATGCAAATACCTTTCGCAAAATAGCTGTCATCAACCGGTGTTTTTTCATAAGCTATCGTGCGGTTAACCTGCGTGATAACCTCAGCTTCTGTCTGTGCGGAGAAACGCCCGACAAAAATTTCCTGGTAATGATCATTACCTGAAATAAATCCATAGTCATTGTCAGAGTCGCCGGCATTGGTGCTGCTGGTCTTTACCTGTGCATCATCTCCTACGAGCAGCAGGAATGTCAGTCCATTGGTGTTATAATAATTTGCGACATAGTTTTTTATAGCTGTTTTACTGTTGCCGATTGTGGCAATATCCACCATCTCCGTTGGCAACCCTCTTTGTCTTTTCCAGTCAACAAAGGGCTGCATTTCATCCATAAAACTGCCATAGCTGATGATCAGCATGTTACCTTCTTCTTCCAAATGATCGTAACGGGTATCGCTGCCATAATTCAGAAAATGACTGGTATAAACATTTTCAAATTCCCTCGCAATCTTATCACTCATATAGTTACGCTCCAGTGCATTGATGACCTTACCTTTATTCTTGGGGGAAACAGTAACCGTAATTTCAGAATAAACCCGCAGTGTTTTGGTAACAGGATTATACTGGAAAGGATAAACGATAACCGTCTGACCCCTGAAATCCCTCAGAATATACGGATCTCTCATTTCCGCGATGTCTTCCGGGAAGAAAGCATCTTCCTGGTATGCCGTAGCATATTCATAGGGAATCGCTGATGGTATTACATCTCTTTTTAAAGACCCTTTGGATGGCGCTACCAGAACATTTTCAATGTCTGTATAGCTGCTGCCACTTATTGTCAGCTGCATGTTTTTATCGTCCGGAATAATAATGCTGGCAGTAAGTTTCGGAAGGTCGGGATAACCTTTCTTTAGCATGGGTGTTCCATCATCGAGGGTAATCACAAATGCTTCTCCGGTTGGTGTGCTGACTGGTTTTTGCACCATAGCGCCGGGACTGAACTTGATTACCGTAGTTTCTCCATTATCGGAAATAAGGGAGATATCAGTCTTTAGGCCGGTAACGGGTTGTGAGAAAGAAATTTTCGGACCTGTGAGAAAAAGCAGTGTTGTGCAAATTGACAGCAATGCCTTGAAAGTAATATTTCGTTTCATAGTTTAAGTTTTTAATGGTTTATGAATGGTGCGTAAAGACAAACTAAGTTACGCAATAAAGCTGAAGTTGCAACACTCAAGGTTTCTGGAGTGGTCTGGCTAAGCCGGATGATGCGGCCTTAACGATGGGCGGGAAAAACTCTCGCTTAATAAGATGTTTGTCCACGGTCGGCATCAGGCCGACTGAACTTTATATGCACCATTTGCTTTGTCAGGAAAAAAACCAACCATTTACATGGTCAGGGTTTCAAATCTTGAAGTAAGGAAGTAACAACTTACAAGCAGGTAAGTGAATTATTGTACCGACATATTCAGGAACGTTGCTCTAAAAAGAGGTATTCCAGTCGCAACTCTTAATACGGTTAACTTGCAATGCTTGATCCAAGTGCAACTATGAAAACGCTAATTGCAGAAAACCTGCTTTCTGCAAATAAGGAAAATCATACTTGCAGTTGAGAATTATCTTATCAGGTGAGAGGTTGGTTGCCAATTATTTTGAATGAGGAAATGGCCCAAAATCCATGACCTTATTTATCCTGTGGATATTAAATAACCCATGCTGCCACCCCAACATTGCTTTGTCCAAAAAACAAAACCCCAACCATTTGCATGGTCAGGGTTTTAAATCTTGAAGTAAGGAAGTAACAACTTACCAGCAGGTAAGTATTTGTCCCGACCAAAGTCGGGAACTTGCTCTAAAAAGGAGGTATTCCAGCCGCACCTTCCGATACGGCTACCTTGTTATGACTTAGCCCCAGTTACCGGTTTTACCTTGAACGACTCCTTACGGTTATCGTCTTCAGGTACACCCGGCTTCCATGGCTTGACAGGCGGTGTGTACAAGGTCCGGGAACGTATTCACCGCGCCATTGCTGATGCGCGATTACTAGCGATTCCAGCTTCATGAAGTCGAGTTGCAGACTTCAATCTGAACTGAGACGGGCTTTTTGGGATTAGCTCCTTGTCGCCAAGTGGCAACCCATTGTACCCGCCATTGTAGCACGTGTGTAGCCCTGGACATAAAGGCCGTGATGACTTGACGTCGTCCCCTCCTTCCTCACTGCTTACGCAGGCAGTTCCACTAGAGTCCCCGGCATTACCCGATGGCAACTAGTGATGGGGGTTGCGCTCGTTGCGGGACTTAACCCAACACCTCACGGCACGAGCTGACGACAGCCATGCAGCACCTTGCAAACAGTCCCTTGCGGGAAAGACACCTTTCGGCATCGGTCTGAATGCATTCTAGCCCAGGTAAGGTTCCTCGCGTACCATCGAATTGAACCACATGCTCCACCGCTTGTGCGGACCCCCGTCAATTCCTTTGAGTTTCAACCTTGCGGTCGTACTCCCCAGGTGGATTACTTAATGCTTTTGCATAGACCCGTACAGTGTATCGCACAGATCGAGTAATCATCGTTTAGGGCGTGGACTACCAGGGTATCTAATCCTGTTTGATCCCCACGCTTTCGTGCCTCAGCGTCAATGTCAGTTTAGCGAGCTGCCTTCGCAATTGGTGTTCTGTGTCATATCTAAGCATTTCACCGCTACACGACACATTCCGCCCACCTCAACTGAATTCAAGACCAATAGTATCAATGGCAGTTTCCCGGTTAAGCCGGGAGATTTCACCACTGACTTAAAGGCCCGCCTACGCACCCTTTAAACCCAGTAAATCCGGATAACGCTTGCACCCTCCGTATTACCGCGGCTGCTGGCACGGAGTTAGCCGGTGCTTATTCCTCTGGTACCGTCAAGCCCCGTAGAAACGGGGTGTTTCTTCCCAGATAAAAGCAGTTTACAACCCAGAGGGCCTTCATCCTGCACGCGGCATGGCTGGTTCAGGCTTTCGCCCATTGACCAATATTCCTTACTGCTGCCTCCCGTAGGAGTCGGGCCCGTATCTCAGTGCCCGTGTGACTGGTCGTGCTCTCACACCAGTTACTGATCGTCGCCTTGGTAGGCCGTTACCCTACCAACTAGCTAATCAGACGCACACCCATCTCTTACCACCGGAGTTTTAATCTTTGTGTGATGCCACACCAAGATTTTATGGGGAATTAGCCCCGATTTCTCGGAGTTGTGCCCCAGTAAGAGGGAGGTTGTGTACGTGTTCCTCACCCGTCTGCCACTCGTCAGCATGTATTGCTACACCTGTTACCGTTCGACTTGCATGTATTAAGCCTGCCGCTAGCGTTCATCCTGAGCCAGGATCAAACTCTCCGTTGTAAAAAAACTTGAGTTAATTCTAGCTTAAAACACTTACCTTTTTGTTGCTGGCTAATTGTTATCTTCCAATACTTCAAAGAACATTATCCCAATGATTCCGGGACTTGCAAACGGATGAGAATTGCTCCTCAGCGATTTGATAAAAATATTTATTCAGAACTGTTTTTAGGGAGTGCTTTTTCAAAAGCGGGACACAAAGGTAAAGGGAAAAATTGAAAATGCAACCCGTGCTTAAAAATAATTTAACCGCTATCAATATTCATAGTCCTTATATATTGTAAATCAACGGGTTAATCGAATTTATCGTGGATAAAATATTATGGATGTTGTTGATGCAGGTTGCATTTCAGCCGCTGAATATGCCCTGATACGCATTTCGTGATTGCCTTTACCATCCAGACACTTTACCCGGCGCTGCTCCTTTATGTTCTTTAACCAATACGTGATAGTCAAACAAGCAGCTACCTCAAAACAGGCAATCAAGCAGCTAACTCAAAACTGGCAATCAATGCGGTCATGCCGAATTTATTTCGGCATCTGTCAATGAATTGAAGAGATCCTGATACAAGTTCAGGATGACTCCAGGTATTTTGATATAGTTTCTGATAATATCAGATCCGCTCATACCCGCTTTGCCTGCTCTGACATGGTAATATATTCCGTCCCGCTTTGAGCAATAAAAAGGCAACCCGGTACCAACATCAGTTTCACTTCAATTGCTTCATGAAAATCCTTCGCTGTCTTGCTGTTATTTCTGCAAATTTCCCGGCTTTAGCTTATCCCCATATTTGTTGAATTAATCTGCGAAGTGAAATAGATTACAACAGGAAAAAATATGGAATAGCAATTCAACTAAGCCTGAAGTTTTCCAATTCAAGCATGATAGATGTGTTTTTCTACCTTTGTTTAGATCACCCTATCAATTCAGGTATTCACTGAAGGAAATTTCACGCTTACTTCAAATATCATGAAATATACATATCCGGCTTACAGATATTGTCCGCACGCTTGTCTGCTAAACAGGAGAAGTCCCTTATTTAGGTTAATGATTTGCTGCATTTTCACCATGATTGTTGCTATTACCATGATTACAGCACCGGCATATGCTCAGCATAATGCTGATTCCATAAACTGTCCTGTTAAAGATATCGGTGACCTGTTGAGAAAAGATACGATGGCCAATTCAAAGCCGCCTAAAAACTATTACCTATTTGGAGCACCGGTGATAGGCTCCTCACCTGCCACGGGATTTATTATTGGTTTGGCCGGACAGATCACGTTTAAAGGAAAAAATCCGCTGGATAAGTATTCTGTTGTAAATGCCAACTTTCAATACACTACTAAAAATCAGATTCTGTTCCAGGTGAAAAACAACCTGCTGCTTGCGCAAAACAAACTGATTCTCTCCGGTGATATGCGCATATTCATCTATTCGCAACCAACTTACGGACTGGGTACCGATGCGCTGAATGCCGAATCAACCGGTAACGGCATTATCATAGGAAATGAAAGCGTTGAGCCGGATTCAATCGCTGAGAATATGTTTTATAATTATTACAAACTTCATCAGCTGGCAGCCTATAACATAAAAGGCATCTTCTACCTGGGCGCAGGCCTCAACTTCGATATCTATCAAAAAATATCAGTAGATTATCCATTGCTCTCCGGGAAAGATACTTCCTTTCATACTGCTTACAGCTTATTGCATGGCTATGACTCTACCAATTATGCGCTCAATGGAATCAGCGCCCATGCAATCATTGATACACGCGATAACCAGATCAATGCAACCAAGGGCATCTATATGAATCTGAGCTATCAGTTTGAACCGAATTTTTCCAAACAACAGAAAAGCAGTTCTGTATTTTCTGCTGAACTGCGTTATTTCAAAACTGTGAATGTGATGCATAAACATCATACCATTGCATGGTGGGCCATGGGAACATTTACAACAAGCGCTCTACCCTACCTCTCTTTACCGGCCCTGGGCTGGGACCAGCGAAGCAGAAGCGGAAGGGGTTATGCGCAGGGGACCTTCCGTGGACAAAATTTCGTCTATGGCGAAATCGAATACCGCTTCCCCATTACCTGCAATGAAGTGCTTGGTGGAGTGTTGTTCATCAATGGCACTACAGCCAGTGATAAGGACAGGGAAGTTAAGCTGTTCAGATTTATTCAACCGGCTTTTGGCATCGGCTTGCGGATAAACATGGATAAAGCATCACGTACGAATCTCGTACTTGATTATGGGATCGGTAAAAAATCAAACGGATTCTATCTGAATGCAGGTGAAACTTATTAGAAGCTATGAAAGCATGCATACCGGCAGATGGACAACATACTGGAACAATGATCCGGAAGACAGGTAAAATTAATGACCGGCCTTCACCATGTTGTTGCCAAAAATTAACACCTACCGCAAATAATAATGGCACAATACCCGTCTTTGATACAAGACTTAACCAAAAGCTATAAGTTAAGCCGGAAGACACTGAATAAAATGCATTATGTGGAACGAAAGATTTTATGCTTTCAGGTTTATATCAGATGCATCGGAAGAAGATGAAATAATTTCAGAGCTAACTCCATTTATTTGCCTTACCATATCAAACTGGAATAGCATAGACATAATGAAAATCCATAAAAAAAGCCGTTCATTTGAAGAACGGCTTTCTCTGAATAGCTTAATGTTCTGTATGAAGATTACCGGGTTTCCCCGTTAATTAATTGCTCCATAACTGCAAACTATTTGCCTCCGGTGAAAGGAATTGCATCCAGTAATTTAAACTGTGTGGCGGCATCGATATAGGCCTCAAACTGCAACCATGACAGCGCTATTTTACCCCCAAGCTGCTTTTTGATCTGCGCATAGTACTTCTTTTCTATGGAAGATTCTGTTGCCTGATTTTCAAAATAGTTTTTACCGAAAACATCCGCCTGCTCATTCGTCAGCGTGCTGTATTGTGCGGCATAGTTCTTCATATTCTGAAAACGCGCATCAGCCAGTTTGCTTCTTTCTGCTTCGTAGTTGCCATAGATCGGCCAGAACTTAGCGGCATCTGCATCGCTGAGCTTCAGGTAGTTCATGAGCAATGTCTTGCGGTCAGACTTGTATTCCGATTTCAGGTATTCAAATTCATTCTGTTGCGCCATGGAAACCGATACATAAGCAGTCAACAGGGTAAAAAATAAAATTGTCTTTTTCATATTGAGTTTTTTTTCGCGACAAAATTAACTATGGAATGCATTCATTCCAACATTTTCTTTTATTAAGTAAAACCGGGAAATAATTCCGTGGAAAATAACTGGTAGCTGCATTAAATAGATCAGCGAAACGGTATGCCTTACAAAACAAAAGCAGCACTAGAATATTAAATAACGGACATAGACAAACTTAACCTCTGCGACCATGAAACAGCATTACTTCCGGAAGCCGTGCTGTATAAATTCACTCACATGCAAACTATATTAAAACCGGAAGCCTGCACTTACAGAATAACGGAATCCTGCAAAGAACAGGTTGGCACGACCATTTGTATCCACTTCTCCGGTATCTGCCAGTTCACCGACAACCGGAATATTGTCAACAAGATACTCGTAAAGATCCTGCAGGTATTCATTTTCCTGATTGACATCAAACTGTCCGTCCAAGGACAACACTGCGCCGTAGAGTGCTAAAGCAGGTCCAAAAAGATTCATATCAATGGTCAGCCTGTCGCGTATTACAAACTGATAGCCCATATTAATACCGGCCTGCAATATTTTGAGTTTACCGGTGAATTCAAGTGTACCCGTGGCAAACGAGGTATCCGGAAATGAAACTGAACGTTTGTTGGTGAAAGAACTGAAATCAATAAACGGCCCCCAGTACAGCCCATGCGGCGCAGCATATTCATTTTCCTTCTTGAAATAAAAACGGTAATCAGCCCCAACGGTATAGCCACTGCGCTTAATGCCTGACTCAAAATTGATACTGTCCGGATCACGTGTTTTCAGCAATTGCGGGAAAGTAATATAGCCGGCCTTCAGCGATACTGTCTGAAATTCGCGGAGTGACCTTTCATACGTAAAAATGGCTGAAGGGGCAAATGTGACATTAGAGGTCAGGCTTAACTTGATGTTATTGGGATATTGTAACTTTTGTGTGCTGTCAGGTTTGGAATTTTGCTCTGTGTTGTTGACCGGAACAACCAAAGGTGCTGACGATTGTGCAAACGCCACTGCGATAAAACAACATAGTGCAAGGGCAAGGCTGGAAAAGTGAATATATTTCATATCAGGAAAATTTTGATAAATGTAAGTATAGTAACAATGAAAAAAAATGAGCACTCCGATGGGGTAAAACGATCCACTTCACGCCTCCGGTACAATTGTCCGGCTATAGAACCCTTACTCCAAAGGTCCGTTTGGAATAGTTAACAATGCTGCATAAAACCTATTCATGAAGTCATTGAGCAGAACAAAACCAATCACGGAGTGAAGGATAAAAGGATTAGCAGGCAGGCTCCTCTTTCACAATTGCCTGATATTTAATAACCAAGCCATTGATGTAAATCGGCTTAATTGCTGCTATTTCAACAGGGTTGAAAAATATCCGACACACACTTATTTCCAGCTGATACCCACCCTGAAACCCACGTAACTGAGATCCTTAATAAGTTCTTCATAGTCATACGTGGTATAGTTGAGATAGGCACTGACATTTCCACTAACATGCGAACCGGGTTGTGTAAACCGCAATCCAACTTCAGGTGATATGGAAAATGGCCACTTATTGGTAGCAGTGATCACATAATCGATTACATACGACTCCAGGTCAATACTGTTTACACCCAGTCCCAGTCCGACAAAAGGCCTAACCCTTTTCATTGGGTCGCCAAACGCATACTCGCCCGCTACATGCATGGTCCAGTTGCGGTTGTAGTTATAAAATGTTCCGGTAACCGACGTTTCATGGTTAACTTCATAAGTAGCATCAGATTTTTTCTGGTACCAACTGTTATAACCAAGATCAAAACCCGCAGAGAGATTATCAGTGAAGCGGTAACGGTACTGACCATTCATTCCTCGAAACTGGTAGCTTGAAATGTAATCCGTAACAGAACCCACCGGCAGATTCATGTCATAATTTAAGGTGAACTCCGACTGGGAAAATCCAGCAGTTGTACCCAAACATATGATGCTGATGAAAACAACAATTATCTTTTTCATAAGGTGATATTGAAAGATGAGATTTTTAGTTTGTTTGGAGATATGGTGATTGAGCAAATGCAGCATCTATACCTTTCAATGCTTTCGACACATTGAAGTTAGGATCTGATGACGAAAGTGCATAAACAATGGAAGTCCAGGGAATCGGCAGATACCCGAGATCACCATCAATGGCATGCCTGCGATCCACCATATCAATCACCAATGAACCCGACTTATAAGTTGACACGGTCGGGTAGGTAGGATAATACCACCAGCCGCAATTCCAGCCCCAGTAATAGCAATCCCAGTAACCATAGCCGTAACCCGGGTAGTAAACAATATTGAGGTTCTCAGTGGCTGTCATATTAAAAACCAGGTCGGGATCAGCTGTTTTATCCACTTGCTGATAACCACGGCTATTCATCTGACTCACCACCGCAGCAATTAACTGCTGTGAATATTGTGCATTGATCGGGTCCACCGTTGAATCGGAGCCTAAAAAATAAACGGCATCCGGTACACTGTAGGTATGGAAGACACCAAAGTCAACAGTAGAGTCACGACTGCTGATAGTTGCAACATCCTCATACAATTCCGAATCGGAAGGATAAGGTAAAATACACGAATTAAACGTCAGTATGACTGACAGCAGGCTTCCGGCAATAACTAAACGTTTCATAATGCTATATTTTCTTACAAAGTTAGACAACATAAGACTAAAAAAAAAACGACTGCAGAAATGCTAAGATTCCAAACGCGAATCAAAAACATGGCAAATCATATCTAGTCAATCACGATAGCTGTCATTTGAATTCCTAAGCATGGGACTGCATTAAAATATCAGCATGCTTTAGTTCGGAAAGACGCAGGTCACCTTCTTTCGTAAGGATATATCCATTATTGCCCTAAGCAAGCTTCAATCAGTAAACATGCCGCGCAGTTCCACCATGGCACTCTGTCCAACATCGGCGTTGATCAGTCCGCGCATCGGCCGCCCGATATCCAGCGTAACATAAATTACCAGCGAAGTCAGCAATGCAAAACCACAGATGATAATCCAGTCCTTTTTCCGGATGACTGTACTGCTGAAACCAGCAACAAAGGTGACGGTCAATGCAAGGATGAAAAGTGCAATAATGATAATATCCGGAATATGCGCTTTAAGGGTTGATTCGCGCGTAGTGGTGATGTCAATCATGGCATTGAGTGCCGGAATCATCTGATTGGAAGGAATCAGCATGTTGGGCTGCTTAGACATATCGGCCGCTCGTTTCCAGATGCCGGATGACAGCATTGCACTTTCATTTTTGGATTGAATCATCTTATCAAGATTACGCCCTGCCTCATAAAAACGAATTCGCGCCTCCACATAGGCTTTGAAATCTTTTCTGAATTCCAGCCTGATGGAGTCAGGATACAGATCGGAACGAAGTACAACGGTGCCAATATCATTGGCTTCCTGCACCATTACATTCCTGTAATTATCATACCTGTTGCCGGACATGCCAAACGTGATGGCAAGGATAAATCCAAATAACCCGAACAAGCCTGCTTCAAGGCTGCCAAATCCTGATTTCTCATCCGTATTCCCGGAAGACGCTGCTGTCTCATTTCTTCGCCAGAACTTCCCGCTCAGGTTGCCAAGCCATACAAATACAATCATCAGCACAAAGAGCAGCACAGACAACTCCCAGGCTTCAGTACGCAAAATAAATGATACTGCCATCTTATTACCGGTTTTATGTGAGTAAAGTTGAAAGTTAAATATTTCCCTTGCGGATTTATGTTGCTCCCGCCTGAATTTATTTTTCAGTTCCACCGATGCGCATCATTTTCAAAAAAAAAATTCTGTATGATGTAACTTTTTATTACCGTCATACGACCTATACACAATACTTAACACGGGAAAGGTCAGCCATCTTCCACTTACGAGTTCCCGCCAATAACTCAACAATCATGAAAACACTCTTAGCGTTAATGGGATTCCTATGCCTGCAAAGCATCCTGGCTGCAAACGCCGCAACTATCACAGGGCAGGTTTATGATCAGCTGCACCAGCCGGTTGAATTCGCCACTGTTACATTGTTGAATGCAGCAGACAGTTCGCTGATCAAAGGTGAATTCACTGATGCATCGGGCAGTTTTGCATTTGATCAGCTCCACGAGGGAAATTATGCACTGCGTATAACCAACCTGGGTTTTGAAAATGTTACACTTGACAGCATTACCATTGATAGTGCAAGTGCTGCTGTGAATCTTGGCAGCATATCACTGTCAATGTTGTCGAAAGAACTGACCGGCGTAACTGTTTCCGCTCAGAAACCATTGATTCAGCATGAACATGACAAGATGATATTAAATGTGGAAGGCAGCGCTGTCGCCTCCGGCGGCAGTGTGCTGGATGCACTGGAAAAAGCGCCCGGCGTAATCGTAAGTCAGGATGGAAAACTGAGTCTTCGCGGCAAGCAAGGCGTGCTGGTTATGATTGATGACAAACCTACCTATCTGTCTGCCGAACAACTGGCGAACCAGTTAAAGGCAATGCCGGCTGAAAGCATTTCAAAAATTGAAGTGATCACCAATCCATCTGCCCGATATGATGCCGAGGGCAATGCAGGCATTATTAACATCGTGACCAGGAAAAACAGGAACCTCGGATTAAATGGTTCCGTGACAGCAGGCATTGAAAAATCACAGGAATGGAGCCCTGAAGCGGGCATTAATCTCAATTACCGCATGAAAAGCGTGAATCTGTTCGGAAGCTACAACTATAGTGACTACCATCAATATCAGACACTGGATGTGCTGCGTAATTTCTCGGAAGCAGATGGGCAATCTTCCGTAACCGAAAATAGCGTAATGCAAAATGCCTATCTGGATAACAGTTATAAAGCAGGGATGGATTATTTCATCAACGACAGGCATACGATTGGTTTCGTGGCCAGTGGATATGCGGATAAATACACGACTACAAATAACACCGCTGCCACCATCAACAACAGCACTGGTATTTATGACCCGGGGTCGCATACTCACGGAGATATCAAAAATCTATCGGATAACTTTTCTTTCAACCTCAACTATGATGGAAAGCTCGATACATCCGGCACTGTACTCTCGGCGGATGCCGACTATTCTCATTTTAACAGTAAAGGAGATGATTATTATGAAACAGTATATTTTAATGAAGATGGCAGTGAAACGGATAATCCACTTTACTATCATACACAAAGTCCTGGTGTGATTGATATTCGCTCGGCAAAAGTTGATCTTTCCCATCCATTCCGTCATGGCTGGAATATGGAAGCCGGTGTAAAAGCCAGCGCTGTAAAAAATGATAATGAAGAAATCTTCACTGTAAAGCAAAACAGTGATTGGATAATTGACAGCTCCAAGACCAATCATTTTATCTATACAGAAAATGTATATGCCGGATACCTGCAACTGAGCAAGACCATAAAAAAGACAAGCATCTCGGCCGGGCTCAGAAGTGAGCTCACGCATTCAACAGGCAATTCTGAAACACTGAATGAAAACTTCGAACGTGACTATATACAACTTTTTCCTTCCATCAATGTAAGTCATGAAATCAATGATAACCATTCCGTTTCTGTTTCCTACAGCCGCCGCATTGACCGGCCGGATTATGATCAGCTTAATCCATTTCTCTTTTTTCTGGATCCTTATCTATACCAGCAGGGAAACCCTAACCTTAGACCACAGCTTACCAACTCATTGGAATTATCTTATTTATTCAAGCAGAACTATAACCTGATATTAAGCTACAGCCGCACCAGTGATGAAATACAGGAACAATTTTACCAGGTGGATTCTACCAAAACCATCGTGCTGCTTTCCGAGAATTTCGGATCCAATACTACCTATGCTTCCACCGTTTATGCGCAGCTGCAACCGTTCACATGGTGGAGTTTAACACCGGTTTTAACGGCATTTTACCAGGACCTTGAAACAAAATACCTTGAAACCGATTTTCACAATACCCATTTAGGTTGCCAGGTAAACATTCAAAACAGCTTTACCCTTCCTAAAGGATTCAGCCTTGAGCTGTCAGCGCAGTATCAGTCGCCGGTAATTTTCAGCATCGCTTCCATAGAAGCAAATGGCGATGTGTCAATGGGTATTAAAAAGACATTGTGGGATGGAAAAGCGAGCGTGAAACTGAATGCACGTGACATCTTTAATACCAACAATATCAAGGGCGAAATTGTTTATGCCAACATTAATTCGTCCTTCGCGCAAAACAATGATCAGCAACGGTTTGGCATCAATTTCACCTATCGGTTCGGCGCTTCGCAGGAATCACAGCGCAGACGGCAAAGCGCTATTGATGAAGAGGTGAACCGTGTAAAACGTGGAGGATAGGTGTGCAATTTATACTGGCTGAGCGGAGAAAAGTGAATTAATCCGGAAAGCTGAAGTCGGTAAGTTGAGCGGGAGTAACCGTCTGATTCAGCTCTTCTTTCCATATAAGTACACGGAAAGTATTGTCATCGAAGTATTCAATACGAAAAAATCCTTTCGAATTGAATTCACCATGCATTTCAAGCACGGATGTGTTGCGTTCCGGTTTCACCTTCCTGAATTCACTGCAATCCTTTTCATTCGTGCATTTGCTTCCTGCACCACTCACCAGCTGTACATAATTCGGAAGCCGGAAATATTGCAGGTTGTGATCATGCCCTGCGGCAAAAATCAGTTTATCCGCCGAATACTTATTACAGATGGTATCTAACCGTTTACGCAGGTAATCATATTGCCTGTTGCCGATATGCTGAAACCGAAGTCTTGCAGCAGGCGCCACAATAAATTTTGCACTGTGCTTGCCATAGGTATAAATCGGATGGTGCTGTGCGATCAGTATGAATTCATTCTGCCGTTTTGCACGATGTACAATCGTATCCAACTCCGACAGGTAACCATCCAAAACATGCCTTCTTTCTTTACGGTTACCTGCATCAACTCCCTCCATCGCGGAACCATGTGCATGAAGCCACCATTGAGAATCGATAAAAACCAACCGTATCTTAATTCCTTCGGCCGCACGGATTAAAGTATCATCCGGACCGAATGCATACTTAGGATAATATCCGCCATGTTTCAGTTTCCCGCTGCTGAAATAATCCTCAAAAGACTTTCTCTCGTTTACAACAAATTGTTGTCCCCTTCGCTGTCCGCGCTGCCAGTCATGATTTCCCGGGATCATAAATACACTGCCATCATAATTCTCCAGTCCTTCCAGTTGACTGGCCAATTTCTGTTGATTCACTTCCAACGTTTTACCATTCACCTCATCACAACAAACTTTCGGAATCTTCTCATATCTAACTTTGCCGCCTTGCTCATTCGCAGGAGCCCAACCGCAGGGATAAACATTGTCGCCCAAAAATATGACTGCACTGTTTGACCGGTACTGCTCTGTATTCAACTCCTGCCTGAGGTGTTGAAGTGTCCTGGTATGAGCCGTATCATCAATAGTGTACTCGCCAGCATCTCCGATTAAGAAGAGAGAAAATACCCGCTGAGGCGACTGCGCACAGATGAAACTGTTTATGAATAGAAAACATAAGCACAGCAAGAATTTTGACCGTTTCATTTACCGGCATAGCCCGGTTTTCCTGAAGTACATCCGGACAGTGCAGAACAAAGCTGTATAAATAAATCCTGAATAAAAACCCGCCGGCAACTAACTGTTTGCATTTTAATTGTCACAAGGGCGATTTGTTGAACTGCTTAAATGAGGTCACTGCATCATGGCGCTGATAAGGGTTGTCGGCGAAAACATGTCAGATGTCGAAAAAGTCATCTCATTCATCCACCTTCTTTCGTACTTTTCGGATTCTAAACCCTTAATTCCATGATAACCCGTTGCCTCTCAGTTCTTGCCTTAACCATTACTGCATTCAGCTATTCATTTGCACAGGATGCTGTTGAAGAAAGAATATTCCGGTTTCCTGCAGTTCACGATAACAGGATCACTTTTTCATATGCCGGTGATCTTTATACAGTTTCGAAATCGGGCGGCGTTGCACGCAAATTAACAAGCGACATCGGGTATGAAATGTTTGCCCGTTATTCACCTGATGGTAAAAACATTGCTTTCACCGGCCAGTTCGATGGCAATACGGAAGTATATGTGATTCCGTCAAATGGCGGAATTCCCAAACGGCTTACCTATACTGCTACGCTTGGCCGTGATGATCTTTCGGATCGCATGGGCCCAAACAATATCGTGATGACATGGAAAGACAATGACCATATTGTTTATCGTTCTCGCAAGCAATCATTCAACGCATTTAAGGGGCAGCTTTTCATGGCTGATATTAATGGTGGACTGTCAGAGGAACTTCCGTTTTCCGTGGCAGGATTCTGTTCATATTCTCCCGATGGAAAAAAGATGGCCATGAACCGGATTTTCCGCGAATTCAGAACCTGGAAATATTACCAGGGCGGAATGGCAGACGATGTATGGATCTATAATACTGAAAACAGGCAATGGGAAAACATCACTAATAATGTTTCGCAGGACATGCAGCCAATGTGGGCCGGTGATAAAATCTATTTTCTCAGCGACCGCGACCGTACCATGAATCTCTTTGTTTATGACATCAACACGAAACAGGTACGCAAGGTGACAAACTATACAGATTACGATATCAAGTTTCCATCACTGGGCGACAGGGATATTATTTTCGAAAAAGGCGGACTGCTCTATTTACTGAATCTGCAGAACGAACAGGTTACACCGGTGAAAATTGAGATTGACAATGATCAGAACTGGAGCCGTGATGAGCTGGTGGATGCTTCTAAGTTTATTGAAGGATGGGACCTTGCGCCAGACGGTAACCGCATGCTGTTTATTGCGCGTGGCGACATTTTTACGGTGCCGGCAGAATCGGGCATTACACGAAATATCACACAATCTTCTACAGCGCATGACCGTGATGCCGTATGGAGCCCCGATGCCAGATGGATTGCCTATATCAGTGATGTAAGCGGAGAAGATGAAATATACATACGTGCGCAGAATGGAACGGGTGAACCTGTCCGTATCACCACCGCAGGCGATGTCTATAAATACCACCTGATGTGGAGCCCTGACAGCAAAAAAATAATGTGGAGCGACAGGAAGCAGCGACTGCAGTATGTGGATATCGATTCCAAAATCATTACTGAACTGGAATCATCCAATGTTGGTGAATACAACTATTATGACTGGTCGCCGGACAGTAAATGGATCTGTTATGTGCGGCCCGAATGGCAAACCAACAGCAGAATTTTTCTCTATAATCTTTCCACCAAAACCGCCACGGCTGTCACTGACAACTGGTATAACTCCTACGAACCCACCTTCACCAAAGACGGTAAATATCTCGTGCTGATTTCGGATCGCGATTTCAATCCAACGTTCAGCAACATCGAATTCCAGATTGCCTATGAAAACATGAGCAAGCTTTACCTGGTAACGTTATCAAAAGAAACGCCATCGCCATTTGCACCTGAAAACAATGAGGTGAAAGGGGAAGAAAAAGCTAAAGAAGAAACCACCGGTGACGCGAAATCAAAGCCGGATAAATCCAAAAAAGCACCGGAAGCAGTGGCATCCAATGATGTTAAGATTGATCTGGATGGTATCAGTAGCCGGCTGGTGGCATTGCCCGTAGAAGCGGCTCAGTATTTTAATATACAATCGGCGGAAGGCAATATCTACTACCTGCACTCGAAATCTGGTGAGCAGGAATCCACACTATCTGTCTTTAAATTCAAGGATAAAAAAGAAGATGCACTGGGTGCTTACGATAACTTTCAGATATCGGCTGACAAGAAAAAGATGGTAGTGGCAAAAGGGCACAGCTATTCCATCATTGATTTACCCATGGGAAAAATACAGGCGGATAAATCGGTAAAACTATCAGACATGAAAGTGATGGTGAATCACCGGCAGGAATACCAGGAGATTTTCAATGAAACGTGGCGGCAGATGCGTGATTTCTTCTATGTCTCCAATATGCACGGGCTTGACTGGAATGTCATCAAGTCAAAGTATGGTTCCCTGGTGCCTTATGTCAATCATCGCGCTGACCTGACTTACCTGCTGGGTGAAATGGTGGGAGAACTCAGCATCGGGCATTCCTATGTTGGTGGTGGCGACAAACCAGAACCGGAACGTATAAAGACAGGATTACTGGGTGCCAAGCTCACAAAAGATGCATCCGGTTATTATAAGATTACCAGCATTCTGCAAGGTGCCAACTGGAGTGATGAGTTGCGTTCCCCGCTTACGGAAGTGGGCGTGAATGCAAAAGCAGGCGATTACATCATAGCAGTGAATGGCATGCCAACCAATGGCATGAATGATATCTATGCCTCGCTGGTGGATATGGCCGGCAAACAGGTTGAGCTTACCTTAAACACCAAAGCAGCGGCCGACGGCGGCAGAAAAGTGATTGTTGTGCCTTTGAGTGATGAAAGCGCATTGTATTATTACAATTGGGTAGAGAGAAATATTCATTATGTGGATTCTGTATCCAACGGGAAAGTGGGTTACCTCCACATCCCGAATATGGGACAAGATGGGTTAAATGAATTCATCAAACATTATTATCCCCAACTGAACAAAAAGGCCTTAATTGTGGATGACAGGGGCAATGGCGGCGGATTTGTTTCTTCACTCGTGGCACAACGGCTTTCACTCGACCTGGTTTATTTTAACATGGCAAGGAATCAGATCGGTTCACCTGATCCCACGATGTTGCTCGGCCCCAAGTTGTTGCTGACAGATGAATATTCCGCTTCCGATGGTGATATTATTTCTTATCGGTTCCATAAGCTGAAAATTGGCCCTGTGGTCGGCAAGAGAAGCTGGGGTGGTGTAGTGGGTATACGCGGCACCCTTCCCATAATGGATGGCGGATTTCTCAATCGCCCTGAATTCGCGCCTTATGATTCTACCGGTTGGCTTATCGAAGGCCATGGAGTAGATCCTGATATTGTTGTGGATCAGGATCCGGCCATGGCATATGCCGGCATTGATCAGCAGTTGAATAAAGGACTGGAAGTAATTATGGATATGCTGAAAACGCAGGAAAAAACCGTTCCGGCAGTGCCCGCCCCAAAGGATAAATCAAAATAATCAGTAAGGCAGATTACTCAGGATGTTAATTGTGCATGCGTTGACTGGATTTTGCTGCCCGTCAACGCATGTTTTTTAAATGGACATTGTCGCGAAGTGCAATTCATACGCGTAAGGCTGACTGGTACTTTTTTACAGGAAATACTTTATGCCAGCCTCAGAACTTTATGCTAAATCTTAAGTTGAAATATCCTTTTGATATAACGCCGGTACGAATATTTTTCTCTGCTAATACAATTACCAAAACTTAAACAGTACTGGCACCATCCTCAACCTCTTGATCAGTACGGGCTGATCCCTTTTTTCTTTGAATCCTGCATTCACCAGGTAAACACCGGCAATTGTAATTATCATAGCAAGTAATGTGTAGAAACCGAATTTTTCATGGAGCAGCAGGTAGCCGAACAACACAGCCACCACGGGATTTATATAAGCATATAGCGAAACAACAGTGGAAGGCAGGTGCGACAATGCAAACAGGTAAGCACCATAGCTGAATATCGAACCTATCAGGGCCAGATAAATCAACGCCATCCATCCGCTGACAGTTGGGTGAAACGCAGTGGCTTCACCTGCAAAAAGGCCTGCAACAGATAAGATAATACCTGCTATCAGCATTTGAAGACCTGCGGCAAACATAAACGGCGTGTTCCATCTTAACTTTTTGGAATACACTGTTCCATACGACCAGGCGATGTTGCCGAACAGCAAGAACGCAAGACTCAACAACAGTGCGGGATTGGAAAGATCGCCAAGGTTATCGTAGAAGATCATTACCAACCCGCCGAAACCGATGAATAAGCCGGCAATAATCAGCGAATTAACCTTTTCAGATTTAGACAATAACAGGTTAATCAGCACCACCCAAATAGGTATCGCCGAACAAATCAAAGCTGCAAGCCCGCTGGAGATGTGTTGTTCAGCATGTACCACGCTGCTGTTTCCAATCACAAAAAACAAAAGACTGATCAGCAATATATGCTTCCATTCCTGCATAGAGGGCAGTGGGGTCTTTTTGAGCAAAAAGTATAGGCTTACCAATCCGCCGGCCAGCAGAAAGCGCACACCTGCAAAAAGAAAAGGAGGCATGCTCAGTACGCCAATCCTGATGGCAAGATAGGTGGTACCCCAAAAGAAGCAAACGGAGGCAAGGGCAGCGTATGCTTTCACTGATGATGCTGACTGCATGAGCTATGAAATAAAAATGTCAGGGAAATTAATAAAAGACTATGGTAAGCGGTGGAAAATCCACTGTGCATCTATTGAACCGGCAAGCGGCTTTTCAGCGTGCTGTCAATCTGATTTGCATTAACAGCCGGAAGGGAATTACCCAACTGTTCGCTTTCCATTTGCACTTGCTCCAGCATGTACACCAGGTTGCCCAGTTTAATCGTAACGATTTTTTCCAGTGAAGGAACCTTCGCGATTACAGCATGCGATTCGCATTGAAGGTAATCCAGCTGCTGCTGTGCACTCATAGCCACTAACTGCACTTTGGAAGTGTCGGGGTAACAGCAGTCATTTTCTGCACCGAACGAAAACTGACTTGTTACTAAGAGCAACAAAAACAACAATGATTTCAGGGTTTTCATAACTGTTGATTTAAATTACGATACAAAGCTATATCTTTGTTGGACTATCAAAGCATACCAGTTTTAATAAATCAAATAGTCCAGTTATGTTTTCCCTCAGTGCCGTTATCGATATCGACAAGACCTGCAGCACGCCGGTATACCTGCAAATAGCCAATAAGATGATCGTACAGATCAAAAAGGGCATTTTGAAACCCGGATCCAAATTGCCCGGCACGAGGGAACTCGCCAAGACGCTGGAAGTGCACCGGCAGACCATTGTTGCAGCACTCGATGAACTGGATGCACAGGGCTGGATTGAAATTGTTCCGTACAGTGGCACTTACATTAAAGAGTCGATGCCGGAGGTGCGCGGCAAAAAGCTGGTCAACCGCGACGGGCAGCCATTAGGATTCGCAAGGCATACCGGTTTTGCAGTTGCAAAGAACAAATTTCTCCCTGCGCCACATTTTGTGAAGCCCTACTATCTTGAAATAAATGAAGGCTACCCTGACGTCCGTATCGCGCCGGTAGAAGCCTTATCGAGAACTTACCGTAACCTTTTGCAGAAAGAACATTATAAAAAATACCTGAGCTATGCCGGCACGCATGGCAATATTGATTTGAGAAAAGCCCTTTCAGAGCACCTCCGTGAAACAAGAGGCATACAGGCATCATTTGAAAATATTCTGCTTACCAGGGGCAGCATGATGGCATTATACCTTGCCTTTCATACTATCGTGAAGCATGGTGATGTAGTTGTGGTAGGTGAAACCAACTACTATTCAGCCACAGCGATGTTTAAAAATATTGGCGCGAAACTGATTACCGTTCCGGTGGATGAAAATGGTATGGTGGTGGATGCACTGGCAAAGATTTGTAAGAAATCAAAAGTAAGGGCCGTATTTATCACACCACATCACCACAATCCCACCACTGTTTCGTTAAAGGCAGAACGCCGCATGCAATTGCTTTGCCTTGCCGAAGAACATAAATTCGCCGTGCTGGAAGATGACTATGACTTCGATTATCATTACGACAGCGGGCCGGTGCTTCCGCTCGCCAGTGCGGATACACATGGCATGGTAGTGTATATGGGCTCATTGAGTAAAAGCCTGGCTCCGGCATTCCGCGTCGGTTTTGTGGTGGCACCGGAAAACCTGATCGAAGAAATGGCGAGGCTCCGGAGAGTAATCGATTTGCAGGGTGATACCGTGCTGGAAAAAGCGATCGCTGAATTATTTGCGGAAGGGGAAATACAACGCCACCAGAAAAAGGCAACCAAGGTTTACCATGCCCGTCGTGATTATTTTGCCGCATTGTTGCGCAACAGGTTTCCGGACGTTATCAACTTTCACGTACCGTCGGGAGGAATGGCCATCTGGGCGCAATTCAATCCGGCATTTGATCTGCAGGACATTTCTAAAAAAGCGCGAGAGCGGGAATTATTTCTTTCATCCGGGCGCTATTTCAATCCCGAAAATAAAAACCTGAATGCTACACGGATGGGGTTTGCATCGCTTGACTTCGATGAAATGGAAGAAGCAGTTGATATCCTGGAGAAAGTTATACGGAACAAAAAATAAAAAGGAGCACTTTCATCATGCGTTTATCAATGAAATTAAAGCTGACCTCAGAATGAGTTGCTCTCATTCGGCTTTTACTACCCATTTTCCGATAAATGGCTATCTTTCGCATCGTGGCAGATTAAAATATTGCGTTCACCTTGCAGGTCTGCCTTCTTAAAAAACCCTAACCCATTTCGAAATGGATTTAAAAGAAATTCAGGAACTTATTAAGCTCCTCAACAAATCAAATATTTCTGAGATCCGCATTGAGCGCGATAATTTCAAAATCATGATTCGTACACAGGATCAGAACGGGCCGGTTCAGTATGTGCGCCAGGAAGTTGTAAACGCACCACAGGCACCCGCAGTTGTGCCGGTTGCACCGGTTGCTGCCCCGAAGGAAATAACTTCCGCGCCGGTTGCTGATGCCGCTCCTGAAAAACCCGGGCAGATTGTCATTAAATCACCTATGATCGGCACCTTCTACCGTTCTTCTTCACCTGACAAACCATCATTTGTAAATGTGGGTGATGAAATCAAGCCCGGCACGGTGTTGTGCATCGTTGAAGCCATGAAACTCTTCAATGAAATTGAATCAGAATACACAGGCCGAATCGTCAAAGTGCTGTTGGAAAATGCCAAGCCTGTGGAATATGATCAGCCTTTATTCCTGATTGAACCGCTCTGAGATGAAAAGACCAGCGAAAGCCGGATTTTCATTGCATCACCTCCTCTAAAAAATAATCTGTGGCCAAAAACAGACCATTAAGTAAGATACTGATAGCGAACCGCGGTGAGATCGCATTGCGCGTTATCCGCACCTGCCGTGAAATGGGAATAAAAACAGTCAGCGTCTACTCAACAGCCGACCGAGAATCTTTACACGTGAAGTTTGCCGATGAGGCCGTATGTATCGGCCCTCCACCGGGTAAAGAGTCATACCTTAATATGGCAAAGATTATGGCGGCCGCAGAGATTACCGGTGCCGATGCCATTCATCCGGGTTATGGATTTTTGTCGGAGAATGAAAAGTTCGCGGAAATATGCGGGCAGTACGGCATTAAATTTATCGGGCCCACACCGCATCAGATCTCGATGATGGGTGATAAGATTACTGCAAAAGATACCATGAAGAAAGCCGGTGTACCGGTTATTCCGGGTTCTGAAGGGTTGGTGACGGATCTGAAAGAAGGAAAGAAGACAGCAAAGAAAATAGGTTACCCTGTAATACTGAAGGCTACCGCCGGCGGCGGTGGAAAAGGAATGCGGATTGTATGGTCGGAAGAGGAATATGAAAATGCCTTTAACATGGCACGCACGGAAGCCGGTGCTTCTTTTGGAAATGATGGCGTGTATCTTGAGAAATATGTAGAAGAACCACGTCATATTGAGATACAGGTGGCAGGCGATCAATATGGAAAAGCCTGTCATTTGTCGGAGAGAGATTGTTCCATTCAGCGCCGTCATCAAAAATTATTGGAAGAAAGCCCTTCCCCTTTCGTAACACAGCAGCTGCGTGAAAAAATGGGTGCTGCTGCCATCAAAGCCTGTAAGGCAATACGGTATGAAGGTGTGGGTACGGTGGAATTCCTGGTTGACAAGCACCGTAATTTTTACTTCATGGAGATGAATACACGCATACAGGTAGAACACCCGGTGACAGAAGAAGTAATCAATTATGATCTCATCAAGGAACAAATCAAGATTGCAGCAGGTGAACCGATTTCCGGTAAGAACTATTTTCCCACCATGCATGCGATTGAATGCCGCATTAATGCGGAAGACCCGCACAACGACTTCAGGCCGAGCCCGGGAAAAATAACGACACTGCATACACCCGGAGGCCACGGCGTCCGTATTGATTCCCATATTTACGATGGTTACACCGTTACGCCATTTTATGATTCATTGATTGCAAAAATTATTACCGTAGCACAAACACGCATAGAAGCCATTGCGACTATGGAGCGAGCGCTTAGCGAATATGTGATTGAAGGCGTAAAAACCACAATACCATTTCATCTTGCCCTGATGAAAGACCATAATTTCAGGGATGGGAATTTCAACACTTCATTCCTGCAGGGATTTAAATTTTAAAATTCTTCTGTTACAGCAGATATAAGACCCTTGAAAGGCTCTTTTTTTTACTCTGACTGTTTAAAGGCATAGTCTGCTGGAAACAAACAATTCTATACCTGAGATACTGAGATATTATTGCGGCATGACCTGCGCAAGCAACTAATCAGCCGGATATAATATGAATTGGGCTGTATTGTCGCCATTGAAGTACTGTGCAGTGAGTCGCTTAAAATCGGCGGAAGACAGTCTATCAACCTGCTGATGATAGGCATCCAGTTCAAGCACATTTTCTTTATTCATCTCACTTTGAATTATGGCACTGAGCCAGAAACTGTTCTGCTTAAGATTCAATTCCCTTTCCTTCCATAACTGCTCCTTGACTTTCAGCAGATCGTCGGCATTACATCCGTTTCTTTTTACGGAATCTATCACTGCCAGCGCCGCGCTGATCAATTGCTCCACGCGGCCAGGCGCACAGCCAAAAGACAATGACAACTGGTAACGCCCTTCCGGATAATGCCTCAGCGACGGCGTTACACTCACACCATACACGCCACTCATATCTTCACGCATGGTTTCACGCAACTTCAGATTGATCAAACGCAGCAGCGCATTCACTTCATTGCGATTTGCACGGTTGTAATCGAAAAGGCCGTGGAAAATTATCCGTACCGCACTTTTTGGTTCACTGCCGATCCTCACTGTTTTTTCCAGCCTGCCCGCCGGAGGAACGATGTGGAGATTATGGTAGGTTGCGGCGCTGTTACCACGGTCAATTCCTCCCAGATACATTTCAATCAACGGACGAATTTTTTCAGGATCAAAATTACCGACGAGCACGAAAGTCCAGCCGGCCGCCGCAGAAAACAGTTCCCTGTAAATTTCAAAGGCGCGGTTGAAATCAACCTGTTGCAGTTTTTCAGCATCTACCGGTTGAAAACGAAAATTATGCTGACTCATCACTGCCTGAATCGTGTCGCGGAAAGTAGCTTCAGGGCTTGCATGCTGATGTTGCAAAAAAGCGAGATCCTGCGCAATAGCCGATTGAAAAGCCACACTGTCTTTGCGCGGTGAGGTAAAATACAGGTAAACAAGTTGCAACATTGTTTCAAGGTCTGTTGCAGATGCATTTCCATTTACTGATTGCTGCAACTCGCTGACTGATGGCGAAACAGTCACCACTTTATCGCTCAGGAATTTTTCAAGTGTTACGGCATCATAACTCCCGACACCGGAGTGAGAGATGATGCCGGCAGCGTAAACAGCGGACATGTAATCCTGATCCTCATAAATGGATGTGCCGCCCCAGCTGTATCCATTCAGCAATACTTCATCATTTTTGAAATCCGTTGGCTTCAGGATAACCTTTACTCCGTTGGCAAGCTCCCATTGTGTGATGTTGTAGGAAGGTATTTTATGCTCCATCATCACTTTCGAAGGCATGGGCGGCACATCAATCAGGGCTTTGTCCATTGCCTTATCAATATATGGTTCCAGTTGCCTGCTTTTACTATCCATAAAGATTTTGCGGATGCGATCTTCAGCAGGCAGCATGATGCCTTCCTTTTGCGGCTGCGTAATACCAATCACACAGTTCGTTCCGTTGCTGATCCATTTTTTCGCTACTGCATTTACATCATCCACCACCATGCCATCGAAGAGCGTTTTTCTAATCTTGTATTCCCATTCTATGCCGGGGGCCGGTTCCTTGTTCAGGAACAGCCTCACATATTCTGATGTGAAGTTGCGCGACTCTGTCTTTTCCCTTTCATTATAGGCGCGTTCGGCATTCCGCAGAATTTCCTTTTTCGCCCGTTCAAACTCCGAAACGGTAAATCCGTAACGGAGAATGCGCTCATTTTCATCGAGCAAAGCGGCAAGCCCGCGTTCAACACCGTTATCCTTCACAATGGCAAAACTGCCGAAGGCCGATTTAGACCTCACCAGGGAACCAAATGAAGAACTGCCATATGTGAAAGGAGGATCAGCCTGCTGCACTATTTCACTCAGCCGGTGATCGCTCATTGTCAGATAAACTTCCGACAGCAAAGCATTGCGATAGTCTTCAATGGTATTTAATATTTGTTTTGGCAGCTTGTATTCCAAAGAAACGGCAGTATAGGTCGCCTCTTTGTCTGTAGCGATGCTGACCAGCAATTGCTCATGATCAGGCACCGGATAAACGACACGTTCCTTTGCTTTTAACGGATTCACCATTGCAGAAAAATTTTCCCGGATGAGCGTTTCAACTTTAACAGGATCAAAATCGCCGACAGCAACCACAGCCATCAGGTCGGGACGATACCAGCTTTTATAAAAATTCCGCAAAGTGTCGTATGGCGCATTTTCAATGATGTCCTTTTTCCCGATAGGTAAACGTACGGCATACCTTGAATCATAAAAAAGTACAGGGTAATACTGGCGCTGCATTCTTTCAGCGGCCCCCTGTCCCAGCCGCCATTCTTCTACCACCACACCGCGTTCTTTATCTATTTCATCATCCTCAAATGATACAGCATGCGCCCAATCCTGCAAAACCTGAATGCCTTTTAAAAAAATTTTTTCCGTATCGGTAGGGATCTGCAACATGTACACTGTTTCATCAAAACTTGTGTAAGCATTCAGGTCGGCCCCGAAGCGCATGCCGGTGCGTTCCAGAAAATCCACCAGCTCACTCTTTTTGAAATTTGCCGTTCCGTTAAATGCCATATGTTCGCAGAAATGAGCCAGTCCCTGCTGCTGTTCTGATTCAAGCACAGATCCTGCATTCACTACCAGCCGGAGTTCAGCACGATGTTCAGGTTTACTGTTCTTCCGGATATAATAAGTGAGGCCATTGGAGAGCACGCCTGTTCTGACGGCCGGATCAACCGGAATTATTGTTTGGAGATCGTATTGCTGGCCGGCAGCAGCGAGGCACAGCAGGCACACCAATAACAAAGTTTGAAAAAACCGCATCCGTTTAAATTTTGCACTAAGCTAATCGGTTCATTGCGAATTCATATCTTTAATAATCAGTTCTACAAACGTTGCAGGACACCATTTAAATCCGTGGCAAAATGAAAATAAAGCTGCTTCTACTTTCCATCGCGGCCTTCCTGCAATTGATGGCAACGAGTCAATCTTTTGGACAAGTTTTAACAGATTGGGAAGATATCAAAACCGGTGGACCGCAGCTGCCTGTTTATGTACCACCACCGGCAGTTTACCACGATGGCATGCGCGCGGTTTCGTTTACCATCAGCTATAATGGCTTCACCGGTGAGGCGCAGGCAGCTTTTCAATATGCGTCAACGATCTGGTCGGTATTGCTGAATTCAACCGTACCGATAAAAGTGAATGCATGGTTCGTGCCATTGCCCGCCGGTTTACTGGGTATCACGCTTCCAAATGGCAGAAAGAATTTTGCGGGAGCACCACAACCGGATGTGTGGTATGCCACTTCCCTGGCCAACGCAATTGCCGGAACCGAATTAAACAGCGGTGAAGCCGATTTCGATCTTTACCTGAACAACACCATCAACTGGTACTACGGAATCGATGGAAATGGCCCGGGAAACAAATATGATTTTGTTTCCATTGTGCTGCACGAAATGTGTCACGGTTTAGGATTTGTCGGCTTGGCAAAAACTGATGGGACTACCGGCTCCTTTGGCCTGTTGCAAGCATCAGACTTCGCCCCTATTGTAACCTCATTCCCGTGGCCTGCGCTTGACACTCTACCAGGCATATATGATACGAAGCTCGAAGATGCTACCGGTACGCCGTTGACTTCTCTTTCCAATCCTTCAAGCGGACTGAATACAGTATTTACAGGCAACCAGGTATATTTTAACGGAGACCTTGCCATATTGCTAAATGGAGGAGTGAAGCCTAGAATGTACGCTCCTGCTGTATTTGCACTGGGTTCCAGTCTGCTTCACCTCAATGAATCAACTTACCCTGCCGGCAACATCAATGAACTGATGACACCATTTGCCGGCACTGCCAATGCAGTACACGATCCGGGACCGATCGTCATGGGAATTTTACAAGACATAGGCTGGAGCATCAATTATAATGTTGGTATCGGAAATATGATGGAGGAGAAAAAAATGATTGCAGTTTTTCCCAATCCTGTACATCAGCTGATGCATCTGCAGCTCCCTCAGGAAAGCAACGTTTTTAATATGCATATAGAATTATGGGATATCTATGGCAAATGCAGGATGCGGCAGGAAAATTTACCTGATGCTATTGATGTATCTGATCTTCCGGCAGGGCATTATCTGCTCCTGGCAATAGATGGAGATAATACGTATCAGGTGAAATTTACAAAGGACTGAAAGTGTAGTAATCAACTCTGCTCAAACACGAATCTTGGATTGCTGAACAGCGCAGGATTCGGTAATGGTGCGAAAAATAGTTGGTGATTTTAGCAATGAAAAATTCACTTTCAAGCATTGCAGTGAATACAGTGATGCATGCTTCATCAACAGTAATTTTGTGGCCAGGCGCTATGTTGCCAGCAGCACCTTCCATGCAGCCGGCAGGTTTCCTTCCTCCAGGAATTGCCGGGCCAGCAGATGCCGGTGATACTCCAGTGATTCTTCATCATTGCTGAATCGTTCATTCAATTCATCTGCAGCATCCTTTATATCTACGGAAGCCAGCTCATCTTTGCCGGGGATCCGTTCAGCGTTTCCCAATTGGCCGAGATTGTTGCCAGTAAGCACTTTACTTAACCGGATGAAGCCGGGCAGCTGATCAATGCCAATAGCGGGTTTTGTATTCGGTTTATGCACTTCAAATAATGCAGCACCCGAAGCGCGAACATAAAAGTCGCCTCCGAGCCGTGCAACCAGGTCTATTTTATGCTGATCAATGCGTGATTGATCATTCAATACCGATTCGTTGATGTGCATCAATAAGATTTCGCAAATGATCAGATTTGCTGCACCACCCTGATCGCCCATTGGTTTCACTTCAATTACGCTGCATTCAAATTGCACCGGCGATTCTTTAACACGAAAAGGTTTTATTCTTTCAGATGGAATAGCCGTAAAACCAGCTTTTTCAAATTCATTTACTCCTCTTTCAAACTCAACACTGGATAAGGAAGTCTGATGTACCATGTCATAATTCACGGTATTAATCACCACTTCCGGCACTTCCAGCACATTGTCGAGGGTATGCTTGGTGGTATTATCACGAACACGGCGCGCAGGAGAAAAGACAAGAACCGGCGGATTGCTTCCAAAAGCATTAAAAAAACTGAATGGTGCGAGATTAGGTTTCCCTTCCCTGTCCACCGTGCTTGCAAAAGCAATGGGCCGCGGTGCTATGGAAGATAACATGTAAGCATGCAGCTGGGCGACAGAAATATCCTTTGGATTTATGGTTATCATACTGTGTAAATTGAAGTTAGCTGAATGAATTTTTGTGTATGATCTGAAATTCTGTTTTTTTGGAACGGGTAGCCTCCATGTAATGATTGCTACAACGCATCATTCAAGAAATCTGTAAATACTGCCGCCTTCACCGCACAGATAACCACCGTCCTTTGTCAAAAAAATGCCATGCAAATCAATGGCTGGCGCATTGGCTACATGTTCCCAGTTTGCTCCGGCATCTGTTGTCTTTAAAAAACAACCCTTCTCCCCGATGACATACCCCGTGGTGGCATTCCTGAAAACAATCTGTTCAAGGTGCCAGGTGTCCTGCAAGAGGTTATTCCCGTTCCGGAGCATCTCCCATGTATTGCCTCCGTCTTCTGTCTTAATTATAGTTCCTTCATAGCCTGCCGAATAGCCTGTCATCGGATCAGTGAAAACAACGGATTGAAAAAAATCGCCCTTCGCCGTCGTGAGTTGCCATACAGCGCCACCATCAGTAGTTTTGAAAATTGCTCCGTATCCGGCAACAAAACCGGTTAGTTCATCGGTAAAAAAGAGGCTGCGGAATTCCTGCGGAAAGGTATCAATCTGCCAATGGTTTCCGCCATCGGAGGTGGAATAGATATATCCCGTTTTGTATCCGTCACCTCCACAACAAAATGCTTTTTGTGGCGTCAGTATCAATACATCATGCAAGGGCTGATAACGGGGCGACTGATACAGACTCCAGTATTCTCCGGCATTAGTGGTTTTATAAATCTTGCCATCGACGCCAACGGTGAAGCCGGTATCAGCAGCATAAAAATCCTGCTTGTATAAAGCTTTTCCGAGGTGCTCACCTTGTGAAAACCAGGTGTTACCCCTGTCGGTGGTCTTTAGTATATTCCCTTCTACGTAACGTTCCCCGCCGCAGGCATAACCTGTTGAGTCATTCACAAAATAAATATCCCTCAGATCTTTGGATATACCTGAATGCAACTCAGTAAATATGAATGTGGCAGCTTCCTTCCGGCACGATGAATGAATGATAGAAAGTATTCCGAAGAAGAAAATTGTAACTGCACAGTTTCGAAAGCGTGGAAGAAAATTCATGCTGCACTTGCCTTATGATTCACTAATTGCTTTATCAATAGCCTGTACTATCAGGTTACACGCCAAAACTATTTCTGCATCGGAGATGGTTAATGGTGGTGCCAGGCGCAGGCAGTGCCCGGCAAATAAAAACCAGTCGGTGATTATGCCGGCTGCAATACAGTTTGCGATCACTTTTTTGCAAAATTGCTCATCACTGAATTCAACTGCCATCAGCAAGCCCGCACTTCTGAATGCCTTGATGGCAGCATGTACCAATTGCTTTTCAAACAGGCTCCGGCGGTGTTCCACACCGTTCATCAGGTTTTCGTTCAGCAGCACTTCCAGGGCTGCCTTACCTGCTGCGCAGGAAACCGGATGACCGCCGAATGTGGTGAGATGACCAAGAACAGGATCATGTGTCAGCACCTGCATATTTGAAGCAGATGATATAAATGCACCTAAAGGCATTCCACCGCCAAAAGCTTTTGCCGTCAACAGTATATCAGGAATAACACCGTAATGTTCGAAACAGAACAAGGAACCTGTACGGCCCATACCGGTCTGTATTTCATCAAATATCAAGAGCGCTCCGGTTTCATCGCATCGCGATCTGACACGTTGCAGAAAATCATCTGTTGGAAGCACCACGCCTGCTTCTGCCTGCACTGGCTCCATTACCAAGGCGGCAGTGTCGGCAGTAATAAACTCAAGGCCTTTCCGGTCATTAAACTGCAGTATTATGTTGCCCGGCAACAGTGGCCTGTAAGCCTGTTTCCAATATTCACTTCCCATGATGCTGAGCGCACCGTGTGTATGCCCATGATAACTGTTTCGAAACGAAATAAAAGAAGATCTTCCGGTCAGCCGTTTAGCAAGTTTCATGGCACCTTCTGTTGCTTCGGTGCCCGAGTTGGTGAAATAGACTGCATTCAGTTGTTCCGGCAGTTTTGACACAATCAGGCTGGCATAATGCACTTGCGGCGACTGCACATATTCGCCATACACCATCAGGTGCAGGTGCTTTTTCAATTGTTCATCTATCGCTGCGAGCACAGCGGGATGACGATGACCAATGCTGCTTACACTGATGCCGGAGATAAGGTCAATGTACGCTTTGCCATGAATGTCGTACAGGTAAATTCCCTCGGCTCTGTCAATCTCCAGCATCATCGGTACATCAGAAGTCTGTGCAAGATGCCTGAGAAACAGTTGGCGGTTGGAAAGCATGGAATCGGAAAAGGATGATTTATTGACAGCAAAATACGCCGATTAATAATTTACTTCCATTTTTGCGGATGCAAAATGCAATCTATTGAAAAACCTCGTGAAGACACTCCATTTCATTAGCTGCCCAATAATCAAAGAAAAAAATAGCCGGCATCTGCTGCTTGTGAGCCTGCGTCAGAAAGTGTGGAACCCTGTTTTTCTGACAGGAACCATCACCTTTATCTGCTCCATGCTTTTCAGGGGATTTCTGGACGCATCCATTGCAGTTTGGCCCCTTGCATTTTCAACGATCCTGCTGTTTTCCGGTATATGGATTTTATCCTCCAACGGCTTGCTGGTATTTGATATGGCTGATTCCAATTGCTACTGCATCTATAAGCACCTTGGTTACCTGCAGAAAAGCTATGCTTATCCGATAACTTCTATTGATAAAATTTTACTGGAGAAAACGAACTTAGGCCGGTTCAGCGTGCTATTGATAAAAGATGATGGTTCCAGGGTAAAAGTTATGGTATCGGCGGATGAACAACAGTTGCTTAATGCGGCGCGTGAAATTTCCGGGTTTCTCAGGATTCCATTGGATGCTTAAACAAAAATGCATGCTGTGGTAATATTACTGCCGCTGAATTTTGCTTTTTTGCCAAAACGATTACTTTTGCAGTCCTTTCAAAAATTCGGGCGTTTGATGTTAGCGGTGGCTGCAAAAATTTGGTGGGGTAGCTCAGTTGGTAGAGCAACGGACTGAAAATCCGTGTGTCGCCAGTTCAACTCTGGCCCTCACCACATGCTGGTTTAAAAGCGTTTCTGAAAAGAAGCGCTTTTTTATTTTGAAGCTATCTCAAAATACCTGGAGTTATCCTGTCCCGATTAATCAGGATCAGGATCTCTTCAATTCATTGACAGATGAAGAAATAAATCCGGCATGACCGCATTGATTGCTCATTTTGAGATAGCTTCTAATTATATGAGCTGAGCATCCCGACTTTTAAAACGAGTTGATGGAATATTGACATCGATGCTTGCATTTTCCAGGATGGCTGATTCCTTTTTATGCGACTAACTTCAGCTTTCCGATTGTATTTTCCCCTTCTGTTGCTTTTCATAATAACTACAATACTGAGATATTCCGCAGGCATTGCACTTCGGGGTACGGGCAAGGCATACGTACCTTCCATGCAATATTAACCAATGATGAGCGAGAGAGATTTTATCTTTCGGGATGTGCTTTATGAGTTGCATTTCAGCCTGTTGGGGATTTTTTGCCCTTTTAGTCAGTCCCAATCGTGCCGAGACTCTGAAAACATGCGTATCAACGGCCATCTTAGGCTGATTGAAAATACAGGATGCAATCACATTAGCTGTTTTGCGTCCGACGCCCGGCAGTTGCTGAAGCAGGTCAACGTCGGCCGGCACTTCACCGTTGAATTTTTCCATGAGCATGCGTGCCATGCCGGCCAGGTGCCTGGATTTATTATTGGGATAACTTATGCTCTTAATAAACGGGTAGACCTCTGTTTCATTTGAACCGGCAAGCGAAGCCGGATCAGGGAAACGCCTGAAGAAGGCAGGTGTGGTCTGATTAACCCGCTTATCCGTGCATTGAGCCGAAAGAATCACGGCGACCAGCAACTGATACGGCGAATCATATTCGAGTTCTGTTGCAGCATCAGGAGCATGTAATTCGAAGTAAGCCAGCACACCGGCATAACGTTCCTTTAAAGTCATGATCAAAGGTAAGCCCTGCCTGTGAGGATAATAAATTTAGACTCCGGTAATTCAATCGGTAAATCCTATAATGCTATCATGAAAAACTGCAATGGGTTGGCCCGATATGGCTGAAAAAGCAATTGATTCATAAAACAAACTGCACTTCAACGGTAGCGATAAACCCGGCTAAATTTTGAGATGTACAATGTGGGTTAAGCAGGATGAACCTGTGATTCAGAAAGTCAGCTGCGTGGTTATGCCAAACCCTGATTTACCGGCAATTACTTATCAGACAGGACTTGCCTCATGCGCTGTTTCCCTGCTGAAATCAAGAATGATATTCACTGATGATTCGGCGGGTTCCAAATCAACGGTATCCAGCAAATTGAAGGTTTCCGTGAATTGCTGTAAAAGCCGTGCAGCAGAAGAATCCTCTTTTATCCATTGCCTGATGGCAATTTCTTCCTGTGGACTGGTTTCCCTGTAAAGAAATCGGAGGAGGTCATTAGGTGTAAAGTTGTTTGTCATAGGCATCTTTAGGTTACGTCCTGTTTTGAAAAGAACACCTAAACAACGCCAAACTTTCAGCATATTGTATATGCAGGGCTAATTTTTTCCGTCATCCGGTATTGCTGACCTTTCTCCTGACAGGCGAAGGTTACCGGCTCCGTAGCGGAGCATTTCCGCTATAAAGCAATCTGCTTTTCTTTTTGAAGCTTACGCAAATTGATCAGTGCATAACGCATGCGGCCCAGAGCAGTGTTGATACTCACATTCGTAATATCGGCTATCTCTTTAAAGCTTAAATCGGCGTAATGACGAAGAATGACCACTTCTTTTTGTTCAGCCGGCAAATGATCCACCATTTCCCGCACTTTCTGATGCGACTGCTGCCGTATCATCATCTTTTCCGGGTTACCATCTGAAAATTGCAGCACATTAAAGATGTCAAACCCATCCGGTGTGGTGATTTGCGGAGTACGCCTGGTTTTCCTGTAATAATCAATACACAGGTTATGCGCAATACGCATTACCCAGGGTAAGAACTTCCCTTCTTCCTGGTATTGCTGCGCTCTTAACTTTTTCACCACTTTGATAAAGGTATCCTGGAAGAGGTCTTCCGCCAGGTATTGATCACGTACAAACATGAAAATGGAAGTGAATACTTTACTTTTGTGCCGCCTGATTAAAATTTCAAGCGCTTGTTCATTGCCATGCATGTACTGAAGCACAAGGGCTTCATCATTAAGAACCTGAGTTTGCATCTCTACAGTGTTTGATCTCCGGCTGAGCGGAGTTGTTAAAAATGGCAGCAGTTCTTCATTGAAAACGGCTGAAAAAATCAAAACGTGTAGAGGTCAGGCCAGTAGGATCTGCTATTTAGTTGAATAATCTGTTTGCCATCCGGTAAGAAGACAAACAATCCGTTTATTGAATGTTAAAATGTATTCCAATTGATTCAGATTCCCGGTTAACAGGCAATACCGCAGGAACATAATCCACGGCAATGCGTTGTTTCACATATCACTGCTCATGAGATTTGATAATGGCAGCGATGCTAACTAAGAATGACTGAATGAATTGGTGTAAAATTGCAACTGATAAAAATCCCTTGTTTTAGTAGTGTAAAACCTGTTGCGATAGAAGATGTAGTTTTAAATTAAAAGGTTGCTTTATTTCAACGATGAGTCAAATATCAAATATAAGTTTGGAAAAACCAAATGTGAAAGGGTCAGAAAAATTAATTTTTATAAAAGGCGCCCGCACCCACAATCTGAAAAACATAGATGTCGGCATACCTAGAAACAAACTGGTGGTAATTACCGGCGTTTCAGGATCCGGTAAATCGTCACTCACCATTGATACATTGTATGCGGAAGGCCAACGCAGGTATGTGGAATCACTGTCGGCATATGCAAGGCAGTTTCTGATGCGGATGAACAAGCCGGACGTGGATTATATAAAAGGCATTTGCCCTGCAATTGCCATTGAACAACGTGTCGGCACGCGCACTTCCCGGTCCACAGTAGGTTCTCTCACCGAAATTTTTGAATACCTGCGCATCCTGTATGCAAGAGTAGGAAAAACGATTTCACCAGTTTCAGGAAAAGAAGTAATCAAGCATGATGTGAGCGATGTGGTGAACTATGTGAATACCCTGCGTAATGGCACCCTTGTTTATGTTGCTATTCCATTCCGGAAAATACATCACCGCAGCGTGAAAGAAGAACTGAATGTACTCCTGCAAAAAGGCTTTACACGTTTGAAAATGGATAGCGAGGTGGTGAAAGTAGAAGATTTCCTTGCGGGGTTAAAAGCAAAGGATGAAGCAAAAGTTGCAGAAAAAATCAATATTATCATTGACCGCATTGCCTGGAAAAAAGAGGACAAGGACAACCAGATACGATTAGCTGATTCTGTGCAAACGGCTTTCTTTGAAAGTGAAGGTGACTGCATAATTTATACAGAAGAAGCAGGCGCCATTCCGTTTTCAAACCGGTTTGAGCTGGATGGGATGCAGTTTGAAGAACCCACTCCCCAGTTTTTCAGTTTCAATAATCCGTTTGGTGCCTGCAAAACCTGTGAAGGCTTCGGATCTGTTATTGGTATTGATGAAGACCTTGTGATTCCCAACAAGAATTTATCAGTGTATGAAGGCGCCATTGCCTGCTGGAAAGGTGAAAAGATGAGTGAATGGAATGAGGAAGTCATTAAATATGCCCGCAAATCTGATTTTCCCATTCACCGGCCGTACAAAGATCTGTCTGAAAAGCAAAAACAGCTGTTATGGGAAGGCAACCAATATTTTCACGGGCTCAACGAATTCTTTAAATACCTCGAAACGCAAACCTATAAGATACAATACCGCGTAATGCTTTCACGCTTTCGGGGCAAAACATCCTGTCCTGATTGCAAAGGTTCAAGGTTACGAAAAGATGCTTCCTATGTTAAAGTAGGTGGTGCTTCCATTATTGATATCGTGCTCCTGCCGGTTGCGGATGTGTTTCATCACTTCAGGAACCTGAAATTGTCACCTAAAGAGTATGCCGTATCTAAAAGAATTTTGCTCGAAATCAACAACCGCCTGCAGCTCATGATGGAAGTCGGCCTCGGCTACCTCACTTTAAACAGGCTCTCTTCAACCCTCTCCGGCGGAGAGACGCAACGCATTCATCTTACCCGAACGCTGGGAAGCAACCTGACCAGCTCGCTGTATATTCTTGACGAGCCCAGTGTCGGCCTCCACCCTCGCGATACAGATCAGCTTGTTAAGGTATTACATAAACTGCGCGACCTCGGTAATACGGTTATAGTGGTGGAGCATGAAGAAGAAATCATGCGCAACAGTGATCACATCATTGACATGGGGCCGCTTGCCGGTATATATGGCGGAGAGGTGATTTATAACGGGAGCTATCAGGATATCTTTCAAGACAGCGAAAGCCTGACAGGTAAATACCTTTCCGGCGAGCTGTCCATTCCTGTTCCTGCTCAACGACGCAAGTGGATCAATTCATTGCAGCTGACCGGCGCAGCTGAACACAATCTGAAATACATCAATGTAACATTTCCATTGCAGGTTATCACCGTTGTCAGCGGTGTCAGCGGCTCCGGTAAAACAACGCTCGTCAAAAAGATTCTCTATCCTGCATTACAAAAACTTATCGGAGGTTACGGTGAAAAAGCAGGCCTCTTTGAGCAACTCACCGGTGACTACAAGATGATTTCACAAGTAGAAATGGTGGATCAAAATCCATTGGGAAAGTCGTCACGCTCCAATCCTGTAACCTATATCAAAGCTTACGATGCCATACGCGATTTATATGCCGATCAGCGGGCAGCAAAAATCAAAGGACTGAAGCCGAAGCATTTTTCTTTTAATGTGGAAGGCGGCCGGTGTGAGGTATGCAAAGGCGAAGGTGAAATTATCGTGGAGATGCAATTCCTGGCAGATGTGCACCTGCTGTGTGAAGAATGCGGCGGTAAACGCTTTAAGGAGGAGGTGCTGGAAGTGAACTACAAAGAAAAAAATATTGCTGATGTTCTCTCCATGAGCGTTACGGAAGCAATCGAATTTTTTTGGGAAGAAGAAGATATCGTCAAGCGTTTGCAACCGCTCGCTGACGTGGGGTTGGGTTACGTTAAACTGGGACAGTCATCCAGCACACTCAGCGGCGGCGAAGCACAACGGGTTAAGCTTGCATCATTCCTTGGAAAGGGAAATTCGTCAAAACCGGTGCTGTTTATTTTTGATGAACCCACAACCGGACTTCACTTCCATGACATCAGCAAACTGCTGCGGTCATTCGAGATGCTGATTGAAAATAATCACACCGTCCTGATTATTGAGCATAATATGGAAGTAATAAAATGCGCGGATTATGTGATTGATCTCGGACCGGAAGGCGGCCTGCAGGGCGGGAACCTGGTCTACCAGGGCACACCGGAAGGACTGGCGGCGGTCAAACAATCCTGGACAGGCCGGTTTCTGAAAAAGCACCTACGGTAAATGCATGCAGCTCAACCGGCGAGTTTCCGCAACAGCTTTAAATTCTTCTCATCCCACTGATCCTCTTTTGGTGTTTCAATCACCTTCGGTATATGATGGAAATTTCTCATGATATATTGAAACGGGATCAATCCCAACCTGCCTTTGCCTATATGTTCATGACGATCGAGATGTGAGCCAAGATCTCCTTTGCTATCGTTCAGATGAAAGGCGCACAATTTTTCAAGGCTGCAGGTTTTATCAAAAGAAGTGATGGAGTCTTCTATGCCGTTTTTAGTCCTGATATCAAAACCCGCAGCAAAGGCATGGCAGGTATCCAGGCAAAAGCCTATACGCGGGCTGGAGACTTCAGCTGCAATAAATTGCAAATTTTCGAAAGTTCCTCCCACACTGCTGCCTTGTGCAGCCGTGTTTTCCAGCGCAATCTTTACCTGGCTGTCGGGTGTGCTTTCAATTACCTGCTGAAGTCCTTTGGCAATGCGCAGCATCGCTGCTTCCAATGATTGCGATCCTGCTGCGCCCGGATGCAATACACAAAAGGAAAGGCCAAGTTGCGTACAGCGGATTACTTCTTCTGTAAGTGCATCGACTGCTTTTGCATGGGCACTGTCATCCGCGGCTGCAAGGTTTATGAGGTAGGAACAATGCGAGAAGACTGATTTTACTTTTGATACCCTGAAAGCCTGGCAAAAGTGCAGTTGCTCCACTTCCGTGACCGGTTTGGCTTTCCATTGCCTTTGGTTGCGGGTAAATATCTGGAACGTATCAATCCCCAGGTGTTCCGCTTCTGTAAAGGCATTTTCCAGGCCTCCTGCAACTGAACAATGCACTCCAAGCAGCAAATTCATTCCCATCGTTCAACAAGAATAAGTGATACAAAGTAAAGTGAGCAACCGGCCGTTTATTTCCCTTTAAACACAGGAGACCGTTTTTCCAGAAATGCCGCTGTTCCCTCTTTGAAATCTTCGGTATTGATACATTTGGAAAATTCGTCAATCTCCAGTTCAAAACCATCTTCCTCTTTGCTGTAGTAAGCGTTAGCACAGGCAATCAACTGATCGATTACCAACGGTGATTTTGTAATTATTTTGCTGAGTATTGCACTGCACTTTTGCATTAATTCAGACTGTGCTACCACATAGTTCACTAATCCGAATTGCAATGCTTCCGCTGCCGAAATCATGTCGGCTGTAAGGAGCAATTCCAAACCCTTCGCCTTCCCAATATAACGGATCAACCTTTGCGTGCCGCCATATCCCGGAATCAGTCCGAGGTTGATTTCAGGCTGACCGAACTTCGCATTCTCACTGGCAATCCGGAAATGGCAAGCCATAGCCAGTTCACAGCCACCACCCAATGCGAAACCGTTAACGGCTGCCACAACAGGTTTGGGGGAGGCTTCTATTTTATTAAAAACACGGTGCCCATTGGCAGACATCGCCTTAGCCTGTTCAGGGGTGAGTGAAGTGAACTCCGAGATATCGGCACCGGCCACAAACGCTTTGGTACCTGCTCCGGTTATGATCACGCCAAGGATAGCATCCTTGTCATACACATCAGTAAACAATGTATCAAGTTCATCAATCACCTCGCGGTTAAGTGCATTTAATTTCTCAGGCCTGTTGATAGTGATAATGAGCACACCATCCTTCATTTCTGTAAGCAAATGTTTGAATATCATAACTGATGAAATTGTGTAAAAAATGTTTGACACTTTAGAATGTGACAGCAATTTGATCCTGCTTATTTTGCATGTAAGCCCAGCTATCATCGATGGCAACCTCCATCAGAAATCACGATGGCTTTTCACCCAATCTTTAATGTATCCGGAGATTTCCTGCGTGGAAGTGCCCGGAGGAAACAACTTACCTACTCCCATTTCATGCAAAGCATTCATGTCTTCTTCCGGTATAATGCCTCCGCCGGTCAGCAACACATCATGCATTTCCTTTCCCTTCATCAGGTTAATGATTTTTGGAAATACGGTCATATGAGCGCCTGAAAGAATAGAGATACCAATAACATCCACATCCTCCTGCAGGGCCGCATTGACCACCATTTCTGGCGTCTGTCTTAAACCGGTATAAATCACCTCCATGCCAGCATCACGCAAGGAAGATGCGATAACCTTTGCGCCGCGATCATGGCCGTCAAGACCAACCTTGGCAACCAGCACCCTTACCGGGCGATCTGCATGATGAGTTGACATATTCATTTTATTTTATTTGCCCCGCTGCTTTCCTTTTTTCGGGTCGCTGCTGTTACGACGATCATGCTGTTTCTTCTCCTCGAGTTTCCTGTCCACCACTTTTCGGTCGAGGAAATCATTCAGCTTATCAATTGCCACATTGGCAACAACCTCCCCAAATTCATTCACACTGATGGCAAGTCCTTTCAATTCAGGATCAACCTGCGCTTCGCTTTTCCTGTTTGCTTTTCGTTTCATGATTTAAGAGCGTGTTACCATTATGTTTTAGCAAATCAAAAATTAATCCTTCATTAAACGATAGTCAGCAGTTCATCAAATTTTACTACAGCCTTCCTCATTCTTGTGATCGTTTCTTCCCTGCCGAGTAATGATACAATCTCAAATACGGCCGGGCCATTTTTTGTTCCGATTAACATGACTCTTAAAACGGGTAACAGGTCGCCCCCTTTCAGGTTATTTTGTTTTAAGAAAGCTTGCAAAAAAGCGTCTGTAGATTGCATGGAGAAATCGCTTTGTTTCGCCAGTTCCTGCTCTAATAATTCAAGGTTTCCGGCTACCTGATTATTCCATTTTGATTTCACAACCTGCAGATCAAATTCGCCGGGCGGAATAAAAAACACTGCCGCCTGCTGCCACAGCTCATTTATCAGGGTGCATCGCATTCTGATCACCTCACATACACTTTCAACATAAGCCTGTGAAACGGATATCTTATGATTTTCCAGTTCCGGCTGTATATAAGCAGACAGTTCGCGGCCGGATTTCTGTTTCATGTATTCATGATTGAACCACTTCGCTTTCTCAAAATCAAATTTTGCCCCCGCCTTATGAATGCGCTCAACAGAAAAGTCATTGATCAGTTCATCAAGTGTCATCACTTCCCTGTTTCCGGGTGATGCCCAGCCAAGCAATGCCAGCATATTGGTAAAAGCATCCGGAAAAAATCCGCGCTCACGAAAACCCAATGAGTGCTCACCGGATGAAGGATCCTGCCAGTTGATCGGAAACACTGGAAATCCCAGTCTGTCACCATCTCGTTTGCTTAGCTTGCCATTTCCATCAGGTCGCAAAATCAATGGCAGGTGAGCGAAGGCCGGACGCTGTTCTTCCCATCCAAAAAAACGGTAAAGGAGGTAATGCAAAGGAGCCGACGGCAACCATTCTTCTCCCCGAATAACATGTGTAATTTTCATCAGATAGTCATCCACCACGTTTGCCAGGTGATAAGTAGGCATGCCATCGCTTTTAAACAGCACCTTATCATCCAACTGGCTTGTATTCACAGCGATCTCGCCCCGGATCAGGTCATTGAACCGGAGTTCTTCATTGGCGGGCATCTTAATGCGAATCACATAATGATCCCCGCGCTCCAGGCGCTGCTTAACCTCTGCCGCAGACAATGTCAGTGAATTTATCATGGCATCGCGTGTAACAGCATCGTACTGCAAGGAGGAACTGCCGGCAGCTTTCAATCGCTCCCGCATGGCTTCAAGTTCTGCTGCAGTGTCGAATGCATAGTAGGCATGCCCTGATGCTATCAGCTGTTCGGCAAACGGGTAATACAGATGCTTTCGCTCCGATTGCCTGTAAGGTCCAAATGGGCCGCCGCTGACCGGTCCTTCATCTGCCACAAGGCCGCACCAACTTAGTGCCTCCAGCATATAATCCTCCGCTCCTTTAACAAGTCGATTCTGATCAGTGTCCTCCACGCGGATAATAAAGGTGCCCTGATGTTGCCTGGCAAAAAGAAAATTATACAAAGCAGTGCGAACGCCACCGATATGCAGTGGCCCTGTAGGACTTGGCGCAAACCTTACTCTTACAGACATTTCAAAGATTTCATGCTTGCAAAAATAGCCGAATTATCACAAAAACTTAGCCGTCGGCAGAGGCAAGTACGGCAAGAAACCGTTCCCGGCCAATCAGAACATGTGGATGGGTAAAATAAAGTTAAGCAGGTTATATCTTGCCTTAGAAGATATTAGTCACATGCATTATTCCCTGCGCCTGCAACCTTTTTATCAATGCGGTCATCTTGAAATAAGTTTTACGGAAGTAAAATAATCGTTCGCTTCGTTCGTCAAAACACGTATTAAAAACAAGCCGTCCAATTGGGAATGTATTTTATCAAAACGCCTGAGATACTTAAACGTCTGTATCCGCGGCAGGTATGGAGTTATCCGGAAACACAACAGAAGCTTTACCTGACTTTCGATGATGGCCCTACACCTACTATTACAGATTGGACCCTGAAGGAATTGAAGAAATTTGGCGCTAAAGCCACCTTTTTCCTCGTCGGACAAAATGCGGAACGTTACCCCGAGATCATTTCGACGATTAAAAAAGATGGGCATGCTATCGGAAATCACACCTATAAGCATTTGAATGGCTGGTCAACCAGCACCAATACTTATATTAAAGATATTCTTAAATGTAACGAAATCGTTTCGAGCCGGCTATTCAGGCCTCCTTACGGTCGCATCACCAAGTCGCAGACAAGCATTATGCTGAACCGTTATAAAGTGATCATGTGGGATGTATTGAGCGGCGATTTCGACCGCACTATCACCAAAGAACGGTGCCTGAAAAATGTGCTGGAGAATACGCAGCCGGGTTCTATCATCGTGTTTCATGATAGTGTGAAAGCGGCTGACCGCATGCAATATGCATTGCCGCGTGTGCTGGAGTATTATTCAGAGAGAAACTTCTCCTTCGCTCCCTTAATTGTGAACTGATTATTTAAGCAATATTCCAATATCAAAACCTGCAGCAAACGTCAGGGGAATTTCCGGCACTTGAATATGGCTGTATTTATGGCTTTCATCAAATGAATCAGGGTATCCATAGGAAGGTGCAGTGGTGTCATAATGATAGAAGGAAGTGCCATAGCCCGCACCTGCATGCAAATCGAGGGTAACTATTCTCGCCAGCACCCACTGCTTTCCCAGATTCAGCATCAGTGCGATGGAGTTGTTGGTACCACGTTCCGTAGTGTAAGTACCATTCTGCGAATTATAGTTATCGTAATCAAAGCCGAAACCACTGTAAATAAACTCCGGCTTAAAATAGGCGCCCTGAAAATCGTTATAACGCTTCATTCCATCCAGGAGATAATCAGGGGCGAAATAAAGCCGCGGGCCTGCTTTGATGAACAGTCCTTTGGCGTGGTTCCCATCTTCAATAAGACTGATGCCTATGATCCCCAGGTTACCTTCCAGTGTGATATTATTGGCCAGTACCTGCTCATAACCAAAGGTGATATTTCCTGTTAGGGGAGAAAAAAAATCCATTTTAATGACTCTGTTTTTTATTACCGGAGAAGGAACCGTTTCCATCTGTGCATTCGCAATCTGAGTTCCGAAGTACAGGAAAGTCAGCAGCAGGAAGATTAATCTTTTCATAGTTGTAACGATTAACTAACCGTACAAAGATACGTTGAATAGCGCTGCCAGCCAATAACGACTCCCTGCCAGCTGAGTTATTCAGGCATATATTTGCGCAGGAATCAAGCTAACCCGAACATGGTAGATACCCATTGTCACCTTTACCTTCCGGAATTTGATGCAGACCATGAAGCCATGATGCAAAGAGCATTTGATAAAAACATTGATACCTTCTTGCTTCCGAATGTAGAAGCAGCCACTATTCCAAGCATGCTTAACCTGGTGGAAAAATATCCGCATTCATGCTTTCCGATGATGGGCCTGCATCCTTGTTCAGTTAAAGAAAACTGGAAAGAGGAAGTCGCCGCTATTCACGAGTACCTGTTTGACAGGCCTTCAATCAAATTTTATGGCATTGGCGAAACAGGCCTCGACTATTACTGGTCTAAAGAATTCCTATCACAACAAAAGGAGAATTTTCAACTGCATATTGATTGGGCAAAAGAGCTTTCACTGCCTGTCATTATTCACAGCCGCGAATCGACGGATGATTGCATTGAGATGATTCGCAAAAACAAATCTGAAAGACTGCGCGGCATCTTTCATTGTTTCTCCGGCAATGCTGAACAGGCAACGCAGATCACCGGGCTTGGGTTTTACCTGGGAATTGGCGGTGTTGTAACATTTAAGAACGGAGGACTCGACAGCGTATTGAACATGATTGAGCTTGATTACATTGTGCTGGAAACAGATGCTCCTTATCTCGCTCCGGTTCCTCACCGCGGAAAACGGAATGAAAGCAGTTACCTGCCCCTGATTGCCGAAAAGATTGCCGCCATCAAAAAAGTGTCGGCCGATGAAGTGGCTGCCATCACCACTTCCAATGCAAAACATCTCTTTATGTATTGATTTTGATCAACAAGCAAATTTTATGACCTTTGCGTCCCGCTCAAAAAAAAGGAGAGGTGTCCGAGTGGTTGAAGGAGCACGCCTGGAAAGTGTGTATACTCCTAAAGGGTATCGCGGGTTCGAATCCCGCCCTCTCCGCATATCTTAATTTGTCACACAACCAGGTGTAATGGCAAGCAGCAGTTGAACCTGATGCCATCCGCGCCTTTTCCAAACGAGGCCACGGACCATTCGAACGATGCTTTTCGATGCTAAACTAAAGATCTCATCTGCCAGGGATCGTATCGTTTATTTGTTTTACTGAATATCAGGTATGTCATCACCGGTTGTTGGAGAAATCCTTCCGAAACCCGAGAGATCAGCATTGAAAATGGCGAAGTCCACAGCAATGACCTTTTGCAAAGCAAAATGTGGGTTAATTTGTTCATCTGCATATTTCAATGATATAAATCATATTGAGGCGTAACTGTCATCAGTATCAGCAGCATCCTTTCACTATTATTTTCGCCGGTCCGGATCACCATGGCATTGCATGCAATAGTAAAATCATTTTTCCTGCTAACACTTCCAAGATGACGAAAACAATCATTGAACCATTCAGAATCAAAACCGTAGAGCCGATTACACTTACCACCAAATCGCAACGGCAGCGGTTGCTTTCATCGGCACATTACAATCCTTTCCTCCTTCATTCAAAAGATGTAATCATTGACCTGCTTACTGACAGCGGCACGTCTGCAATGAGCATCCACCAGTGGGCAGGCATCATGCTGGGCGATGAATCTTATGCCGGAGCGGGCAGCTGGCTGAAACTGCAACAGTCGATTCATGACCTAACCGGCATGCCGCATATACTTCCCACCCATCAGGGCAGGGCGGCAGAGCGGATTCTCTACGGTCAGCTTGGTGGTAAAGGAAAGATCTTTATTGCCAACACGCATTTTGATACAACACGCGCCAATATTGAATTTACCGGTGCCACTGCCATCGATTGCCTCACACCGGAGGCAAAAGATCTTAATTCGGAATTTCATTTCAAGGGTAATCTTGACACGGATCAGCTTAAAAAACTGATCAGGCAGCATGGCAGGAAAAACATTGCTGCCATAATTCTCACCGTCACGAATAATACGGGTGGCGGTCAACCGGTTTCCATGAGTAATGCCATGGAAGTGAGAAAAATCTGTGATGAACACGGATTAATGCTGGTGCTTGATATGTGCCGTATTGCCGAAAACAGCTACTTCATACATCACTTTGAAAAAGGATATTCGGCCCAATCCTATGAAGATATAGCACGGCTGATGTGTCGCCTTGCCGATGCCTGTGTGATGAGCGCCAAAAAGGACGGGCTCGCCAACATGGGTGGATTCCTTGCCATCAAAGATGATAAGGTGGCAACCGCTTGCACAAACCTGCTGATCATTACAGAAGGTTTCACGACGTATGGCGGACTTTCGGGCCGCGATATGGAAGCTATAGCTGTTGGGCTGAAAGAAGTTTTTGAACCCGGCTATCTGAAATACAGGATTGAAAGCACGAAGTACCTTGGCAACCATTTATATGAGAAAGGAATACCATTGATGCATCCGATCGGCGGACATGCCGTATATATTGATGCCAAAGAGTTCTATCATCATATTCCTGTTGAACAATACCCGGGGCAGGCACTCGTGTGTGAATTATTTCTTGCAGGTGGCATCCGGTGCGTGGAAATCGGCAGTGTTATGTTTGGCAAGTACAATACAAAAGGAAAATTAGTGCCTGCCACGCAGGAACTTGTCAGGCTGGCAATTCCCAGAAGAGTGTATACACAAAGTCATATTGATTATGTAATTGAAGTGTTTGATGAAGTTTACAAAAACAGGAGCCATGCCAGGGGCTTGCGTATCACCTATGAACCGAAGTTCCTGCGACATTTCACAGCGGAATTCGAAAGAATGTGAACCGTGAAAAAACCGGCAACAGCCCACTTGCATCTCGCCGGCAAAACCTTAAAAGAAGGGAATGGAAATTTGAAGACACTCTATTGCCTGTACGTGGAAATCTAAATTTCCGCAAAACGGATCTTTGGATTTATTTTTGCCGGTCAGAAAAAAATATCATGAAAAAAATTGCGTCCGTATTGCTCATACTGCTATTCGCCATCCGTGTTTCATCAGGACAAGAGATCATTAAAGGTGTCACCAATACCGTTTCACTTGTCAAAAAAAGCGCTAAGCTGCCGTCCATTAAAAACAAGGATGGCTCCACCATTGTACTCTCCTATAAAGAGCCCGACGGATTAAAAGTTATGATGGGCAAAAACGGGAAAAATTTTCCACTATGCGATCCCTTTCCCAATGCACTGATGGTGCAGGTGGCGGAAGCCGATATTGATAATGATGGCAAGCTGGAAATTCTCGTTGGTGCACGCACCTCTGCCGAATCAGTAGAAATAAAAATCTATAAAAAGCCTGAATTTGAAACGCTCTATAAGATCTGGTCATCATTCACCGGAGTGCAGTCGTTTGAATTTCCGGGCGATGGTACCGTAAAACTTTATGATATGAATGGCAAGTCAGGCTTATTTAAGATTAGTGCCGAGGGTAAGCTGACGGAGATATAGCCGAACGCCGCTTCATCTTTTTCCCGGTTCAACTGTTCTTAAGCTTAAACTGCTGTGCAGCAATTGCTCGCCAAAGTGTAACTACTGAGTTGCACCTCTTTATTCATGCATAGCGGCATACTTATCCATTCTAAAATTTCCCAGCAGAAAGATCGAGCGCCACTGCCCGACAGCATCCGGAATTATTTGATACTTTCGCCCACGGAGAGATGCCAGAGTGGTTGAATGGGACGGTCTCGAAAACCGTTTACCGACTTGTCGGTACGAGGGTTCGAATCCCTCTCTCTCCGCTATATCCATCTTACAACCCGCTATTCTTATTTTAGCATTATCATAAGCAGTTTGCCCGGTAAACAATGAAAAATTCCCGTGCTAAAATTCCGCAGCTGGCACTTCTATCCGGCGATAAGCCGGTAAATTTTTTATGCAAGACCATGCAGCAGGTTGAGGAGGAAGAAAATGAGCACCTTCATATTCCGCACCGGCATCATTACTATACGATCATCTGGATTGAAAAAGCAGCAGGCACGCACCATATTGATTTCAAGTCGTATCCCGTACGCAATCAAACGATCTACTTTATCGGGCCTGAACAGGTTCATCTGCTGCAGATAAAACCGCATCCGAAAGGAAGAGTGTTTCTTTTTACGCCTGAATTCCTTGAAATCCATGGCATTCCGCCGCAATTTCTTTCCGGGCTGGGATTGTTTTTTGCCTGTGATGAATTCACGCCAATCCGGTTGAAGCAGTCGCAAATTCCACTACTGAAAAACTATGCAGATCAGATCTTCCTTGAATCTGAAAAGGATGAATACCTGCAACAGGAAGCCATCGCCACCTGGTTAAAACTTTTTCTGATTGCCTGTAAACGCTCGAAAGCTGAGATGGCTGCTTTGGATGCGCCTCCGCAAAATGCAAGGTCAAAGACAGTGAGGGAATTCAAAAGCCTGCTGGAGAAAAAATTTGCAGCGCAGCACAAAGTGCACTACTATGCAAGTGAACTCCACCTTACACCCAACTATCTCAATGAAGTGCTCCGGCAGGAAACCGGACAATCCGCCAAAGACCTGATTCAAAACCGTATTATACTGGAAGCCAGGCGGCTGGCCACCTACTCGGAAAACTCTTTAAAGGAAACAGCCTATCAGCTGGGCTTCGATGATCCTTCTCATTTCAGCAAGTTTTTCCGGAATTGCACCAGGACCGGCTATAGCAATTTCAGGCAGCAAATCCGTAAAATATACCTGTAAGACAATGGTTTTTACATCGCCGGCTCCCAATAAGGGCCGACCTTTGTGCCGTTAATTGCTTCATCTAAAAATTCAGGGGATAATCATTATGGCAACAATCATTCTTCATGAAGCCGGTACACGCGGCCATGCAAACCACGGCTGGCTTGATTCTCACCACACTTTCAGCTTTGCCGGCTATCAAAATGCAGAACGTATTCATTTCGGCGCACTTCGCGTGATGAACGATGACATCGTAAAAGCTGGCACCGGATTCGGAAAGCACCCTCATGATAATATGGAGATCGTTTCCATTCCGCTGAAAGGTGCGCTGGAACACCGTGATACGACGGGCAGGCATGCCATTATCCGCTCAGGCGATGTACAGATCATGAGTGCCGGCTCGGGCATTGCTCATTCAGAAATGAATGCATCAAAATCGGAAGATGTGAACTTCCTGCAGATTTGGGTGTTTCCTAAGCTCCGTGATATTGCACCACGTTACGGTCAGCTGACGTTTGATGCAGCCGGCAGGGTGAATAACTGGCAGGTAGTGGTTTCGCCAGAAGAAACCCCGGAAAGGCTATGGATAAACCAGGATGCCTGGTTTGTGCTGGGCGACTGGGACAAGGGAAGAGAAACCACTTACAGCATCCATAAAAAGGGCAATGGCGTTTATGTATTTAACATCAGCGGAGGGGTAACAGTGAACGGACAGTTGTTGAAGGCACGGGATGGGGCAGGCATCAGCGGTGTTGAGGAAATTGCAATACAGGTACAGGAAAAGGCACAACTGCTGATGATAGAAGTGCCGATGAAGTTCTAACCTGAATCATTCAGGAGAAGTTTGCTCACCTATTTTTTAACCAATAAATCTAAAACAACAACCAGCATGGCAACAGTTAAATGGGCCCTTGATACTTCCCACTCTCAACTCCAGTTTAAAGTAAGGCACATGATGCTTACTACGGTGACCGGCGAATTCAAAAAGTTCGATATACAGGTGGATACCGAAGGCAATGATTTCGGAACAGCGAAGATTAACGTCAGCGTCGACATCGACTCCATCACTTCCGGCGCCGAACAACGTGATGTTCATCTTAAATCAGATGATTTCTTTAATGCGGAAAAATTCCCGCAGATGACCTTTAAAGGTGAGTCGCTGATGCATGTCGGAGATGATCACTGGATTCTGAACGGAGATCTCACCATCCGCGACATCACGAAAAAAGTATCTTTTGAAGTTCTTTACATGGGCATGATTGATGACCCATGGGGCAACAAGAAGGTAGGATTTGAAGTGAATGGTAAAGTGCAGCGCAAAGAGTTTGGGCTCTTATGGAACGTTGTGACGGAAGCCGGTGGTGTGGTGGCAAGTGATGATGTGCGCATACATGGCAATGTGCAATTCATCAGGCAGAAAGAGGCATAATGACATTAACCCGGATATTTCCATTGAAGTATCCGGGTTAATAATTTTTAGCTCCTTCAGCATAAAAGCATGTTAATCCATGAAAGTTTTCATCCGGCAGTTATTCAACTTTCTATCCTTACATCTTATGCGGCTGATTTTGAAAAACCACGGTAGTATTTTACAGAGTGCACGCATGAAATAATTTGCGAAGCCGCCTGTTAATCAATTCCTGCCTGTTTGGATTTCAGACCTTCGATCATCTGCTGCTCTAATTCCAATTCTTCTTTCTTCGTGTCCTGGCTCAGGCGATTGGCTTTCTGATCAATCACAGCCTGATTTATTATCAATTGGCAATCACGAATTTTTTTGGAGTAGGCGGAATCCTGCCGCACAAGATTGTCAAAGTCTCTCATTTTTGCATCCAGGACTCTCTGCGCCGCGGTAATCTCTATACCTACAGCAGCCACTGCTTCGTCGCGCGCAAATTTCCGCACAATACTTTCGGCTGATTTATATTTGTCGGGCTGCCCTGCGGAAGATATGAAAGCACCTCCAAGATCAAAGAAAACCTTCAGGTCAACGCCGCCTGCTTTCTGCTCAACCTGTGCATATACATCAACCAGGTTATTGCCGAATACTTTGATCTCCGCATTGTCGAAGAAATACTCACTTTTCCTGGCATCACCCTTCACATTGTAATTCTTCATATACTTCAGCAGGTCACGCTCGACATCTTCTTTTGATGCGCCAGGTATGTAGACCTGCAGGCAATTATTTACACCCAGTGACATCCTTTCCTTTGATTCCTTCACTTCAATTACAATTTTTTCAACAGGCGCGGCTGCAGCCTTATCGGTTTCCTGCGCCAGCACGATCCTTACTGTCATCAGCAAGGTTGCAAATACCATCAGAAGCTGTTTCATACAAGCATGATTTCACGGTTTACTTTTCAGAACACAATTTATCATTAACAAGGATCACTTATTGATCGTCATGTTCGCGGCCATATATCTTTCCATCCCGCCACGCCCTGTCCATCTCTTCCAGTTCCTGTTGTTCATCGGGCGACACCGGCACTTCCTTCAAATCGTTTAAATTGGGTTTCCCTGCATTTACCCAGGCAGTATACCAGAAGCTTCCGACAGCCAGGATGGCGGCTCTCATTTTACGTTCCTGCATATCATTCAGCTGTTGTTGGTAAGCAGCGGCAAATTCTTTTGAATAGGTCCGCACTGTGGTTTCTCCCTTTTGCTCAAATGCGTATTTGGTGTCGGCATTAAACTGCCGGGATAATTCCTTTTCCATCGTTAGCACTGAATCTACCTGCAGGCTGCTGTTGAGCACAACGTTCCACATATACTCGGATGGCGATTTGATATACTCCGCCTTTCCAACAAAGTAATCGTAGTCATCTCCAAATAGCTCCGGAATGCGCGATTCCCAGAATCCATGAATGCCAACTTGATCGGTGAGCTGTCCGTTATAATTATGCGTACAATGCAACGGTACGTGTGCATCAGCGATGTAGTGTCCGATATCGGCGGAATAATGCAGTATTTTATACTTGTTCTTTTCCTTAAACGCTTCTGTTAACCGGCTCATCATCAGTGGCACATACCATGGCACAATACCATGCATCGTTAAAAAGTCTTCCCCATACTTTGACACCGCATCATTCCAACGGCGCGGCAGGCTGTCGTACGGATATGTTCCATACATGTCAAGATCAATGTAGTGCCGCGGGGCTTCGTCGGGATTGCTGTACCGTCGTTTGTCAGGGTCGACAGCATGTACGGTGATGTATTCAATATTGGATTTGTACAGTGATAACATCTGCGGTGGCAGCGTAAATACCGCAATCCGGTTAATTCTCTGGTGACCCCAGAATCCCCACGAGAGAACGGCGGAATTGGCTATAATCAAAACAGCCAGCGTCATGAATGCTATTACTGTAAACTTGCGCACTATCGTACCAATGAATTTAACGAACAATATTATTGAACGGGCCACTTACCAATGCACTGCTGCAATATGTTATTCAACTTTGTTTCAAATTTAAATCAATCCAATTGATTCCTGTTTCAGTCAGTCTCCGGCTTATATTTTTTACCACTTTCAATTCCTGTAATGCCACCTGAGACAATAAACTTCAGCGCTTCAGTTGCTTCAAATGAATCCAGCACCGTAATGTTTTCCTTAGGTACAAGGTATAGGTTTCCTGAAAAATTATAAGAATGCGGAAAGTACACGGCCGACATTCCGCTGATACCAATCTCGGCCAGGTCTTCTTTAGTGATGAAACCCAGCTTCTGGATTCCGGTATCTTTAAAAAAAGTAACCATGACCGGCTGCGTGAATGATTTTTTGTTTCCGGCAAAAGCTTTAAATAAATCTTTTATCGAATTGTAAATCACTTTGGCAAAAGGCGTTCTTGAAAAAATACTTTCAATAAAATCCATGACCGGATTGAACAAAAAAATGGAGGAGATCAAACCAACCATTGTAACAGTGGTGAGAATAATCAAAAGTCCTAACCCCGGAAATAAGCCGGGGATCAACCCATCGAGCCAACGAATCAGGTATACAATCGTATAAACAGTTATCACGATCGGTGAAACGAAGAGCAATCCGCGGAAGAAGTAATTCGTAAGCTGCCGCATCCATTTTGGATAGTTTTTCATAAGTGGTTGGTTTGCGTCATGAAGATCAATGTTGTTTGCCGTAAAGATTTCAGGACTTTGCCGTCAAAAATAGCCGTAATGCATGAATTGAATGGCTTTGACACTGAAAAGCAGTGTTATTAAAAGTATTATCCTGTCACATAAAATGCATGCACTCCAATGGTAATCTCGTAAATGCAGATTGCTCTATTAAAGTCTCCGCTTACCGGACAAGGATAAAAGTCTTTAGCGAAAGATTTCTATTTTTACCACCATTCAGAAAAACATAGCCGATGAATTTCCAATTGACCGAAGAGCACCTGATGATTCAGAAAGCAGCACGTGATTTTGCACAGCAGCAATTGTTGCCCGGTGTGATTGAGCGTGATGAGAAACAAAAATTTCCGTTAGAGCAGGTGCAGCAACTCGCTGAACTTGGATTTATGGGCATGATGGTATCCGATGAATACGGGGGTAGTGGCCTCGATACCATTTCCTATGTCACTGCCATGGAAGAAATTTCCAAAGTAGATGCCTCTGCATCGGTTTGCATGTCGGTCAATAATTCGCTGGTATGCTGGGGACTGGAGACGTATGGTTCTGAAGCACAAAAACAGCAATACCTGGTGCCATTGGCTCGCGGCATGAAAGAGGGTGCTCTTTATCTTGGTGCCTTTTGCCTTTCAGAACCGGAAGCCGGCAGTGATGCCACTTCACAACGCACCACTGCAATAGATATGGGCGATCACTACCTGCTGAATGGCACTAAAAACTGGATTACAAATGGCAACACGGCTTCCGTTTATCTTGTTATTGCGCAGACTGACGTGGCAAAAGGAAGTCGCGGCATCAATGCCTTTATAGTGGAAAAAGCATGGCCGGGAGTAACGGTGGGTGCAAAAGAAAACAAGTTAGGTATACGGGGAAGTGACACGCACTCTATCATGTTCCAGGATGTGAAGGTTCCGAAAGAGAACAGGATTGGAGAAGATGGTTTCGGATTCCGCTTCGCAATGAAAACACTGGCGGGCGGCAGAATCGGTATTGCTTCGCAGGCATTGGGCATCGCTTCCGGTGCTTACGAACTGGCACTTGCCTATTCCAAACAACGGAAGGCCTTTGGTAAAGAAATTTCACAACACCAGGCTATTCAGTTCAAGCTGGCTGACATGGCCACAGAAATTGAAGCTGCACGGTTGCTTATCCTTAAATCTGCCTGGGAGAAGGATCAACATCTTGACTATACCTTATCAGGAAGCATAGCCAAAGTATTTGCTTCAGAAGTGGCGATGAAAACGACGGTGGAAGCGGTACAGATTCACGGCGGTTACGGATATGTGAAGGAATACCATGTGGAAAGACTGATGCGCGACGCTAAAATCACACAGATTTATGAAGGAACGAGTGAAGTGCAACGCATCGTTATATCGCGCTCCATTCTTAAATAAACCTTCACCGCATCACATCATGCCTTCATCTGCGAAACTGTAATAGCTGCCATCGCCGATGATCAGGTGATCAAATACAGTGATTTCAAGTGTCTTTCCTGCCTCCTTCATTTTTTTAGTCAGCTCAATATCGGCCTGGCTGGGCTGCAGGTTACCGGAAGGATGATTGTGAGAAAGTATCAGCGACGTGGCATCGGCCTTGATAGCTACATTAAATATCTTTCTCGGGTCGGCCACCGTTCCGGTTAAGCCGCCTTCGCTGATGCGTTCTGCTCCTATCACTTTGTTGGCCCGGTTTAATAGTAAAATCCAGAATTCTTCATACATGAAATCTGCCATCTTCGGATAAAGGATATCGAATGCATCACGGCTTGAGGTAATTTTTTCCTTTTCCTTTACCGCCGACATCTGTCGCCTTCTTCCCAGTTCCAGCGCCGCAACAATAGTAATTGCTTTGGTGGCTCCCAAACCCTGAATGCCCATAGCCAGTATCTCATGAACACCTAACTTACTCAGTGCGGCGAGGTCGTAGTTTGACCGCCTCAGTAGTTCCATAGAGATATCCACGGCAGTTTTGTCGCGGGAACCGGTACGCAGTAAAATCGCAATCAGTTCTGATTCGGTGAGTGTATGCCGGCCTTTAATCATCAGCTTTTCCCGTGGCCGGTCTTCTTCTGCCCAACTCCTGATACCTGCAGGTTCGGGATATAATCCCGCATGCATTCCTTCCTTTTTTGCCATAGTATATAAGATATAAGAATGGAAAAGGTAATGATTTTTTCAGAATTGCAGCGAGGCCGTTGATAAAGGAAAATAATTTATTCCTGCTTCCTGCTTTAAATGAAATAGCCCCTCATAATAAATAAATAGCTGCCTGCTGCTTTGCTGAACTTGCAGTGTGATTAGATCACCGGTGATTAAGCCGGCGATGGATTTCCGGGCAACAGGAGTTGATATAAAAAGAACAGAGGTGCAACTGTTCAGCTACACCTCTGCATCTTACGAAAACAAAGTTTATTTCAATCCATTCATCCGCTTCATCAGCCCTGACTTGAGGTTATCTGCTTTCTTTTTATGGATGATATTACGTTTTGCCAGCTTATCAATCATAGCTACGGTATCTGGAAGTAATTTTTTTGCCTCTTCCTTGGTATCCACAGCACGCAAATCCCTTACGGCATTCCTGGTTGTTTTGCCAAAATAGCGGTTATGTTCCCTTCTTTTCTTTGCCTGGCGATCGGCTTTTTTCGCATTCCTGGTATTTGCCATTGAACTTTACTTTTAATTTTTGAGGACGCAAAGATAACCCAATCCGCTTATTTACAAAATCAAATCCTGCATTATTTCAATTGCCGGACGCGGTTTTATCACTACTTTTGAGACGCAAAAAAAACGATACTTCATGGAGTTTAAAGACATCCTGTCCATCAGTGGCCTTCCCGGCCTTCATTCATTAATTTCCACGAAGGGAAACGGCATTGTGGTAAAATCCCTGGAAGATGGCAAAACACAATTCGTTTCGTCGCGCATTCATGGTATTTCATCGCTTGATAACATATCCGTTTACAGGAGCCAGGACGAAACAATCAGCCTGAGAAATGTATTGGCTGAGATGCATAAGCAGGAAAGCACGCTGCCACTTCCCGACCCAAAATCAGATCCTGAAACGCTGAAAAACTATTTCAGGCAAATCATTCCCGATTATGATGAAGAAAGGGTGCACTTCAGTGATATGAAAAAGATGATTAAGTGGCACCAGTTGCTCAGGCAGCATGATTCCATTCCAAGTGCAGAAGAGCCGGAAATTGCTGATACCGCCGAAGATAAAAGCGGTAAGGAAGCAGAAGCGTGAATATTTCCACTACATCGCTTAACTGCGCATTATTAGCAATGAGCGCTTATTTGCTTCAGGCAGGAATTCAGCCTATCAACTGTTGGCCATAATCGGCATTACCAGCATCAAAAGGTCTTCGTTATCCTTTTTATTTACCGGAGTCATGATGCATGCACGGGAAGGAGTTGAAAATTCAAACTGAACCTCTTCCTCATTCATGGAAGCAATCATGTCGATGACAAATTTCGCATTGAAGGCAATCTCCAGGTCTTCGCCATCATACTGACAGGTAAGTGTTTCATTCCCTTCATTGGAAAAATCTATGTCGCGCGTGTTGATACTCAGTTCACTGCCGCTCATTTTCAACGTAGCCTGATGTGTTGTTTTGTTGGACAATACCACCAACCTGCGCAATGAACTCAGCAGATCACCGGAATTGATCGTGAGTTTATTAGGGTTCTCCGTCGGAATTACAGCCATATAATCGGGATAACGTGCATCAATCAGGCGGCAGATAAGTTTCACATAACCGAAATTAAAAAAGGCATTCGAGCTGTTGTAAGAGATCTTCACCTGCGTTTCTTCGGCAGGCAATGCATTCCCAAGTAATTGCAGGGCTTTTTTCGGAACAATGAAAGACGTTGATTTCACTGCCTTTGCATCCAGTCGCTTGTACCGTACCAAACGGTGTGCATCCGTTGCCACGAAAGTGATGCCTTCCGGCGAAAGTTCGAAGTTGACACCGGTCATTGCAGGCCTCATATCATCGGCGCCTACTGCAAACAATGTTTTACCGATGGCATTGGCAATAACTGATGAGGGCAATTTGATTTCCTTTGTTTCTTCAGGAACAGGTATCCTGGGAAAATCATCGCCATTCTCGCCGGTCAGCCTGTACTTTCCTTTATCGGAAGTTATCTCAATGGCGAGGCTATCATCGTTTATAGTGAAAGTCAGCGGTTGCTCGGGAAGTGTCTTCAATATATCCATCAGTAATTTGGCCGGAATGGCAATCTTTCCTTCTTCATTGGCTTCCACATCAAGCGATGAACTCATGGATGTTTCCAGGTCAGTGGAAAAGACCGTCAGCTTGCTTTCCCTAATGTCGAAAAGAAAATCTTCCAGAATCGGAAGCACCGTGTTTGAACTCACCACACCTGCTATCAGTTGCAATTGTTTAAGCAATGAACCTGACGACACTATAAATTTCATACGATCCTGATTTTTTTAAAGACCCGCAAGATAATGATTTTAGAAAAATGGTATAATTAAGTAGTTAACAGCTTGTGGACATCAGTCTGAACAACTTCCGCTGATTGCTTATAATTTGTCCTCACCATTTTTTTTCTCATTTTGTACTCCATAAAAACATTTTCATGAATCTGAATCAGCTCTTCCGGCGAAAATCTGTGGATTATATATTGAAACAAGTGAAGGCCGGAGAAAGCGATGCCGATCACGTCTCCTTATCAAAACATCTCGGCGTACGCGATCTCACTGCATTCGGTATTGCAGCCATCATTGGTGCCGGCGTTTTCAGCACAATCGGCAATGCAAGTTTTAACGGTGGCCCGGGCGTGGTGTTGTTATTTATTTTCACTGCTTTTGCCTGCGGATTTGCAGCTTTTGCCTATGCAGAATTCGCTTCACTCGTACCGGTGTCGGGCAGTGCATACACGTACTCTTATGTTGCTTTCGGTGAACTGGTAGCCTGGTTTATCGGATGGGCTTTAATTATGGAATATGCCGTTGGTAATGTGGTGGTGGCTGTATCATGGTCTGACTATTTCACCGGTCTCCTCGATAAGATAACCATTCCCTTTCTCGGCATTCAGGGCATTCACGTTCCCGAATGGGCAAGCATCGATTACCTTTCAGCGCAGAGTGGATTTAAAGCGGCAGCGGCGGAAATGGCTGCAGGCAGAGGCCTTCATGAGCTGAATACTGCGCAGCAGACAGCCTACCTCGCCTGGACACAAGCACCCTTACTGGGCAGCTTCCACCTGATTGCAGATCTGCCGGCAATAGCAATCGTTTTGCTGATCACTGCACTCATCTACCGTGGCATTAAAGAAACCCGTAACGCAAGTAACATTATGGTCGCCATCAAGCTCACCATCGTGCTGCTTGTGATTGCCATCGGTGTCTTTTATGTCAATACCGATAACTGGAACCCATTTCTGCCCAATGGCATTGTCGGTGTATTGTCCGGCGTTTCCGCAGTTTTTTTCGCCTATATTGGTTTTGATGCCATTTCTACAACGGCAGAAGAATGTGTGAACCCTGAGCGGGACCTGCCAAAGAGCATCATGTATTCCATCATCATCTGCACGATCCTGTATGTGGCCATAGCGCTGGTATTAACAGGCATGGTAAGTTACGATCAGCTGGCAGTGGGTGATCCGCTGGCTTTTGTTTTTGAAAAAGTAAACCTTAACTGGATATCCGGTGTAATTGCCATCAGTGCTGTTGTAGCGATGGCCAGCGTTTTGCTGGTGTTTCAGATGGGGCAACCCAGGATCTGGATGAGTATGAGCCGCGATGGTTTACTTCCTGATAAGTTCGCCACGGTGCACCGCAGGTTTAAAACACCCTCCTTCTCTACCATTGTAACCATGCTGGTAGTCGTGATACCAATACTGGTTATTCCAACCAATATCGTTTTGGATCTCACCTCTATGGGCACCTTATTTGCCTTTGTGCTCGTTTGCGGAGGCGTGCTGAGAATGCAAATTGATCCGGATGCACCTAAGGGCAAGTTTAAAACACCTTACATCAACGCGAAGTACATTTTGCCAATATTGCTGGCAGTGTCTGTGTACCTGGTATTCACGCAGGCCACCGGCTGGAAAAATCAGATGCTTGATTTTTCCGGGTGGGATGTTATTGCTTCCAATTTTCCCATGTGGCTCTTCGTGCTGCTTTGCTTCGCCCTGAGTTATTTCTCATTTACCCATAGCCTCTCCCTGATACCGGTGCTGGGTTTGATATTCTGTTTCTATATGATGGCGCAAATACATTATGTAAGCTGGATCGGCTTCGTGATATGGCTGGTGATAGGATTGGCTATCTACTTTTCTTATGGCTTTTATCACAGCCGGCTGCATATATTAGGTAAGCAAAGTTGATTTGCTGAAGTGTGAAGAAAATGACATCAGCAGCATGGCTGTAAAATTATCTGCAGCGACTCAATTTGCACATTGACAGATAACCTCATTCCTGATATACTGTGCAAGCTATCGGTAACGTCCTGGATAAAATTAAAGGCACTATTTATTTGCCAGTTGCCCGCAGGCTGCATCAATGTCTTTGCCCCTGCTTCGCCGGATAGTGGCAATGACACCATGGTTATTGAGAAAATCACAGAAATGCTGCGCTCTGTCGTCAGCAGCGCGCCGGAATGGAACATTTTCCACCTTATTGTATTCAATGAGGTTTACCCTGGCAGGTATACGTTCACAGATCTTCGCCAGTTGACGTGCATCCTCCACATAATCATTGAAATGATCGAGTAATATATATTCAAAAGAAATGCGGTTACCCGTTTTCGTGGCGAAATAGTGAAGCGCCTCAATGAGTGACTCAAGATCATTGGTTTCATTAATCGGCATGATCTCGTTGCGTTTCGTATCATTGGCAGCATGCAGCGAAAGCGCCAGCCGGAAACGCACCTCATCATCGCCTAATTTGCGGATCATCTTTGCAATACCGGCTGTTGAAACAGTAATTCTCCTGGGAGACATGCCCAATCCTTCCGGCGATGATATCTTCTCCACTGCTTTCATCACCTCGGCGTAATTTAAAAGGGGTTCACCCATGCCCATGAAAACGATATTCGTAAGGCCCCGGCCATGCACCGATAATGCTTCCCTGTTGATGAGCACTACCTGGTCAAATATTTCATCAAAATTCAAATTGCGCTTACGTCCCATTTTGCCCGTTGCACAAAACTTACAGGTGAGTGAACAACCAACCTGCGAAGAAACACAGGCTGTGAGGCGGTCAGTAGCCGGTATCAGCACGCCTTCAATAAAATAACCTTCATAAGTTTTGAAGCGCATCTTCACCGTTCCGTCTCTGCTCTGTTGCTTTTCATCAGCTGACAATGAGTTGATCACAAAATCATCGTTCAGTTTACTGCGCAGTTCTTTTGAGAGGTTTGTCATCTCCTCAAATGACCCTGCTCCTTTCTGCCAGAGCCATTCATAGATTTGTCTGGCGCGAAAAGTTTTCTCGCCTGCATTTTCGAGATATGACTTAATATCCGCTAAACTCAGGGTGCGGAAATCTTTTTGTGCTGACGCAATCATGGATTAAAGATAAGGAAATAGGTACTGGAATAACGGTACTCTTCCGTGAGCAGAGAAAATCCGGATTAGCAAGTTAGTGCTACACAACAGGCCTTAATTGATGCATTAATGGTAGTCAGGAACCCAAAACCAATTTTGCGATACCGGATCTTCTGCTCGTCAACAGGTCAGCCTGCAATTAATTCTCCAGGGATCAACCAATCTTTAATTTCCTTTTCTAAATTGCATAAAATGTATTTCTGAATGGCAGATCAACAAAAGTTCGCTGAAGAACTGGATGCATCCTATCAGTTTTCCGGCGCCGCTATCACCTTGGGTGCAGGAATGATTGATGGCGCATGCATGACTAATCACCTGGTAAAAATTCCACTTAAAACAATTAACCGCCATGGGTTGATTGCCGGAGCTACGGGCACGGGTAAAACGAAATCGCTGCAGTTGCTGGCAGAAGGACTTTCGGCCAATGGTGTACCTACCCTGCTGATGGATATCAAAGGTGACCTGAGCGGAATCGCCATGGCGGGTTCACTGAATCCAAGGATTGAAGAGCGTTCGAAAAAAACCGGTGTCGCATGGAGTCCGGCCTCCTTTCCGGCGGAGTTGCTGAGTCTGACGGCACAGGAGGGTGTTCGGTTACGGGCCACCGCTTCTGAATTCGGACCGGTATTACTGGCGAAGATTTTAGACCTGAACGAAACACAACAAGGTGTACTGGCCATGATCTTCAAATATTGCGATGATAAAAAGCTACCGCTGCTTGACCTGGAAGACCTCAAAAAAGTGCTGCAATATATTGCCGCCGAAGGCAAAGCTGAAATTGAAAAAGATTACGGTGCTGTTTCCACCGTGTCGTCCGGCACCATCCTTCGGAAAGTGATTGAGCTGGAACAACAGGGCGCAGCGGGATTTTTTGGAGAACCTTCATTTGATCCGCACGATTTGCTGCGTACGGATGCCAATGGCAATGCTTTTATCAATGTGATCCGTTTAACGGATATACAGGATCGCCCGAAACTATTCTCCACTTTCATGTTATCGCTGCTTGCCGAAGTGTACAGCTCCTTTCCGGAAATCGGCGATGCGGATAAACCAAAGCTGGTTTTATTTATTGATGAAGCGCACCTGATTTTCAGTGATGCTTCCAAGCAATTACTCGATCAGCTGGAAACCACCATCAAACTCATTCGCTCAAAAGGTGTCGGTGTGATTTTTTGTACGCAAAATCCACAGGATATTCCGGCAGTGATTCTCAGCCAGCTTGGGTTGAAGATTCAGCATGCATTGCGCGCCTTCACCGCAGCCGACCGGAAGACGATTAAAACGGCGGCAGAGAACTTTCCCGAATCAGCTTATTACAAGACCGATGAGTTGCTTACACAACTGGGAATTGGTGAAGCATTGGTAACTGCTCTTAATGAAAAAGGAATACCCACGATGCTCACTGCCACGATGATGTGTTCGCCTTCATCAAGGATGGATATACTGACTGATGACGAAATTAAAAAACTGGTGCAGCAATCGCAGCTGGTGCGCGTGTACAACCAGGTGCTTGACCGCGACAGTGCATTTGAGATGCTTAGCAGGCGCATGAAGGATGCAACCGAATCCGGTAACGGCGATGTAAAGACAAAAGCATCAACGGAGAAAGCAGAAAAGAAAAAAACTACGCGCGAAGAGCCGGGCTCATTTGAGAAAATCCTGAAAAGCCCTGTGGTGAGATCGATGGGAGTTGCAGTGGCAGGCCTGGTAACACGCAGCCTGCTGGGGTCATTAGGGTTGAAGAGCAAAACGAGGAGATAAACGCTGACTTCGGATTTCTTACTTATCAGATCCGTTTTCCCCTCTATTCGGCTCAACAACTTCCTTTCGTTTATTCATGCAATCAGAAAAGTCGGAATACACCACAAGTTTTATCTCGGATAAGGCATAATATCGACCTGTGTTTTCGACCTGGGAAAATAACCGAGTGTCAATACATTCACTGAATATGGACCGATGAGTACCTGGCCTGTTACCGTTTCTGTTTGCGGCACAATAACATCCTGATCATTGTCTGTATTCTCCGCCAGGTAATCACTGCCGCCGATCCAGTCATGAACGATCGTGCCGGTGACAGGTTTACCTCCCCATGATACATCAATGGTTTGTGCGGATGCTGATTTATTCACGATGATCAGCCTACCCGTACCATCATAATCGCGGAATGCACGCATGCATAAGGATGCCCCTTCGGTAATGGAACTGCCAATTTCAGAAACAAACGGTGAAACCGGCTGAGGACCATATTGCACCATGGCCATCATGCCACCGGATATATCCACCCCGTATGACATTTGTGCCTGTGACAAACCTTCATTTACAATCTGCAAAGCGCGGCCATGAGCGCTGAAATAAACTTCATAATCTTTAAATGCCGGATCAGACGATGCAGATGGAAGTGTGCTGACGGCACTTAAATCTAAAAGGCCGGCCTTACGCGACAGATCGGGATAATCTGTAAATGAAAGCAATCCATTTGCAGCAAAGGGAATCACCGAAGGAAGAATATTATCCGGTGTTGAGCAGTAAGCATCACTGGCAATAGTTTGCCAGTTGAGTGTTTTCTTCAATTTAAAAGAACCCCAGCTTAAGGCGCTGTTTGGCGCCAGGCTTTGTATATCCACATTCTTTACCTGCGGAAATTGTGTGAGCCCGGTAAGCACTTCAGAAAGAAAGACGGCATCATACAGCGTACCGCGCAGCAGGCATTCACTGCTCACATTCAATTCGCTGATGAGAATGGGCATATCCGGCTTGCCGCCATAGGTAGTATTGTTGGCGATATAATAGTTCTGAATCAGTTCATACAGGTATAGAGGATTGCCGGCCAGTGTTTTCAATGCATCAGCAGTGGTTTCATTATCCTTTGCTGCCGCAGGATACCAGTGAAAAGAGATCGCATCCCAGAAAGGGCCGTTATTTTTAGCATAGTCCCAAATGGCCTGGTCAAAATGGCCGCAGTAGTCATCATCGGTTTCTCCGTTGTAGGTTACTGAAACCAGCTTACCCGGACTGAACATCACAGCCGTTTTTGCATCCGGCATCTCTGATTTTATGGCATCATTAAAGAGTTTAACCCAGGCGACATATACACGGCCGTTGAAATGACCGAGATGTTCATCTGTCTTAGGTGTCATGCCGAGTTGCGCTGCAATAATTTCATAGAAATTGATTTTCTTCTGCAGGTAAGGCTCATTCATCAGGTCGAAATAGGCCACACGAATTCCGTTGTCGCGCACATAGGCGGCAAGTTCCCTGGCCGAAGCAGTGAAATCAGTGGCAGGAAAGGCAGGGATATCCGTGATGCTGTTGATTGCGATAATCGCTTTCGCATTCAGTGGTGCGAGTATCAGGTTAGAAAAATCAAGCAAACTTGTGCCGCCTTTGCTGCGGTTGATGGCCTGCCCTTTATACTCATCACTTGTGGATGCAGCTTCGTCGAGGCCGAATTCCACAGAGCGTTCAATATAACTTGTAGGGATATCACCGGTGTGCCAGTCAAATTTGGCCGATGCTCCGCCGGGCCAACGAATCATTTTAGGATAGAGTGATTGTGTGGCGTTCACAAAAAGCGGGTCGTTGTAACGCCAGGTGGTCTTTGCTTCATTCGAAGCGAATCCGGAGTAACCGGCTGGAAGCACATAGGGCATGTTGCTGATCACGTTAACACTCACATGATAGTCCTGTGCATGTACAAGAACTGGTGCAAAGCCGAAAGCTATCGCAACCGGCAGGAAGAAAGCTTTCAGGGCTTCCTTAACGGGTGTATGCATAAATTGGTGTTTAGCACATCTGCATCCAAAGCGAAACCTCCGGAAGACGCGGCACACATGTGCTTTTGCTTTCCGGCCTGTTGCAGCAATGAATTCACATTAATTCATAGCATCCACACACAGCGGGGAGTGCTTGTGCCTGTAATCATGGATGCTGCAATGGAAAAATACAGTACCCAATGCAGCAGCCACCGCCTGATACAGCGGCTATTGCATTTGAATAAAAATTCAGGTACTGTACTGATGATGGCTTTCCAAATATCAGCTCCCCCCCCAACTTCACAATATCTTTTTGGATTACAGCCGGCAATCAGCAGGCACAAATGTTATGAATTAACTTAACACTTCCAAGCCGCCTTAAATAATGCGGACTGATTTCAATTTAAGATCCTCAATCAGCAGGTACAACTTTTACATTCTCTGCTTACATTTACCGGTCGATTCTATAATTATCATACTATTCCTAAAATCGAACCCATTATGTTAGATCATCTGCAACCGGGCCATCTGTTATGCCTGGATATTGAGACCGTTCCCGGTGAAGCGTCGTTTCACCTCTTGCCGGATGAATTGAAAGAGCTTTACCTCCGCAAATCAGAGCGGCTGAAATCGGCAGGCGAAACAATGGAAGAACAATACTTCCAGCATGCCGGTATTTACGCTGAATTTGGCAAGGTGATTTGCATTTCCGTCGGCTTATTTATCAAAGAAAAGGAAACCGGTGAATGGGCCTTCCGGATAAAATCCATGTATGGCGATGATGAAAAAAAAGTACTGCTTGAATTTTCAGCATTGCTGCAACACTATCCGCCGTCTAAACATTTTCAGTTTTGCGGACACAATATCCGTGAATTTGATGTACCGTACCTCTGCCGCCGGATGCTGATACAGGGCATACCATTGCCTTCCATGCTTGACATCTCCGGCAAAAAACCCTACGAAGTATTCATGGTTGACACCATGCAACTCTGGCGTTTCGGCGACTACAAACATTTCACATCCTTAAGATTACTTGCCGCACTGTTCAACATACCCTCGCCAAAAGATGATATAGAAGGAAAAGATGTGGGAAGGGTTTACTGGACAGATAAGGATTTGCGCCGGATTGTCGAGTATTGTCAGAAGGATGTGGTGACGGTGGCGCAGCTGATACTGCGTTTCAAAGGAATGCCCCTGATAAAGCCGGAAAACATCCACGTCGTTGACGGCGCTGTCAGCTAATGTTAATGCATGACTGAAGTGCCTGAAATGATGCATTACAACTTTCACGGTTCTGTCCGCGTCCTCCTTTTCCGGGCTGATGCTGTGCATGCTTGCAGGCCGCCGCCTTCGTTTTCATTTGCATTGGTTTTGATTTTATAACTTTAGCGACATCATGCATCACAGGTGTCAGCTGGTAAAAATATCCGCAGGCTTTGGATGGCTGATGCTGCTGCAGTTGCCGGTTGCATGGGCCACCAGTTATTACTTCTCCAATGCAGGAAACGACAACAACAGCGGAATTTCAGCCAGCGATCCATGGTATTCCACCGGTCAGTTAAATAACGTGTTACTGCAGCCCGGCGACAGTGTTCTCTTTCTTTCCGGAAATATTTTCCGCGGTCAAATCAATATCTCCGCCGGCGGTAATGAAACCACACCCGTTTATATCGGAACGTATGGCGGAAGTTTGCCTGCCGTTATTTCCGGCGCTGAAACGGTGACTGCCTGGACTGCCTACGCAACCAGTATATTTCAAGCTGTTCAGGTTAATTTACCAGCACAACTTTTTGCCAGCCAAAAAAGGATGGTCATCGCGCGATTTCCCAACAGCGGTTACCTGTATCAGCAGGCCGGGCTGTACCACAACGGGTTCATTGATACGGCACTTACGCAGGCCGGCCACTATTGGGATAGTGCCGGCATTCACCTGCGCACTACCGACAGACTTTACGAATACAATACAGTCAGCAGTTTCTCCGGAGATTCCATCCTGTTCAAAGCACCATCCGTCGGATCTGTTGAAAAAGGCTATGGCTATTATCTCGATAATCGCTTCACTGAACTCGATACTGCAGGTGAATGGTTTTATGACACGGATAATAACATCCTTTACTGCTATTCTGCCGGTGGCATTGACCCGAACACATTGTCAATGGAAGCATCGGTGCATGAATATGGAATCCGTTTTGAAAATGATGCCGGTTACTGTATCGTGGAAAACCTGCAATTCGAAAAGCAGTCGCGATCCGCGATTTTTTCCAATCATATGATAACAAACCTGACGGTGAAACACTGCATCATGCTATCGCAGGGCGAACGCGGCATTGCACTGATGAACGGAGCCGTTAACTGCCTCATTTCCGACAATACGTTGCGCGATATCAGTGGTGCAGCCATTGGCGCCAGCCAGGTTACGAATACACTAATTAACAGGAATGCCATCACAGCCATCGGGCTGCTGACCGGCTATGGCATTAATACATTACAGCAGGGAATGGGCATTTCAGTTGACGATGGAAACGCTGTTATCATTGCTGAAAACAGTATCGACAGCACCGGAAACTCATCCATCAACGTGAACGGCCTGCACACCATCATCGAAAACAACAACTGCAATCATGCCCTGCTCCATTTCAACAACCAGGGATGTATCTACAGCTATGGCAGCAATTCCGACTCTGTTATTATCCGTCATAACATCATTGAAAATACCGGTGGCAGCACAGAGGCCAGCCCTGCGGTATTGATCAGCACGGCCGGCATTTTTCTTGATGAACAGACTCATCATTACCTGTTGGAAAACAATACGATTGCTATGGCTGACTGCTATGGCATCGCACTATACAGGGGAGGAACACATCATACGCTGAGAAAAAACACTGTGTTTGGAAGCGGTAAAGCACAACTCTATTTCGAAGAGATCAATGCAGGAACAAATAACAGCCATACCGTTTACGGCAATATATTTTACGCTTTACAGGAAGACGCCGATGTGGTTGCATTGAAAGCTTATGATGAATCTTTCACTCCTGCAGTATTTGACAGTAATTATTATTTCAATCCCTATAATTATTATGCCGTCAGAAAGCTTCCTGTTTCTGCGATGGAACCTTATGGTCACTTTTATACACTGGAACAGTGGCGCCAATTTTATGGGGATGATGACGCTTCAAAAACAACTTATTTCTATCGTGACAGGCATATCGTTGCTGATTATTTGGGAGACAACCTCGTGGGTAACGGAACATTCACCAACAATACAGATGGCTGGAGTAACAGCACACCGCAAAACCTGCTGCTGCTCCTCGACAATTCAACGCCGCTTGACAATGGCTGCATGAAACTGCTGTCGACATCAGATCAGGATATCAGCTACGGAGAAGCGCATTGCGATGGCATTGCCAGTGAACCAGGTGCTTATTACCGTTTTGATTTGAGTTGTTATGCATTGCATGATGGTAATATTGGCTTTATCCAGAAACAAAGTGTTTCGCCTTACCTTCCGCTCGACCTCATCCGTTTTTTTCCATTTCTTTCCGGCAGGCGTGATTATCAGTGCACCTTTCAATACCTGTCTGGCGACGGCAGTACCAGCCTGTACACCCATCTGCCTTTTCAGGATTCACTAACCTGGCTCGACAATATTTCAATACGGAAGGTGAGTGTCGTCACAGAAGATCCGGTTAAGAAGTCAAGATTGTTTGTTAATCATACAGCCTCACCACAGTCATTCAACCTGGCAGATTCTGTTTTCTATGACCTCGATCAGCAGATGTTTACCGGAACCATTACCGTACCCGCCTTTACGTCAACGATCCTCATATTTGACAGTGCCCTCATTACGCATGATGACGGCACTGTTCAGGCTTTCGCCTCAATACCCACGCTGCAGATATTTCCTTCCATTACGCCAGCAGGAAGCACCGTCCATATTTTTATCGATGTACATGCCAGCGAATCAGCTGTGCTGCTGCTCACCGATCTGCATGGACGCAACATAATGCAGACTCCGGTTTCTCGGTCAACATCGCCTGTCTTCTTCAAGCTTCCTGACGAGCTATCACCGGGCATGTATTTCATTACATTGCAGCAGCCATATTCCCGTTTAACGGGAAGGATTGTGGTGTATTAAATCATCCTGTTGATGAAATGATCTTTCCCGCAAAACATGATTGATCTGTTTTGTTGAGGGTATGAATAACCTGCCGGTACAGTTGCTGCAAAAATTGATATACTTGTTGTTGCATAATTTTACCCGCTATCGTGAAACAGTTATTGCACCCGTTTTCCTTTATTGCCTGCTGTATCATGGCACTGGTTTTTACATGGACTGTTTATTCCATCGGCAATTTCCGTGACTGGCACTCGCCGATCAGTTATGATGTGGCTAATTACTATTGCTACCTGCCGGCCATCTTTATTCAAAAAGATATTGCATTGCATTTTTATGATGAACACCCCGAATGGTATGTGCAGAAATTTGCGCCCAATAAAGCGCCTAACGGGAATAATGTGATAAAAATGACCATGGGGCTTGCATTTTATTATGCGCCTTTCTTTTTTATCGCACATGGATATGCATTGTTATTTGACAACCCGGACGGTTTTTCTTCACCGTACCGTTTCATGCTGTTGTTCAGCGCTGTCTTTTATACTGTTGTGGGACTTTTTTTTCTCCGTAAAATTTTATTGCGCTATTTTTCAGATGTAGTCAGCATGCTTGTACTGATAAGTTTAGGCATTGGCACCAACCTGTTTTATTACACGGTACATGAACCGATGAGTCATGCTTACCTGTTCTTCACTTTCATTATCATCATGTTCCTTACAATTCGCTGGCATGACAGGCCATCAGCGGGCACCGCTGCAATGCTTGGTCTTTGCTGCGGGCTTGCCATACTGGTGAGGCCAACCGATGGTATCATACTGCTCATTCCTTTGTTTTATAGCATAACTTCCCGGCAGGCAATCATCAATAAGTTCCGGCTGATCACAACGCATTGGCCACACCTCTTACTCTTGACGCTTTTATTGGCATGTCCGTTATGCTTACAAATGCTTTATTGGAAAAAGATGACCGGTCAGTGGCTATTCTTCTCCTATGTTGGTGAAGGATTTTTGTGGAATGATCCAAGAATTATGGAGGGCTTATTCAGTTACCGCAAAGGATGGTTCCTCTATACACCCATTATCGGATTTTCATTTTTGGGAGCATGCGTAATGTGGAAATATTGCCGGGAGTTTTTGGTTCCTGTGTTGCTTTTTACCATCATCAATGTGTATGTAGTGTTAAGCTGGTGGTCGTGGTGGTATGGCGGCAGTTTCGGTTTAAGGGCATTTATTGAAAGCTATGCATTACTGGCATTGCCTATGGGCGCTTTTTATCAGCAGCTGTTTAGCATAGCATGGAGCAGGTATGCATTGTTACTTGTCATTACCGTACTATGCGTAATTAACCAGGTGCAGATTTATCAATACAGGCATGCCATCATCAATTATGATTCGATGACAAAAAAAGCATACTGGTATGTCTTCCTTAAAACAACGCTCAGCGAAGAGGAGAAGAAAACGCTGGACACTTTACTGGAGCCGCCTGAATGGCAGAGGGCTGAAAAACTGAAAAGAAAATAACGGCAGACCCGACTGCGCTATCTTGACGGAGCTTTTATGAAATAATTATTCACGACGAATGAACCATCATTCCCAAGTGCATAGTACACATCTGTTTCGGGCGGCCTGATCATGAACCTGCAGGCCGAGATAGAATCATCACAGGTCAGCGCGATCTGAACACGGTTTTCCCGCTCCGTCAGCATAAATGAAAGATGTATCCGTGACCATCCATCTTCAATATCAGGGCTGCTCTTTGCCTGCACGTACTGATTGCTCACCGTGTCACCGGCCTCATTTATCTGCATTACATGCATGTCGGGACTTGCATAACTGCTCATTAAGATTTTTACCCAGACTGAAGCATCATACAACGCGGAATCAGCTGCAGCCTTCAGCTTTCCATTAAACAGTTCAACCGCACTTCCGGAGCTTGCAATACCTCCGCTTGTGAATAATTGTCCGGTGGTAAAATCCTTAATCACCACGGAGGAATCAACCTGTGTGGTATAATATTTCCCGTCCTGCAGCACAAGCGACTGCCCTTTGTCTTCATACACTTTCCTTACATGATCATAAGAAGTGATAAAGGCAGTCAGTGGAAGCGCATACATCGCATAAGGTCCGCGTTTATCGATAAAGGTTGCTTTGTCAAGCAGGTACTTTTCATAGGGAGTATGCTCTTCACCGGAAGTAACCACTAAAAAAGGTTTGTCGCTGCTTATGGAATGCAGTAATTCCTTATCCATCAGTGAATCTGAAATGAGCTGAACAAGTTTGGAAGCCTGATCAACTGACGTTCGCCCAAGATAACTGGCAACTATGGGCAGCCCTGTATTCAGTGATGCCCAGGAAGAAACATACATACTTATCGGATGATCAATCCATATTTTTTCAGAACCGATGTGATAAAAAGGAATCGGGAAAATCGCCTGGAAGTCCTGTACGGAATACCCCTTGCCTGCCAGCCAGCCGGTAAAATTATCTTCTGCAAAAAATTCACGGGCGTAATTGTTATTGGGGTATGCATCTTTCATAATCTTTAAGTTTGAATAACCATCGGCCCACCACAAAACAAACACCACTGCTGTAATCAGCCACGCCGCAGCTTTTAACCCATATTGCAATATGGCATTGATAAAAGCATACAATATCACGGCAGAATAAACGGCTGCCACATAATAGAAGACATAAGCAAACCGGTCGAGCGCCCTGAACTGCCTGATGAACGTAAGGTCATTGAGCAGTGCCTGCATATTCCATCGCCATGGAAGGCACATGGCAAACATTAAAACCGGTACGGCTGCAACCATAGCGATAAGCGGGAATGCAGGAATGGCCGTGATTATTTTCCGGATAACCTGAATCCTTAAGAAATACAAAAGCAGCAGGCTGACGGACAATACAATGGAAATATCCGCTACAAGGCCGATGTAAGCATACCCTTGCGATGTGCGGCTGTAAAGATTTTCAAATCCCCACGTGCGCCAATAACTCCAGGCAGGCGGATTGAATACACTTTCTGCAGTTGCATAACTCTGAAAAAAACCATAAGGTATTTTGATACGGTCGGCAACAGGATCAGTCAAAAATAAAAAGCCCTGCAAAAACAGGAACGGTATCAGTATAGCCAATAGGAGCCATACAAACTGAAAGCTGATTTTGCCGGTTGAAAAATAATCAAAGCACACCTTCACCACCACATAAGAAAGCAGGAAGGCGCCAGCCATTGGCAGGTAATACAGATGGGTAAGCGAAAAGAAAATAATGACGGCTGCAAAGAGCAGCATCCGGCTGAACTTGCTTTGCGACTGATGAAAGTGCGCCAGCAGGTAAAGCATCAGCGGCATAAAGAAAACATAAGCGAGGCTGTAATGCCCGATCATCCGTTGCAGTTGCGGTGAAATAACGGCTATGGCTATTGCCGCAGGAATGGCGAACCAGCGTTTCACGCTGAGGTCATACAACAGCAGGTACAAAAACACGGCAGAGAGCAAAAGTGAAATAATCATCACATAGTTGATGATGCCAACGGTACAGTCAGCAACAGCAATATGCGCAGCCTGCAACAGGCGCATCACATACGCCAGCGGGAACTGATTGTCGGTGTACAGCACATGCTCGCCGTATGGATAATTCATACCGGAAAAATGCAGGCCGCTGTCATACTTCACATAATATGCTACCGTGTAATAATTGCGTATTCCATCGCCTCCCGCAGATAAATAATAGTGATTGGGATCAGAGATTACCGGACCGAATGTCCAGGCAAGCACAACACACATCAGCAAAATCAGAAACAGCAGCCCGGTTATCTTCTCTTTCCGTAACATGCTGTCATTATTCATCTTTCAATAACTTGTTAGTGGGAATAATATATCGGATAATCTTAGCGCGGAACAATTGCTTTCAGCAATAGGTGACTGATAAATTCCATTGCCATCCATGGCATCAAGCCGGAGCATTCATCATTCATGCTCTTTCAGGTATTCCTTATATCCTGCCTGTTCCAGTTCCTGCGCTTTATCTTCCACGCTGCTCTTCAGTTTGTTTTTATATGCAAGCAGTTTTTCAGCCAGTATTCCTCCATCGGTGAGTGCAAGAATCTGCAAGGCAAGCAACCCTGCATTGAATGCACCATTGATGGCTACCGTGGCCACGGGCACACCTTGTGGCATTTGCACGATGGAATAGAGTGAGTCTATTCCATTCATTGCCTTCGACTGCACCGGCACACCAATGACAGGAAGGTGCGTAACAGCAGCTACCATACCGGGCAAATGTGCAGCACCACCGGCACCGGCAATGATTACCTTGATTCCTTGTCCTGCCGCCGACCTGGCAAAACTGATCAGACGGTCTGGTGTACGATGTGCCGACACGATCGTCAATTGGTATTGTACATTGAACTCTTCTAACACGGCTGCGGCATCCTTCATCACGTGAAGGTCGCTGTCGGAACCCATGATAATGGCAACACTGCGTTGATTGGAATTTGTCATTGTATGGCGGATAAGTTTAATCGTGCAATTAATCTATGTTCATTTGCCGGATGAGGCTTGTACCGGATCTGCCTGTGTCAATTTGCGTATCGCGCAATGATCCCGAACCCACCGGGCTTTTTGTCGTGCTGCTCTTACATTATCAGCCAGGATCGTGATATGCCCGAGTTTGCGCATCGGTCTCGATTCCTTTTTACCATACAGATGCACATAAACTCCCGGAAGACTCAGTATCTCATCGTAACCGTGAAGATAATATTGCCCTGTAAAATCTACCGGCCCGAGCAGGTTGATCATCACAGCTGGTTTTATTACCTCGGTGTTGCCCAGTGGCAGGCCTAAAAGAATACGCAATAACTGTTCGTATTGTGAAGTATAACAGGCTTCAATGGTATGATGTCCGCTGTTGTGCGGGCGTGGCGCCATTTCATTTACATACCATTTGTCTTTGTTATCGAGGAAGAGTTCAACAGCAAAGATTCCTACGCCACTCATGCAAGCCACCACCTTCATCGCCAGGTCATTTGCCTTCTTCAGCAAATCTTTGTTGAGTGAAGCGGGACAAACAAGCCATGTTACGAGGTTGGCCACCGGATCAAACTCCATTTCCACCGGCGGATAACAGCACATATTACCTTTCAAATCCCTCGCTACAATAATAGAGACCTCTTTTTTGCATTCAATAAAGGCTTCCAGTACTGATGGCGTCTTAAAGGGAATACCTCCCTGCTTCAACACTTCGTCAGCATGCATGATGCGGACACCTCTACCATCATATCCGTCTTTTCTCGATTTAGCAACAAATTTCTTCCAGCGGTTTGCTTTAATCGCTGCAGGCCATTCCTTTTCACTGTTTACCAGCTGAAATGGCGCCGTCGGTATTTTATTATCGTGGTAAAACTGCTTCTGCAAGCCCTTATCCTGCACCATCTGAAGAATCTGTGGTGCCGGAATCAGCATCTTCCCTTCTCGCTGCAGTTCCAACAGCGGAACAGTGTAAATATGCTCAATTTCATAGGTGAGTACATCTGCTACTTCACCTAATCTCCTGATGGGTCCGGCTTCAGCAATACTGCCAACTATATGATCATGAGCGATAACAGCAGCCGGGCAATTTTTGTCGGCGTCTACGATGATGCATTCAATATTGTACCGAAGTGCTTCTTCAATAAACATGCGGCCCAGTTGTCCGCCACCTATCACTCCTATTACCGGCTTATTTTTCATTTGATAACAGCGGCTAAACGCCGTTACAAAGGACGCAAAGGATTTGGAAAGACGCAAAGAATACTTTTCGAAGAAAAGATCATGGTGCGCAGATGAAGCAAATCGCATGGTGCTGTTGGCTATAAAACATCGGGCAGCAATAATTTCTATCAATACGGTGATTGCACTACCGGTAACCATTATTTTTCAAATCAGAAAAACCGCGGAAGTGAAGAACAGGAAAAGTAACGCGCCTGCTTATCTCAGTTGAAATCAATTGATGAGCTCAGTCACTTCTTTGTCAATTCATAGCAGCCTCTCTGTCGTGTTGTTCACCGTAAATTCAAAAAAAATACATCCCGGCGATTCCGGGATGTATCTGCGCTTCAAATGCAATTTGCAATTTCAACCTGCTATGTGAGATGTCCGGCATGCATATAAAGTGCAGCCTGCCATAGTATACGCTACCAGACTTTGCCGCGTACCGATTCGCTGCGGTACATCTTATCGCCTTCCTTTACGCCGAAGGCCTGATAGAATTCCGGCATATTGGATAATGTTCCGATCACGCGGTATTTGCCGGGTGAATGTGGATCCATCACCAGCCGGCGCTTCTGCTCCTCCGGCCTGAATGATCCGGCCCACACTTTTGCAAAGCTGATGAAGAACCGCTGATCCGGTGTCATTCCGTTAATCACCATCGTGTCCTGTTTATTGGAAGGCGATGCCTTTTTAAAAGCATAATAGGAAATGGTAAGTCCACCCAGGTCAGCAATATTCTCACCTTGCGTCAGTTCACCGTTAATGAAGAAACTGTCGATCGGCGAATAGCCATTGAATTGCTCGGTGATCAGTTTGGTGCGACTTTCATATTGCTCGGCGTCAGTCTTTGTCCACCAGTCGCGCAGGTTACCGTCGGCATCATACTGCCTTCCCTGATCGTCAAACCCATGCGTAACTTCATGACCGATCACCGCACCGATGGCGCCATAATTTACCGCATCATCCCCATCTGCATAGAAAAACGGCGGTTGCAGGATAGCTGCGGGAAACACGATTTCATTATTAACCGGGTTGTAATATGCATTCACCGTTTGTGGTGTCATCAGCCACTCTGACCTGTCCACTTCGGTTCCTAACTTATTGAGATTCCTGCGCGATTCAAAAGCAATGGCACGGGCCACGTTCATAATGAACGGACCTCTGTCAATTTCCACGCTTGAATAGTCGCGCCACTTATCCGGATAACCAACCTTGATCGTCAGCTGACTCAGTTTCTTTTGCGCGTATTCCTTCGTGCTGTCTGTCATCCAATCCACGTTTGCTATCCGTTCGCTGTATGAGGCAATCAGGTTGTGAATAAGTTCGAGCATTCGCTCTTTGGATGATGCCGAAAAATTAGCCTTTACATATTCTTCACCCACCAATTCTCCCAGACAAAAATTCTCAAGATCCTGTATCCTTTTCCATCTCGGATCAATCTGCTCAATACCACGGATAGTTTTGCTGTAGAAGTTAAAGTCTTCCATAGCATAGGCTGTGCTCAGGTTGCTGGCAGCACTGTTAATAACATGAAATCTGAAATATGTTTTCCAATCATCAATCGCAGCAGTTTTCAATACCTCATTTACCTGTTTCAGGTAGAGCGGCTGACTGACGATCAGCGAATCAAATGGCTTAAGTTCCAGTGTTTTATAATATACATCCCAATTGATAGCCGGATAGCTTTTTTTCAGATCTGTTAATGCCACCTTATTGTAAGTTGCATAAGGATCGCGTTGCTGTACCCTGGTCATGGAAGCTTTTGCAAGTCCCGACTCAATCCTGAGAATGGCAGCGGCATTTTTTTCCGCAGTGGCCTGGTCATCACCCATCATTGTAAAGTACTTAATGATGTGCCTGCTGTATTCGTCCCTGATCTGCTTTGATTTTGCATCGGTCAGGAAATAATAATCACGGTCGGGAAGGCCCAGTCCGGTTTGGTTGAGATAGAAAATATACATCTTGCTGTTTTTCTGATCCTGATCAACATAGCCACTCAGCAATGCAGTAATATTGACAAGGTTGGCTTGTGCGGTAAACCGGATAACATCATCGGTTGTCTTGAATGCAGCTATGGAATCAAACCATGGCTTCAGCGGTGTGATGCCAGCCTCATCTATGGCAACGGAGTCCATGCCGGATGCAAAGAAGTCGCCCACTTTCTGTGTGCTGCTGCCTTTTGCCGCATTCTTGTCGGCGGCTGCCGACTCAAGCACTTTACGCACCTTGCTTTTCACGGAATCATCCACAACCTCAAATGCCCTCCAGGAGCTTTCCGTAGCCGGTATCGGGTTGGCAGCAACCCATTTTGCATTGACAAACTCGTAAAAATCCTGCACCGGACTGTAGGTTGAATCAAAGGTTGATACATCAATTGCGGTGTACATTTCAGGCATTTCTTTTTTGGACGTTGTGCAGGATGCAAAAAGCAGGAACCCTGCAACGGGAGCAAGCATTAATTTCTTCATGAATGAATGGGGGAATTTTTTAATGTCGAAAAGTGAATTAACAGAATCACGGAAGTTATCCTGTAAAGCCGGAATGCCGTGGCCTTTTTTGGCGCCGCAAAGATAACAGGGTTTGCTGTGAATTATAGATAAGCCTCGAATATTTCGGCAAAAGCGCTTGAATATTCGACATATTTTTGCCGTAGTCCGACTTTTCAATTGGTGTGCAAGGGGTGGAATGATGTATTTTCGCCCGCCACCGGCAGCCATTCATTCACTGAACTTCAAACCAACTTGAAAAAGTTATAATTCACACGACCAAATTTGTATTTTTAAATCTGACGTGCCTGAACGTACCCTTTAAAATTCTTCATAAAATTTCAACTATGAGATTGATCCTTACCCTGTCTGTGTACCTTCTGTTTTCCAGGTTTGCCATTGCACAGTTTAATTATGTGAATCCCATCCCGGGTTCCTCCCATCATCTTCCACAGACGACCATACTGCTGAAGAACGGCGATTTTATAGACCATTCATCTGTGGCCGACAATAGCTTAATGGATATTGCCGGATCTAAAAGTGGGAAACATGACTGGATCGCACGCCTGTCGGATGATGATAAAACCATCATCATCAAACCAACGTTGCCATTTGAATTTGGTGAAACTGTTTTCGTGGAGGTCCATCCTAAACTAAGAAAGGTAACTGGGGAAAAGATCAATGGTATTTCATTCAGCTTTGGCATACGCGAAAAGAATTCAGCAGCGCAGGAAGAACAGATCAGGCAGTCAAGAATACAGTTTTTCATAGACGAATACGGTTATGATCCGACCGTGAAGCCGGCAGCAAAAATCACCTACCCGCTGGACTCGATGCCTCCTTATACTATCAGCACAAACAACAATCCTGCTCCGGGCCGTATCTTCTATACCAATCATGAAGATCAGTCAGGGGAACAGCCCGGCACCAATTCCTTCTCCACCATCATTGAAAATAATGGCAAGATGATCTGGGCAAGGGATCTTGGCCAGAATGGCCGCGATTTTAAACTGAACGAAAGTGGTTATCTCTCCTACTTCTCGAGGGATAATGCGCAATGGATGATACTCGATTCCAACTATTATGTGATCGATTCTGTTCAATGCAAAAATGGTTATGAACTCTCCACCAATGATCATGATGTGATGATGTATTCCGATGGACATATATTTCTGCTGGCATACGATATAATGATTACGGATCTTACAGCGTATGGCGGCTTGCCGGATGCAAACGTTCAATACCTCGTGTTGCAGGAACTGGATCAGAACAGGGATGTGGTATTTGAATGGCGGAGTGAAGACCACTTTCAATTTACCGATGCCAATCAATATACGCCGCTCAGCAATCTAAATGTTGATTATGTACATGGAAATTCGATCGAACGCGATTTTGACGGCAACATATTAATTTCCTGTCGCAACATGGACGAACTCACAAAGATCAGTCATCAAACCGGTAATATAATCTGGCGGATGGGTGGCGAAAACAATCAATTCACCTTCGTCAATGACAATAACATAAAACATTTTGCCTCTCAGCATGATTTGCGAAGAATTGCGAATGGCAACATCATGATTTTTAACAATGGCAATAAGATGACGCCGCAAATCTCCAGCGCAAAAGAGTATGCGCTTGATGAGGCAAATAAAATTGCCACCCTCGTTTGGTACTATGAACATCCTGACGTGAATGGAATTAAGGTGTATGGTGCAGCCACCGGTAATGCGCAACGGCTGCCTAACGGCAACACGCTGATTGACTGGGGGCTGGTCGCCAATGGTGTACCCAATCATACGGAGGTAGATTATAACAAGAATATTGTATGGGAAATGAGTTTCGACAGTACTGACCAGAAGAGCTACCGTATTCATAAATACGATTGGTATCCTTGCAGCAGAATTTCAGGGTTTACCATGTCGGCGACGCCAAAACCTTCCAAGACAACACTGGCCTGGGGCCCTGCAACCGGTGTAAAAAAATATAAGCTGCAATACCGCCCGATTGGTACTGCCAACTGGATTGTAGCGCCGGCCCTTACCAAAAACAAACTTCAGTTAACCGGATTACTGCCATCTACAACTTATGAATGGCAGGTGCAGACCTTATGTTCTTTTTCACCAATGAAAGTTTCAGCATTTTCGGTGCTTGACACGTTTACTACACCGCCTCAAAAATTGGCAGAATCCACGATTGCAGATGAAAACCCGCTTTTGCTTTTCCCTGTTCCTGCAGGCAACCTGTTAAATATTACGGCAAGCCAGTCATTAAAAGCAGACATCACGATCATGAATATGCTGGGGTCCGTCATGTATTCAACGCAGTTCAACAATGAAACAGAACCGGTGCTGCATATCAATGTGGAGCAATGGCCGGCGGGCACCTACCTGGTGAAACTGGATGACGGGATACATGCGTTTGGACTCAGGAAGTTCGTGAAAGACTAATTTTCACTGAAAGGTATTGACCGTCCGATAAACCATGGAGAGATACTAATTGCCAGCATTAAGAAAGTTGAACGATATATTGCCAATCAACAGGATTCAATGAGCGCCACTGCATAAGCAGCCACACCTTCTTCTCTGCCGATAAATCCCATCTTTTCATTTGTGGTGGCTTTGATGGAGATGTCATCCGCCGGTATATCAAGCACTTCAGAAAGCGTCTTTTTCATGGCAGGAATGTGCGGGTTGATCTTCGGCTGTTCCATGCAAAGCGTGGCATCAATGTTACCCACCTTGTATTTCATTGCGGAGAGTTTCCCCATCACATTTTTCAACAATACCTTGCTGTCAATATTTTTATACTGCTGATCGTTATCCGGGAAATGAAATCCGATATCTCTTAGTCCGGCGGCACCTAAGAGCGCATCGCAGATTGCATGAATTAATACATCCGCATCCGAATGGCCTGCAAGACCTTTGGAGAAAGGAACAATGACACCACCAAGCACGAGTGGCCTTTCAGCCGCCAATTGATGCACATCGAATCCAAAGCCGACTCTGACTGACAAGATCTTGGAAATTTAATCCGGTTGGGAAAAACAAAAAGCGATCAGGAAATTATTCACTTTCTGTTGGTGCTTCTTCCGGCACTTTCTTCAACGCATCAAAATCAAACAACAACGAGAAGCGCAGTGTGTTATCAAGCGGCGTTTTCTGGCTGGATGTAGGAATGAGGTAAGAAAAATTCAAACCGAACACATTGTACTTGATACCAAATCCGGCGGTGATATATTGCCGGGCACCTTTAGTTGGATCTTCATAGAAGAAACCGGCCCGCACGGCAAACAATTCGCGATACCAATATTCAGCACCGGTGGAAATCATGATCTCCCGCATCTCTTCAGAGAAGCCGCCGGGCGCATCCGTGAAGGAAGTGAATATTCCTTCAGCAACACCGAGGCTTCTGTAGGTGCCGGCTGAGTCCGGTGTAGGAACAAGTAATTTATTAAGGTCAAGATTGAAGGAAAGTTTGTTATAATCATCAAACTGGAAAGTCAGATCAGTTCCGAGGCCGAGGTTGCAAGGAAGAAAGTCTTTATTCTCCGCGGATTCCGTATAAGTGATTTTGTTACCGATATTGGCTATCGTTGCGCCGATGCTGTAGGAGCCTTTTATTTTCCCAAATTTTGCCGGATGATTGTAAATAGTGGAGATATCAGCCTTCACCGCTTTCCCGGCCTTAATCGGCACATTATTCACCACATAAGATGCAGCAAGATTGGAGTACACAAAGCCAAGGTTTAGTCCTACGCTCAGATGATTGGCAAGTTTCCTGGCATAACCAAGATCAATGGCAAATTCCTGCGGATTAAAATCACCGATTACATTGCCGGTAGTGCTGGTAAAAGTGATGCTTCCCAATGAAAAGTAGCGCAGGCCGAATGCAAGCGCCGAATTATCATCTACTTTATAATATCCACCAAGCGATGCAAGGTAAATATCGTTAACGAGCGCCCGCAGCCATGGTGTATACGTCACGCCCAATGCCAGCTTTTTGGTGGCAAAAGGAATTTTGGCAGTATTCCAGAAAACAGCATTCGCATCCGCTGAAAGTGCGACACCTACGTCACCCATTGCGCCGGAACGGGCATCAGGTGTAATGCGTAAAAAAGGTACTGCGGTATTGATAACATTTACACGGCCATCCAGCGAATCAGCTGCTGTCTGCGCATTTACAATCACAGAACTGCATACGGTTACCATGACAATAAAAATGCTTACTGTTCGCAATTGAAAGTTACTTTTCATCAGGAATTCTACTTGTTTTTTTAAGAATTAAAAAAGCGGGCAAAGTTAAGTTTTATTTGAGAATGACCAATTTTTCAAAGGCATCCGCCTTCATGCCATTGTCAGCCTCTACGGTTAATTTATAGACATAAACTCCTTTGCCGATTGGGTCACCGTAATCATCTTTTCCATCCCAGAAAATATTGTTTACGCGGTATCCGCCTGATGTTCCCGCGTCACTGCAGCCGGCGCCGCTGAAAGCGACCATTTCGGGAAGAACGGATTGCTGAATGGTTTTTACCAGCTTGCCGGAAATTGTATAAACCTGCACCATCACTTCCAGCATCTCGCCCGGCATATTGTGTTCAAACATGAATTCCGTGCGTGTCGTAAACGGATTGGGGTAATTCAGTATGTGCGCCAGTGCCAGTTCCGCTGACGCAGAAACAATAAAATCGGTACTTCCTTCGGAAGAGTTGTTATAAACATCCCAGGCTTTTACTACTATGCTGTGCGGACCTTCACTCAAACCATTAAGCGGATACCGTGCTTCACCGGATTGATAGCTATCCAAATCGGCTGAATAGAAATCATTCATTACGAGCGTATTTTTCGAATCATTATCCAGCGTACCGGCGATGTCATGACCAATTCCGGTGCCTACCGTATTTACACCATTATCATCACTCAGTTTTACGAGTATGCTAGGATTTTCATCCGTGATTCCTCCGCGAACAAATTTCTCATCATTCATATATACGTTCACCTGCGGGCCTTTATCGTCGAGGCTGGCCGTATCGCTTACGCCGCCAATAATAATGTCGTTTTTGTAGCCATGCGCGTCCACAGCGCCGTTTTCTGCATAATAGCTCAGTTTGCCGAAGCCATATTGATAAGAAATGTCTTTAGGCACCACAAATGAAAAGGTAAACACACCGTTCTTTACGCTGGCCTTTCCATTATATATGATGTTTTTCTGCAAGACAAAATTACGCACCTGGCTGCCGGCATCATTGGAAAGCGTTTGATAGGTAATGGGTTTATCATACACTGTTGGATAAAGCGTTCCATTGAAACTGGTCATCGTACTACCGCTGAAATCATTCACTGTGCCTTCAATAGTCACCTGTTGCAATGCTTTAATGGTGTCACTTACAGTTTGAACGGGATGCGAATTAATGGCAGTTGTAACTACATTATATGCAGGATAATTTAATGTCAGTGCGGGATCGCCTAACAAGGTGAATTTCCTGTTATTCGTATCTCCGCCAATACTGTTTTTTCCTTTCCTGAAGACCTCTCCCAATGGCGGAATCACACCATTGACAGGAAGAAAGACATTATCCATAAATCCCTGGTTCATCAATTTATTGGCAGAAGAGTAAACCAGCCGCACCGTGGTTACCAAAGCAATGGCACCGCCTTTGGTGTTTGACAACAGCATTTCACCGGCTGATTCTATTGCGGGATCATCATACTTGCTGAATTCACAGGTAGCGGTGACAAATAGTGTGAGTTTATACAGGTTAGTATAACTTTCGATATCTGTGATCTGCAATACGCGTTCATGCGCCCAGCCACCGACACCACCATGCCCAACATAATTCATGAGCAGCGTTCCATTGCAAATACGGTTGTTGATGGCCGTATTCGCATCCGGATAACGGGTTCCGCCGGGTATTGATATTTGCTGATAGGAATCAAAATAGATCTTGTCGAAATTATATACCGGATAATTCGCCGCCACTTCCACTGCCACTTCATCGGCATCCTTGATATGCGTATTGTTATCCTCATCATCGGCCACAAACGTGACTACATTCCGCCAGTTACCGAATGACTGGGAAGATCCGTAAATCTTGATTTTATTCAGTACCGATGCAGCTTGTTCAACATCATTAACAGGAAGCCGGCCGATGGCGATATCAAGTTTCGCATTAGGGTCGAGTACATTTCCGCCTTCATTATTGTCAAGCAATCCGTAAAAGTCATCACTGACAAAGGAACTGGTTGCACTCACGGAATTGGCACTTTGAAAGGTCGGAATCAATCCCTGGTTTCCTGCTATATTTCCTTTGTTATCGTAAGACCCGTCACCAAAAAGGCAAATATATTTTGGCATGGACGCAGGGTCTGTACCTGCCCTTTGGTAAAACATCCTCGTAAAATCACGGATGGCAGTTATATCTGCTGCGCCTGAAGAGAATTCATTATAGACCTGATCGGTGGTAACTACATTCACCGACATGCCCGATGCACGATGAAAATCGGCCAGTTCATTGGCATAACTCAGCAGCACCGGCGGAGTGACAATCAGGTATGCTGCCTGTGGCAATCCATGCAGATCCTGGTTCGGTATCTTCCCCACTGCTATCGGAACATATCCTTCACCCTCCGCAAGTATGACAAACTCATGCAACGTATCACCCGATACTACAAACTGTAACCCATTCCCAGCGGAAACAACAGCCTGCCTGTGGCAATTCACCGGGTCCGTTACATCCAGCACCATTAATGAAGCATTCGTATTACTTACCGTGTACTGAGCGATACTTCCCGGCGACCATGAAGCAATGCTCCTGAAAGCCATCTGCGATCCTGACCACGACAGATTCCGCTGCGCATTTACCTCAATATAGTTCAGCCATCCAACAGCATCCTGTGCATTCCGTGTGTAATTGAGCTGCACATCAAAGTTGCCGGAGGTGGCATTAAAGATTCCTTCCAATGCAGCAATATTTGCAAACGGACAGGTATAATCGCTGCACACTTTAGTAATGTCAGCCACATCAATGGTTTGTCCGGATGATGACAGCTTAAACGAATTGGTGGAATAAATGCTTTTAGAGGCGACTAAGGCAGTTACTTTGACAGGCACCGTGGTAACCAAATTACCAAAGCTGAAAGGAAAGGATTGCGATGTTTCGAACTCAAATGTTTCACCATACCAGTCTCTGCCGCTCTCGAGAAAATTTTCAGATTCCACTTCATGAAAAGCGTGATCGTCAAAGGTGCTGATTTGTTTATTCGGCACCAGAACGGAAGATGGCTGCTCTGCCATGCGCTTGCCGGCTCCGAGATCGGTGGTTATGAAATAAAAAGCTTCATTGGAGTAGATGTTCAGTTTATGAATAAATTTCTCAGCCACGGTATCGTAAGTCCATCGGTGCGGCCCCCTTGCATAAAACTGTACATAATCTCCGGCATCAAATCTTCCGTCTTCTTCTCCTTTTACTATGATGGCATTCTCCTGCAAATCATCATACCTCGCAGCGGCATTCGGTTCCGGCAACATGCCTCCGCCGTTTCCATAGACGCGTATATTTCTCGGATCAATAGCTGCCGTATTGATGCCGAGTGCATCCAGGAAGCTTTTATCCAGTTTAAACACGCCATCATTCTTTACGGATATCTTATACCATGAGCCGGAAGCCAGAAAGGAATGTTCAGCATAGCTGTCTCCACCGCGTGTACCGGAAAGCGTTCCAACTCCGGAAATATTGATATGATAGGAGAATGAAATCAGGCGTTCGATCTGGCCGGTGGACTGATTGCGGCGGAATGGCACAATGGACATTTGAACATAAGGTGCCTTTCGCTCATAGCCTATGGATGCTTTTATGACCGGTGCATTACCAACTGATTTAAAATAATCTGCAGGAATCATCCCTTTGCCTGCAGCAGCAGTGGCGTAAACTTCATCGGTTAATACAACCTCCGGAAGCCCGTCGGCAGGCACAGCAACCGACTCGTAATAGATTGGCAAGTAGCCATACACCTGATCATCATAGGAAGCTCCGTCAAAATACATGGCAGGGTGAAGCCGATAATCGGAAAATTCCAGTGACTGCAATGTATCCGACCAGTTCAACGTTTTATCCGCCGATACCACCTGTGCAAGGGCTGCGGTGCAGCATAACAGGAATGAAAAAAGTGTAGTAATTTTTCTGATGGCTACCGGCAAAGAATTCAGGATTTTCACAGTGAATCTTTAAAAAATGCCGTTCTTTAACGGCTGATGATGATTATTATTTCAGGTTATACTTAAAGTTACAATAAAACTGCAAAACGGAATTTTGGTTCTGAAACGCGCAATATTAGTTATTATTTTCTTCAGCCTTTTTACCAGCAAGTCCGGTGCGCAGGATGCTGAATTCAGCCAGTTTTTTAATGCACCGCTCTATCTGAATCCTGCCTTTGCCGGTGTCGGTGAAGGCCCGCGATTCTGCATTAATTACAGGAATCAATGGGCAAGCCTGAACAATGCATTCATCACCTATGCAGCATCTTACGATCAGAACTTTGAAGCCATCAATGGTGGAATCGGCATACAATTGTCATCAGACCGGCAGGCAAGTGGCTTGCTCACTGCAACAACAGTGTCAGGTATTTACTCCTATCAGCTGAACCTTAGCCCGGATGTCGGAATCAAAGCAGGCGCATCTGTTTCTTATGTACAAAAAAGGATTGATGCCGGCCAATTGATTTTTGCAGAAAACATCAACCCGAACAATGGTGCAACCAATGGAACGGTATCAGCGGACTTACCGGATGAAACCTCAAAAAGTATAGCAGACATCGGCGGCGGCATCATTATTTACACTAAAAAAGTTTATGCAGGACTGGCTGTCAAGCATGTGACTTCACCTGATGAATCATTTATTTCAACACAGGTTAGTCCATGGCCGGTAAGGATTGCAGCAAATGCCGGAATTGAACTGCATTCCAGGAAGAGCGCACAGACTCCGGTTTACTTTGCACCTAACCTGCTGTTTGTCCAGCAGGCTTCTTTCAGGCAACTGAATGCAGGTGCAATTTTGGGCATAGGTGTGCTCTATGGAGGAATCTATTTCAGGACAGCCTTCGGAAACAGTGACGCGGCAATCATCATCATGGGTTTGAAGAGGGGTATTTTCAAGTTTGGATACAGCTATGATGCAACGGTTTCCAACCTGGCGAAGAGTGGCGGAACGCATGAACTTTCTGTAGTGATGAATTTTCATGATTCCAAGAAAGTACAGTTCAGGAGAAGTGCGAAAAGGTTTAGCGATTGCCCGGAGGTTTTTTGATTAAGCATACCATGGCACTTTTGCCATCCTGCGAAAAAAATCAGTGGCCATTAGCCACATCACGCCATTGCTGTGAATAGTGCTGATTTTGAAATAAATAATTTACATTTGCGTTTACCTCTCTCTTCACGTAATTTAACTAAACATGCTGAAGCGGTCTCTTATCAATACCGGTTCGCTGATGTTCGTATCAGCAACCCTGCTTTTTTCGCTGAGCTCTTGTAAAAAAGAGCAGTCTGCTACCACTGGCTGGAACTATAACGACAGCAAATGGGGCGGATTTGAAGTCAGGGCCTTTGATGGCCAGGAAACCGGACCCGGTTTGACTTTGGTGGAAGGCGGTTCATTTGTGATGGGCAATACTGAACAGAACCTCACTTACGATTTTGACAATATTCCCAAAAAGATTACGGTGTCATCTTTTTATATGGATGAGACAGAGGTTGCCAACGTACACTATCGTGAATATCTATACTGGTTGGGACGCACCTTTGGTTCTGATTTTCCTGAAGTAGTGAAAAGGGCCCTGCCCGATTCATTGGTATGGCGCGATGAACTTGCTTATAACGAACCATATGTGGAATACTATTTCCGGCATCCGGCTTTTAATAATTATCCGGTTGTGGGTGTTAGCTGGGTGCAAGCCAATGACTATTGTGCCTGGCGGACCGATCGCGTTAATGAATGGATCATGATACGCGAAGGCATCCTGGATAAGAATCCTAGCCAGGTGGATGAAGACAACTTTAATACGCAGTCCTATCTTGTCGGACAATACGAAGGAGCTATCAAGAAAAACCTGAAAGATCTCAATCCGAATGGAACAGGCGAAAGGAAAGTACGGATGGAAGATGGCATCCTGTTGCCTGAATACCGCTTACCTACGGAAGCAGAATGGGAATACGCAGCTCTTTCACTGATTGGCAATAACCCATATAAAGATGAGGAGTTGTATACTGACCGCAGGATTTACCCATGGAACCGTGATCAGATGCGTGATCCGCAGCATGGCGGATGGCAGGGTGATTTTCTCGCCAACTTTAAACGCGGCAATGGTGATATGATGGGCGTTGCCGGCGGGCTGAATGACAATGCCGACATCACTGCACAGGTTACTTCCTTCCTTCCAAATGATTTTGGTCTTTATAATATGGCGGGCAATGTGAGTGAATGGGTGGCTGATGTTTACCGGCCGAATACATTTTATGATGCCAGTGATTTCAACGGTTTCCGGGGTAATGTATTTATGAAAGACAGCCTGGATGAAGAAGGTTATCATGTTGACAAGGATTCCCTTGGAAGAGTAATCAAGGTGCCGATGTCTGATGCTGAGAGTGCCAACAGGCTGAATTATCGCCGAAGCGATGTAATCAATTTCCTCGATGGTGACTCATTGTCAGAAGTGCAATACAATTATTCCGTTTCTTCACTCATCAATGACAAAGCACGTGTTTACAAAGGCGGCTCATGGGCTGATATGGCCTACTATCTTTCACCCGGCACCAGGAGATTTCTGGATGAAAATCTTGCATTGTCAACGCTTGGATTCCGGTGTGCAATGGTGAGACTGGGTAGTCCTACAGGAAATGACTTCCCCAGCGGCAAAGAGTTTGATGCACCGAAAAAGAAGAAGTAACCACTCCGGCATTAATACTAAATGATTCAAAGCCCTTTCGTAATCCGGAAGGGCTTTTGCTTTTTCTATCCAATGTGATCCAAAACCTTTACTGATAGATTAGGAATCGTCAGCTACGATTTTACCATCTGCTGTGATTTATCCCTGGTTCAATATGCATCAGGCTGCAAGTAGTAAAACCTGTCGTGAGCAACCGGAACACCGCTCTATGGCTTTCATTTAACGCTATCTGTTCATTCAGGCGTATCCAATGCCTAAAACTGACAAAGATCAGTTCAATACATATCAAAGGTCATATATTATGAAGCAGATCAGTCGCTCCTTTGTACCGCAAATATTACCCTGAAAATCCACTAAAATCTTAGACAATGACCACTATGAAACGCATCATGATCCTTGGAGCCGGCACCGCCGGAACAATGATGGCGAATCACCTGCGACACGAACTTGATCCGCTCGAATGGGAGATCACCATTATCGATGAAAGCGACACACATTATTATCAGCCGGGTTATTTATTCCTTCCATTCGATATCTATGAACCGGAAGATATTAAAAAACCAATCCGCGATTTCATACCGCACGGAGTCAATTTCATGCAGGAGAAGCTCGCAAAGATCCTACCGGAAGAAAAGAAAATCATTTCTGAAAACGGAGATACTTTTCATTACGACCTGCTGATAATCGCTACCGGCACCAAACCCGCACCGGAAGAAACAGAGGGCATGCTGGGCGCAGAATGGAAGAAAAGCGTTTTTGATTTCTACACCTACGACGGCGCATTCAATCTCCGCAACAAACTACGCGATTGGGAAGGCGGAAAACTGGTGGTACACATTACAGAGATGCCGATCAAATGCCCGGTGGCCCCGCTGGAATTCGCCTTTCTCGCCGACTCCTACTTCCGGCATAAACATATGCGCGACAAGGTGGACATAACATTCGTGACACCGATGAGCGGCGCTTTTACAAAGCCAAAAGCAACGGAAGCGCTTGATCACCTGCTGACAGAGAAAAATATCCATATCGTAGCGGATTTTGCCATTGAACGGGTGGACAATGAACATAAAAAAATTATTGACTATGGTGGTGCCGCCGTTGAGTTTGATCTGCTGGTAACCGTCCCCACCAATAAAGGCGACGAACTGATTGGCCGGTCAGGGCTGGGCGATGAATTGAATTATGTGCCTACTAATAAAGGCACCCTTCAATCTAAAGCGTATCCGGAAATCTTCGTTTTGGGTGATGCCAGTAACCTGCCTGCCTCCAAAGCAGGTTCCGTTGCACATTTTGAAGCGGAAATACTCACTGAAAACATCAAGCGCTACATTGAAGGACAGCCATTGAAGGCAGACTTTGACGGACATGCCAATTGCTTTGTAGAAACCGGAAACGGCAAAGCACTGCTGCTCGATTTCAATTATTCGCACGAACCGGTAGCAGGCGAATTTCCCATTCCCGGTATTGGTCCGCTGCGATTATTGAAAGAAAGCAGGATGAACCACATGGGAAAAATGGCGTTCCGTTGGATTTACTGGCATATGCTTTTGAAAGGAACTCATATTCCTTTCGTCTCCACGGCCATGTCGGAAAGCGGTAAACATTATGACTCACCTAAAAATAACTAATCATGGAAAAGATCATTGCAGGCAAAACCATTGCCGTAAATGAAGAAGGTTACCTCACCAACTTCAGCGAATGGAATAAAGAAGTAGCAGAGGAAATTGCCAAAGAGGCAAGCATCACACTGACGCCCCGTCATTGGCAGGTATTGAGCTACTTGCAGGACGAATACAGGAAAGAAGTGCCACTCAGCATCCGGAAAGTAGGCAAAAGCGGCGTGGTTGACATCAAAGAATTCTATCAGCTATTTCCGCAAGGGCCGCTGAAAACCGCTACCAGGATTGCTGGCATTCCAAAACCTGTAAGCTGTATCTGATTCACCATCTTAAATCCAACTACTATGAACACAAATAATGGTATCATCAAAAAAATGATGATCATTCTCTCAAAAGCAACTCTGGAGAGTGTTTACGCAGCCTTCATTCTCGCTAATGGCGCAAGGTCGGAAGGCATAGAAGCCGAGATGTTCTTTACCTTTTTCGGACTGGAAGCAGTTCACAAGCAACGGCTGAATCATTTGCATATCGCCACGGTAGGAAATCCAGCCATGCATCTTCCAACACTCGTTGGCGGATTACCCGGTATGGAAGCAGTAGCCACCACCATGATGAAAAAGGAAATGGAAAAAATTGATATACCGGATGTACCGGAATTTCTCGACATCCTGAAGGCATCCGGCGTAAAGATGTGGGCCTGCAAACTGGCGATGGACATGTTCCATTATAAGCAAGAAGACCTCAGTGAGAATATCGAAGGTGTGCTGACCGTTGGCGGATTTTATAACCGCGCTAACGGTGAAGGCACCCATATGCTCTTTATCTGAAACGATCATACAAGCATAAAAAACCGGCGCTGATGAACGATCAGCGCCGGTTTTATTTATGCTGTTCTTAAACTGAATTTCCCCGCTTCTGCCCTATTGCTGAATGGTCAGTTTCCGGTAGGAAGTTTTTCCATCCACAATCACCTGCATGTAATAGGAACCTGCTGCCCATTGACTGAAATCAAATGTTTTCTTTATTTCATCAGCCGCTTTTCCTAAAGCAGTTTCGTAAACAGGCTGACCAACCATATTAAACACTTTGATTACTATTTCATCTGCAGGTTTGGCAAGTTTCAGATCCAAAGTAACAAGGCCATTACCCGGATTAGGATACAAGAGTAATTCGTACTGATCATAAAGGCCTGCTATACCCGACAATATCACTACATGTACATCCTGCGTAACAGAACCTGTACAGCCATGTGTATCTGTGTAAGTATAGGTGACTGCATAGGTACCCGGACCAACTGTTGAAGGGCTGAAGACATTGCCTGACACACCCTGCCCACTGAAAATGCCTCCTGCAGGGATGCCTTCCATCACCACATCTGGATCGGTGACATAATACTGGGTTGCAAGATTGCCAATGAGTACGCCCGGTGTAGGATGCACCACCACATTTACCGATACAACGGTATCACAATCAGCAGTGGGGTCAGTCACTGTAACTGTAAAAGTCATCGATGCGGGCGGTACTACCGTAACCGATTGCGCCATGCCATTCTGAGGATCCATGCCGGCAATTGCTGGCGACCATTCATAGTTGAAACTACCTGTTGTGGCGCTTTCTGCATTCAGTTCAATCATATCACCTTCGCAGATGTCGTTATCCGATGCTGTAGCCAGTACTTGCGGCGAATAGATTGTAGCAAGTACAGGAACTCTTTCGCTGGCACAGCCCGGCGCCAGGTAATGCACTGTTCCATTCCATTTGTATGGAGCACTTGGGTAACCAAACGGATAATAGTCTGCGGCACCTTCTTTAACCTGGATATTCGCATCGGATGCATAAACGTTTCCAACGGATGTGCCGATATCGTAATAGATATAGCTGTAGTTGGTTGAAGCTATATAGAAAGCATATGTTGCTCCGGCATCCATGTGAATGCTGAAGTCGGCAGGTATGGCCGTAGGCTGTCCGTAACCTGCAGCCGGCACACCGGTGGCAATACCGGCAAGTGTCCACGCCGCGGGATTTTGTTCAAACCCTGCATAGGATCCCTGCTTGTAGTAGATTTCAAAATCTCCGGTGCCATATTGAAGATGAACGTCAAATCCGGTAATGAATACTTCATTGACAGCCGTGATATCGAACATGGAGCCGGTTTGCGAATAGAATCCGGTATAAGCTGTCGCTAATGGTGCCGGCGCGGGCAACCCTTCTTCCACCCAGAAAGTGGTGGTGGTATTGATAACCGGTGTATTGAATGGAGAACCTGATCCGAGGTAAGAATTTCCTGTTTGAGCATAATACCAGTTAAGGCTGCCGTTTCCGGTACCTGTTGCACCTAACAGTACTGAACCCGGGCCGCAATGCCCTCCTTCAATGCCAACGGGTCCATCCGGCGGATAATTGATTACGATTGGTTCCTCCGGAGAAGTAATTGCATTCTGGCAGCTTACTTTCACTACATAATAGGTGGTAGTATTCAGCAATGGTGTACTGTATTGATCTGATGTTGCACCCGGTATATTGGTATAAGGTCCACCGCTGTTCAACGACTGTTGCCAGTGAAGCGTTGCTCCCGGAGAATAGTCATTTAATGTCAGCAAAGCCTGGCCACTTTCGCAGAACTGTTCCTGGCTGGAAGCAATGGTTCCGGCGACGGGTGTAGTCAATACGTTAACGGTAGCCGTTCCGGTTGTTGCACACAGTGAGGCCGGATCGGTAACAGTGACTGTATAAGTGGTAGTTGACGATGGTGAAGCAGCCGGATTCATAATCGCAGCATTGTCAAGCGAGCCGGCCGGTGTCCAGCTATAATTATATTCCGGCAGGCTGAACTTCCATGCATCATTCGTCGCTGCCCAGGTGGCATCTGCATTTCTTCCGGGAACAGTGAGTGCAACGGTACCATCTGCATTTTCAATGCCTTCGGTATGTGGCAGCCAGCTGGTGGAAGGATTGCCGGGCATAGCGGTTGTATGAATCTCAATCTTATTGGAGGTTTCGTAGAGGATTACCTGCACGGTAACAGGATCACCGCCGAGATAATGCTGAATATTATCGAAAGTGACCACCAGTTTTCTGGCTGGTGCAGTGCCGGTAGTGTAGTAAGTGACCGATCCACCGAGCCCCGGGTTCAGATCCTCCCATGCAAAGGCGATAAGGTTTTTCAGGAAGTTATAATTAGGCAAATACTGTCCTGAACAGCAACCTGCCCCAGTAAACGGATCAAAAGTGATAAATCCATTGGCAGAGATATAAAACTGCGAATAGTCAATACCATAAAATTTAAAAGAGAACCCGACGGGCAGTGCTTCACTAACCGATTCGTCAGTAAGCGATACGTTGATACCCGCCGTGGTTGATAACGGGGCAAACGGAATCTGGCTGACTGAATACTGTGCTGCCGGGCTTTCAGCCAACAGGTTGGCAACACCGCCGGAACAAACTGCATCAGGGCTTGCTGTTACGGTAATCTGCGGCGGATCCACCACGCTCACTGTTATGGTGTCTGAATTGGTGCAGGTAGTATTTGTTGCCGTTACAATATAACTGGTTGAAACAACAGGGTTAGCTGTTATGGAAGAACCTGAAGTGCTGCTCAATCCGTCTGCCGGCGACCAGGTATAGGAAGTATACGGGCCTGCGGCTACAAGTGCAACGGAGGTACCTGAACCGCTACAGATAGCAGCCGTACCAGGATTGGGTGTTACGGTGATTTCGGGCGAGGGTGTGACGTTGGCCAGCACCGGTGTCCGGGCTGATTCACAGAGAGTGCTATAGTTGATTTGCCAATCGTAAAAATAGAAATAATAGGTGCCACCATAAGCGCTTCCTGTAATGGAAACCACGTCTTCGAGCTCATATGGGTAAACCGCACCATAATCGTTACTGTAAAGATTCACACTGCCAAACGACCATCCCAGATGAAAATTAGTGCCCGGGTATAACGCAAAATCAAGAGGGATAAATGTCTTTTGATTTACCTGGTCTTCGGTAACCTGATAGGTAACACTTTGAATGATGTTATAATTCTGATCAGTCCATTGGATCACCACGTTACCCGGTGCAGCCGGATAAACATATACTCCATCGAGGTTACAGTTCTTGTAAACGCTGAAATATTCAAATGCATAGGTGTAGTATTGATTGATCGAACCGAAATTATAATCAGCCGGACCTACACCGCCAACATTCACCGTACCTGTTGCTGCAGCAGCATAATAATTTACCGGTGTTGTTGCATAAGCAGTGTAGCTTGACGGGCTGGCGCTATAATACAAAGGTGAACCTCCTGTTTCATTGGCATACCAAAGCACATAGTCGGCATTGCCGGACGCGCTCAATGTTACATTGCCTTCACCACAAACAGAGCCTCCTGATGAAGCGGTAATCTGTTCACTGCCGCCTACTTTAACCTGTACTGCATCTGAGTTAGCCGACTGTCCTGAATTTGTGCAGGTAACAGTTGCGCGATAATAAGTGGAGGAAGCAACAGTTGCATTGTATGTTGAATTGGTTGCCCCCGGAATTCCTGACCAGGATGATCCATTCGGCGACTGCTGCCATTGAAAAGCAATATTGGCAGCGGCACTGAAGTTGCTGACTGAAAGAAGACTGCTACCGCCTGATCCGCAAAGAACAGCAGGAACAGCTGTTGCAATACCTGCCACCGGCGTACCGGAACAAGTTGGCGGAGGATCAATTGTAATCATATAATCCTCTACTTCTCCATAGTAAAAATTACTGCTACAGTAATCACTTGCTGAAAGCGTATTGGCATATACGCAGCGCACCCTCAGTCGCCGGTCACCATAAAAATCAGGATCCACCGGCACCGTAATGCTGCCGTTAAATAACTGAGTGCCTGCTGACGGTGACGCATAAACGAACTCTCCGGGGTCACCAAAGTCTGCATTGTTGTTATAGTCAATCCAAATACCAAATCCCTGGCTGTAAATCGGACCGGCCTGCACACTCAACGCGTAGGTAGAACCTCCCTGTAAGTTGGTAGTGTAGCTTCCCTGATCGTAATAGATATAGTTATTCGTATTGCCATTGCATCCGGAATAGAGATTAGACAATGTGTTTAAGGTAAAGTTATCGATGTAATCACCCGATGAGCATGGCGTACCATACACAGGAACACAAAGATTGATTTCACGACTTCCGCCAGGGGCAGAGAGGTAAGGTATTTGTGTTCCACCGGCACCCGTCATTACAATTTGTGTACACTGTGCATCTACAAAATTGCCAAGATTGGCATTGGACGATATATCATAAGCAACCCAGAAATAATTTGTACCCGCACTCAGCACCTGGCTGCCGGAGATTGGAGCAGCAAGTGTGGTTGCGGAACCAAACAGGTTTAACGGAGCAAACACCGGTGAATTGCCGGTGTAATAGATTTTCACATTGCTTACATCAGCAGCAAAATTGGAAGTGCCTGTTGAGTTTACTGTAAATGAAGTGGCGGAGAACGGACTCAGTGCACCTGATGTCACAATCTGCACTCCAATGATTTCTGCATCAGCAGCGCCCGGCAACACCGTAGAAATATTGTTTTGTGTGGCCGTGCTTGACACATAACTCATGGTGGTGACGGCGGGTGTTAGGGTAACCGTATAATCCTCCGTTTCACCATAATAAATATCTCCGCATGACTCATTGATATTTACGAGGCTATAGTCCTTCGAACGAACGCGCATCCTGCGGTCACCTACAAAAGCGGGATCGCTCGCTATCGTGATGGTGCCGTATTGCGATCCATAGTTTACGTATGGAGAACTGTAAACAAATTCACCATTGTCTTCAAAGTCGCCATCGTTGTTAAAATCAAGCCATACGCCAAAACCAACGCCTTCATAAAAGGGACCACCATCGAGCTGTATGTCGTAAGATTCGCCCAGGGCAAGTGATGTGGTAGTATTGCCGGAGGCAGGAAACTGAATATAACTGCCGGTATTGCCATTGCAACCCGTAGCCGTATTTACCAGGGTATTCAGTGTTACACCGTCGATGTAACCATAATAGCAACCGTAAATCGAAGATGGCGTGCAGTAGTCAATAGCCCTGTATCCGTCTGGAGCTGTCACTAATGGAACATGCGTTCCACCGGCGCCGCTCAATACGATCTGTGTGCATTCTCCATCGAGAAAGTCACCCATTGAACCGGTCGCCGACACATCATATGCTACCCAGAAATAATTGGTGCCTGCCGATAAAAGCTGGTTACCGGTAACCGGATTGCCGAGATTGGAAGAAGATCCGAATAAAGTAGCAGTAGAGAAAGCAGGGCTGGTACCAGAATAGTACACTTTTACATTCGTAACATCACCGGCAAAATCGGAGCTTCCATTGGCATTGAGTGTGAGAGAAGTAAGGGCAAATGGTGAGAGGCTTCCTGAAACAGCAACCTGCACACCCAGGATTTCCACATCATTCTGTCCGAGGGATACATTACTGGTATTCTCCTGTGTGGCCGTTGCCGAAACAAAGGTCATTGGCCCCTGTGGCGCGATGGAAATCGTGTAATCTTCTGATTCACCATTATTGAAAAGCAGTGTACATGCCTGTGACGGTGAGAACGTGCCAAAGGCCTGCGACCGTACTCTCATTCTGTGCTCACCGATATAAGCGCTGTTGTTTGGAATGGAAATAACGCCTGTTTGCGTGCCGATCCCATAAGTAGGTGAGCCGAACACAAATTCATTAGCATCACTGAAATCGCCGTCATTGTTGAAATCTATCCATACCCCAAAACCCACATAGTCGGAGACATTCCCGGAGAGGCTGATGTTGACAGACGAACCAATTTCAACACTCGTGGTAAGACTGCCGGAAGGACTATAATAGATGTAAGCATCAGGATTGCCGTTACATCCTGTATTTGTATTGGAGAGCGTATTAAATATCACATCGTTGATATAAGCATAACCACAGCCATAATACGTTGAAGGCGTGCAATAATTTATCATGCGGTTTCCGGCAGGTGCTGTTACGTCCGGTATTTTGGTACCTGCTGCGCCCGACAGCACGATTTGTGTGCACTCCGCATCCAGGTAATTACCAATCTGTGCGCTGCTGTTCAGATCATAAGTGACCCAGAAATAATTTGTTCCGGAATTAAGTTGCTGGCTTCCGCTGATTACTGCCGGCAAGGTGGCAGCCGTACCATAAAGACCAGTAGTGGAAAAGGCGGCATTCGGTCCGGTATAATAGACTTTCACATTGGATACATCACCTGCGAAATTGGTTGAACCATTTGCATTTACGGAGAGAGAATTCAGGTTAAATGGTGTGAGGCTTCCCTGCGTGACTACCTGCACACCCAATATTTCCACGCCCTGGTCGCCGGGCTCAACTGCGCTGGTATTATTTTGAGTGGCAGTGGCTGAAACGAAAGTCATCGGTGTAGCATTCGTGAGTGTAATAGCATAATCTTCCGCTTCACCATAATAAAATGTGCTGCAGGATTCCGATGAGGCAACCGTTCCATAATCTTTTGCCCTGATGCGCATGCGGTGTTCACCCAATGATGTTCCGAGTGGTATCGTGATGCTTCCGTATACAACACCTGATCCGTAGGTTGGTGTTGAGAATACAAATTCACCGGCATCAGAAAAGTCTGCATCGTTGTTCAGATCAATCCACACACCAAATCCAACCGGTTCGTAAGGCGGGCCGCTCAGTGTCAGCGGATAGGTGCTCCCGACCTCTAAGCTAGTGGTGAAGCTGCCGTTGGGAGCATAGTAGATATAGCCATCCGTACTGCCATTGCAATAACTGCTTGCATTAGACAGGGTGTTGAGCTCTACATCATCGATGTAAGCAAAATAACAACCATTGGTGTTGTTGGGCAGGCAATAATTGATCTGCCGGTTTCCATACGGATCGGTTATTGTTGGTACCTGGTTACCCAAACCTGCAATATTCACCTGCGTACATGCCGCATCCAGGTAATTGCCTATTGTTGCGGTACCGGACACGTCATAAGCCACCCAAAAATAGTTGGTGCCTTGTGCCAACACCTGGTTTCCGGTGATGGGTACTGCCAGTGTGGTGGAAGATCCGAATAAGTTATTAGTGGCAAATGCCGAACTGTTACCGGTGTAATAAATTTTAACATTGCTCACATCGCTTCCGAAGTTGGTTGAACCGGAAGCATTCAACGTAAGGGAAGATACACTCAATGGGCTGAGGCTGCCATTTGTTACTACCTGCACACCGATGATCTCCACATCGCTGCTGCCGGTGGAGGTAGTTGTGGTATTGGTTTGAATGACAGAACCAGATAAGTAAGTCATATTTACCGGAGGCGTGATATGCGCGGTGTAATCATGCACTTCACCATAGTAATACTGAATACAAGGATCAAGCGGCGGATAAGAATATGCAACACTCCTTACACGCATGCGGTGGTCGCCGGGTAATGAATAGAAAGGCACGATGAAATTTGCACTGTAGTTGGTGAACGGTGTTCCGCAGTAGAGGTAGGAAACCAGTTTCTCTGTGGGTTCAAAAACTTCATCATCATCCAGGTCAATCCACATGGAAACGTACTGGCCATATGTTCCAACAGAAACCGTCAGGGTATAAGTTGATCCCTGTTCCAGGTTGGTTGACATAGACGTATAATCACTATAGCCTGCATTGCCACTGGTGCAGCCGGTAGAAACCTGGCTGATAGTTCCTACACTTACATTGTCAATATAATCGCCATAGGTACATCCGTAAAAATAAAGGTTGGATGTACAGTATTGTGCGAGTGCTGTTGTACTTCCTGCAGTCATGATAAGCAGAAAAAGTGCGATGAAGAGGTTGTAGTGATTCGCTTTCATTGTACGATTTGAATTTTCGTTAAAAGAGTATATTGAAAAAGCGAAACGCCGGCGAACTCCATTCACAGAAGCATAGCAATAAAAAAAGGAGTGGTAGAAGTTTTCCGGAATCTGTTTCTTTTCAGTAAACCTACGGGATTGCATTCGAATTTGCAAGCCCAAAAAGCCCTGTCGTCAGGACTGATTCTGAATGTCTGCGGGCTCTCAGGCTGTACTATGACGGCAGGAGACACAGAAAGTGCCGGCGCAGCCAACAGAATTCCTTTTAAGCACTACGGCAGCTCTGCAAACAAATGCTGCACGTTGCTAACCAGGCACAAAAAAAGGGCAGCGAATGTGTGCTGCCCTTTTATGCTGTTCAGAACAATTGCTATTGAATCACGATCTTTTTCCTGATCACCTGATCATCATTTCGTAATTCGAAATAGTAAGTGCCCTTAGACCATTGCCTGAAGTCGAATGACTGGGTAACCCGTTCCCCATTCACATGGATGGTTTCTTCATGCACAACTTGTCCCACAATGTTGAACACCTTGCAATCCAACTCTCCGGTTATATGCGGAGCCGTTATATCCAGCACCAGCAGCCCGTCACCAGGGTTGGGATAGATGATGATCCTCTCCGCTGTCAGCGGCTGATCGATGCCTATCGGGAAGGTGACAACCACATGCACCGTATCCACACCGGTACATGCATTCGCATCGGAATAAGTGTAACTGATCACATACGGACCGCCGACGCCGGCAGCCGCAGGGCTAAAACTATTACCTGTAACACCCGGCCCGCTGAAGTTGCCGCCCGCCGGTGTTCCGGACAGCGTTACAGCCGGCGCAATCACTTCATAGGTATTGCTTAAACCTGTCAGTTGCACTACAGGCAAGGGCGAAACGATGACGCCAACGGAGAGCGAGGTATCGCACTGCCCGTTCACTTCTGAGGCAGTAACGGTAAATACGGTATTGGCAGCCGGAGGAGCGATCACGGAAGCACCCTGTCCGTTTGCCGGTATCATGCCTGCAATCAAAGGTGTCCACTGATAGTTAAATGTTCCGGAGCCATTGTTTTCCGCCTGGAGATTTACGCTACCGCCGGCACAAATGGAATCGAGATCAACAGATGCTGCAATAGCAGGATGATAGATGATTGCCTTCACGGGTGTGCGCAGACTGGAGCATCCTGTGATGTCGGTGCCAATATATTCTTCAACGTAGTATGTGGTGGTGGCAGTGATATAGGGTGTAGTGAATGATGCGCCGGTGCCCAGCAGCGTGCCTCCCGTGAGCTGATCATACCAACGCAACACACCGCTTCCGCCTGAAGCCGATAACAAAACTGTACCAGGACCGCAATGCGTGACATCCGCTGCTACAGGAGCGGCGGGAGCAGCCACCATGTTTATCACAGCCGCATTGGTATAGCTTGAGCCTCCGGAATTGTTACAAGTCACTTTTACACGATAATAGGAAGTGGCCGACAACGGTGGTGTTGCATAGGTGTAACCGGTTGCTCCGGAAATAGTATTCCACAAAGTGCCGTTAGCAGACTGCTCCCATTGAAAAGCGATATCAGCAGCCAGCGGATAGTTTGACAAGGTGAGTGAGGCGACTGTTCCGGCAGCGCAGAACTCATCCGGTGTAACCGATAAGGTTCCTGGTTCCGGCACACCGGTACAAGGTGGCAGCGGCTCAATGGTTATCGTATAATCTTCCGTTTCGCCGTAAGAGAACAAACTGCAATACTCTTCAGCGGCAACAGTATCATAGTAATTACACCTGACTCTCAACCGGTGTTGTCCGACATACGATGCAGTCAGGGGAATGGTAACTGTTCCGGTGTACACCGAGGTTCCGTAATCGGGTGATGCATAAACAAATTCATCAGCTCCGTCAAAGGACGCGTCATTGTTATAGTCTATCCAGATTCCGAATCCTTCCATCCAGTCAGGGCCTGATTGTACGGTAAGATCATAAGTGCCTCCTATCATGACAGTAGTAGTCAGATTACCGGTAGGGTTGTAATTAATGTAATTGTCAACGTTACCATTGCAGCCCGATGCCAGGTTTGACAGGGTATTGAACGTGAAGTTGTCGATATAGTCATCGGATGTACATTGATAAGTATAGGTACCCACACAGTAATTTATTTCCCTGCTTCCTGCAGGAGCCGTGATATCGGGCACATGTGTTCCGCCTGTACCGCTCAGCGTGATGGAAACACATTCCGCATCAACAAAGTGACCAATGGTGCCTGTGGCAGCAATATCATAAGCGAGCCAGAAATAGTTGGCACCGCCAGCTAATGCAACGGAACCGGTTATCGGTGAGGATAAGCTCGATGCACTGCCAAACAGCTCCGCTGTGGAAAAATCCGGATTACTGCCAGAGTAATAAACCTTCACGCCTGTTACATCATTGGCAAAATCGGTACTGCCGTTTGCGTTAAAAGTTATGGAGTTGAGTGAATAGGGATTCAGGCTGCCGATGGTGAGAATGTTTACCCCTGCTATCTCAGCGTCCTGCATGTTCAGCTGTACTGCAGAAAGATTATTTTGAAACGTGGTAACTGAACTGAAAACCATTGTAGAAGCGGGCACCAGTGTAATGGTATAGTCTTCTGTTTCGCCACTGTAGTATGTCGTGCAGGCTTCAGTACTGCCTATAACAGCATAGTCTTCGGCCCTTATCCTCATCCTGCGTTCTCCCAAATAAGCATTATTGGCAGGGATAAAGATCAACCCGCTTTGCGTACCGGTTTCATAGGTTGGTGAAGCAAAAACAAATTCATCAGCATCATCAAAATCACCATCATTATTAAAATCAATCCATACACCAAAACCTACCGGGTTATAGAGCGGACCTTCCAGTGTAATCGTGTAACTGCTGCCTACTTCCAGCGAAGTGGTGTTACTTCCGGTAGCAGGATATTTTATGTAACCATTGGAAGCTCCGTTACAACCGGTCAGATTAGACAATGTATTCAGGGTAACCCCATCAATGAAATAATACTGGCAGCCATACAAACTTGCGGCCGTGCAATAACCGACCTGCCGGCTGCCGTCAGGCGATGTTACGGCAGGCACCTGTGTTCCGGCTGCACCGGTCAACTGCAACTGATTACAGCTGACATCAAGATAATCTCCCAGCGTGGCAGCCGGAGCGACATCGTAGGTAACCCAAAAGTAGTTGTTGCCGGTGTTCAGCGTCTGTGCACCGGAAACCGGTGAAGAAAGATTCGTTGCTGAACCGAATAAGTTACCGGTGGAGAAAACCGGGCTCTGACCGGTAGCATACACTTTCACGCCGGTAACATCAGCGGGGAAATTTGTTGACCCGGCAGACGATAGTGTAATGGAGAAGAGGTCGATCGGGTTAAGCGTGCCTTGTGTTACTACCTGTATCAGCATCATCTCGGCATCTGTCTCACCAATCACCACATCATTCAGGTTATTCTGATAGGTCGTGCTCGACTGGTAGGTCATATTGGTCGGCGATGAAATAGTGATCGTATAATCTTCCGTTTCACCAAAATAGAACTGTGCGCATGATTCATAATCAAACACGTTTGCATACTCCTTCTCCCGCACACGCATCCTGCGTTCGCCCACATAAGCCGCGTTATCCGGCACTGTTATCTCTCCACCCTGTGGTCCGGTAGTAGCAAATGATGAAGCATAGACAAACTCATCCGCATCCTCAAAATCACCATCGTTATTATAATCAATCCAGACGCCAAAACCCACCGAAGCAAACTCCGGACCTTCCAGCGACAACAGGTAAGGATTGCCTAATTCAAGCGTAGTTGTATTGTTTCCGGCTGCGGGATATTTGATATAACCATCAGCCGCGCCATTGCAACCTGAGCTTACGTTTGACAAAGTATTGATTGATACAGCATCAATAAAATAAAATCCGCATCCGTAGATACTGGTAGCCTGGCAATAACCTACTTGCCGGTTACCTGCGGGCGCCGTGACAGCAGGCACATGGATTCCTCCTGCACCGGTCATCACCACCTGGGTGCATTCAGCGTCGAGGTAGTCGCCTATTCCGGCATCAGCAGTAATGTCGTAAGTCACCCAAAAATGATTTATGCCGGAAATGAGTGTGGCATTTCCGGTGACCGGACTGCCAAGGTTAGTGCTCAGACCAAAAAGCACATCTGTGGAAAAACCGGGATCAGCTCCTGTAAAATACACTTTCACATTCGATACATCATTGGCAAAATCAGTACTGCCGTTGGAATTGACCGTGAGCGAAGTGAGGTTGAATGGGCTGATACTTCCGGATGTTACCACTTCAACACTTATGATATCCTGGTCAGCTGCACCGGTCAGCACATCCAGTGTATTATTCTGATAGGTGCTTGTTGACACAAAAGTCATAGTAGTAGACGGCGTAATGGTAATGGTATAGTCTTCTGTTTCGCCATAGAACTGTGAGCTGCAATAATCACTTGCAAGCGGCACGTAATTGTAGATACAGCGTATACGCATCCGATGGTCACCGAGGTAAGCAATGTTGTTGGGGATACTGATATTACCAAGGAAGATTTCAGTGCCGGGCGCCGGAGAAGCATACACAAATTCATCTGCATCGGCAAAGTCGAGATCGTTGTTAAAATCAATCCATACACCAAAGCCCTGGTTAAATTCCTGGCCTGCCTGCAGGGAAACAGTATAGTTACCACCCAATTCCAGTGATGTGGTAAAGTTTCCGGCAGGAGGGTAATAGATATAGTTATTGGTGTTTCCATTGCAGCCACTGGAAAGATTGCTCAACGTATTGAGTGTTACATTGTCAATAAAATCATTGGAAGTGCATAGATTTTCGTATATCGGGTAACAATAATTAACGACCCGGTAACCGTCGGGTGAAGTAACCGTCGGCACCTGTGTACCGGCGGCGCCTGTCATCACCAGCTGCGTACAGGCGGCATCGAGTGTGTCACCAAGCTGTGCACCGGGTGAGATATCGTACGTGACCCAGAAATAATTGGCACCTGAAGAGAGTGTTGCATTGACAACAATAGGTGCTGAAAGGTTGGTAGCAATCGCATACAACTGATCCGTATTGAAAACAGGGCTGTTTCCTGTGTAATATACTTTCACGGCATCTACATCATTGGCGAAATTGGTGGAACCATTGTCATTGATAGTAAGAGAGGTCAGGTCGATTGGATTAAGTCCGCCGATCGTATTAACCTGAATACCTATCATCTCCGCATCCTGCTGCCCGAGCGACAACGCATCGGAATTTGATTGAACCACGGTGCTGGAAACATATTCCATACTGCTGGTGGCAGGTGCTATGGTAACTGTGTAATCCTCCGTTTCACCATAGTTAAAACTGGCGCAGGACTCCGTTGGCAGGATGGTACTGTTGTATTTGCACCGTACCCGCATCCGCCTTGCACCAATATAATCCGGATTGGAGGGAATCGTTACCGGTCCGGTAAAAAGGTTGATACTGGCCGTGGGTGAAGCATACAGGAATTCATCAGGATCGTCAAAATCCAAATCGTTATTAAGATCTATCCAGACTCCAAATCCCTGTGGCCATTGAATACCTGACTGCAAGCTGATAGTATAGGAAGAACCGGATTCGAGCGTGGTGGTTAATGTTCCCGTTGGCAGGTATTCAATATAATTGTTGGTATTACCATTGCAGCCCGTACCATTATTGGAAAGACTGTTCAGCGTGATGTTATTGATAAAATCATTTGAGGTACACAGGTTCAGGAATGACCCGGAGCAATACTGCGCAGCAGCAGGCTGGCCAAATAGCAAAAGGAAGAAACCAAGTAGTCTTGCTGTGATGGAGTAAATGTTTTGTTTCATGAATAGTCATTTAATGGTTGGAGATGGTATTGTTGGGTTGGGTTGGGTTGAGTTGGTCTGACAGAAGGCATTGCGGCAATATTATTCTCAGGTGGCATTCACGCCTGATGCCTTCGCAAACCGAAAAGTAAACTTAAGATTAATTGGTTTAATACCGTTTACTTTTTTTATCCGCGTATTCATCATTTGAAGAAACGTGCGCTGTAATGAGCTGTTATTCCGCTATGTTTTTTTATGCAGTATGAAATTGCGATACTATCGTAAAACGGTGTTGTTTCGGGGTCAGTGGAAATAGCGTTATGAAAGATATGATGCAATTTACCATTGGCTCATTTTATTCTTTTTGCGACACAGCAATTTACTCAGAGTTCTGCATAAAGAATTCCCACTGCCAAAGCCAGCAGCACCAGCACCGGTGCTTTAATTCTGGTAAATTCAAGCAACAGGAAAGTCATCACTACCACACCCATATTGATCCAGAGAAACTGCAGGTTGGTGTAAAGTATCACAGCCGCGGCAAGCACCAGCCCTACGGAAGCCGCATTGATGCCGATGAGCGATTTTCTTACGAAGGCAAAATGCTTGGCATATTGCCAGAATGGGTAGACAATAAAAGCTATCAGCGTGCCCGGCAAAAAAATGGCTACGATACCAATTATACAACCACCAAACTGCGAGGTGGCCCCCATGCCTTTAAGCGCCATTCCTCCTGTAAATGCGGCAAGGGCAAATGACGGGCCCGGCAATGCCTGATTGATGGCCAGGCCGGAAAGAAAATCTGTTGCTGAGATATAATGATGGTGCTTGACGAACTGTTCAAACATCATCGGCACCAGCACACTGCCGCCGCCGAAAGTAAGCGCACCAAAGCGGAAGAAGTTTTCAAACAGTACAAATGGTTTTGCCTTAGTAACCAGTGCCAGTGCACCGGCCAGCAAAAACACACCGAAGAAAATGGTAATGCCACGATAGGCATGCTTCCATTTTACCTTTTGTAATTCATTGTTCCCGCCTGATGGTTGCTGAGAAGGAAAGACAATGGCTTCGCTCTCCCTCTCTTTGTGCGTTATATTGGTGACTATTGCCGCGCCCAATAAAATAAGCGGAAATGTCCATGGAGTAGTAACGGCCAGCGCCGCCCCTATGGCCAGCAGCATGATGGAGACAGAAGTCCTGTTGTTCACCACATGGAGTCCCATCCTGAATCCGGCATGAGCAATTACACCGATGGCCATCGGTTGAATAAACAGCAGAAAGTCGGTCGGCATATTTCGTGTTTCGAAAGTAGAAAACACGGCCACGAGCAACGACATTATCAATGATGCGGGAAGTATCCATACCAGCAATGCGAGTATGGCCATCAGCGCATTCCATTTTTTCTGCGTGAGCACAATAATGGTTTGCGTGGAAGCCGGACCGGGCAGCATCTGGCAGAGTGCGTTCACCTCCAGGAGCTCATCGTGTGTGAAATAGCGGCGTTTCACCACCAGGATGTGATTCATCACTGCCAAATGTCCCTGCGGGCCACCGAATGAGGTGATGGCAACCAGGAAGATATCTTTCAGATAGATGAGGGCCCTGGGCCTCATGAGCTGATCATTTATTTTTTTTCAGGCCGATTTCAATCAATCGCTCATCGAGATACTCACCGGCGGAGATGGGATCGTATTTACGGGAATTTTCCAGTGAGATGCAGGAGCCCAGGCAATCAAGCCGCATTTCAGAACGTGGATGCAGGAAGAAGGGAATGGAATAACGCGAAGTGCCCCATAACTCCTTCGGCGGATTTACAACCCTGTGCGTGGTTGATTTCAGCCGGTCGTTGGTGAGCCGTTGCAGCATATCTCCCACATTCACCACAATTTGTCCCGGCATAGCTGTCACCGGCACCCATTTTTCGTCGCGTGTAAAAATTTCGAGTCCCTCAGCAGAAGCGCCTACGAGCAAGGTGATCAGGTTGATGTCTTCATGCTGCTCTGCACGCAGAGCCGATTTAGGATCGCCGGTGATAGGCGGATAATGAATGGCACGCAGAATACTGTTTCCGTTGTGAATCTTCTTATCGAAATAGATTTCCGGAAGATCAAGATAAAGGGCGATGGCCCGCATCAGGTAGCCGCCGGCGATTTCGAAACTTTTATATGCATTGATATTTACTTCATTGAAACCCGGCAGTTCGGTTACCCATACATTATCGGGATATTCTTTTTTTATCGGGTCATCATCCATCACCATCTGCCCAAACTGAAAAAACTCCTTCAGGTCAGCCACCTTGCTTCCTTTAGCGTGTTCCCTGCCGAAAGAGGTATAACCCCTTTGCCCCGCAAGTTCGGGCCTTTCATACTTGAATTTGATTTCATCCGGTAAAGAAAAAAATGCTTTTACTTCCCGGTAGAGTTCTTCAATCATTTTATCATTGATACCGTGATTCTTCACGGCAACAAATCCTACGGTATGATATGCATCACCCAGCTCCCTGATAAAACTGCGTTTCTTTTCCGGTGTGCCGGAAATATAATCTGACAAGTCAACAACAGGTACATGATCCATGGCTTAATGTTTAATTTTCAATGAATGTAAAACTAAGAGAAGAAATCGGAAAGTGAAGCGAAGAATTAGTGAAGAAAAAAATGATGAACGGCATCTGTTCTTTTCATTTACCCGGCACCTGACAGTGCTGCAACAACTCCAGACATGCCATGAGCAGATGACCTGCTGTTGACAAGCTGCTCACCGCAATGGCTTATACTTTGAAGCGGACAGAATCTTCTGCGCATCCGTTTCTTCCATGAGCTGCTGCAGTGTATATCCTTCATTCTTTTCCATGAATGCCGTAACAATCCTCCATCCCACCCAGCTCCCGATATTGCCGGGCGCTTCTTCAGGCATGCCGGAAGTGGATGGCCCTTCGTTTATATATTTAGCATATTGCAGCGGATCGGTACTGTACAGCAATTTTTTCTCAATAAAAAATTTCCAGATCTCCGGTTCATTGTTTTTGCACCATACAAGATCTGCTTTTGTATAACCGGTGATGATGGAATCGTCGGCTGCGGGTAAAACCTTTTTCTTGAGATAAAGAATCTTGCCATTGTAGATCATGGCATCCAGCAATTTTTTACCGGGAGCATTGAATTCAAAGTTGGCTGTTGCCAGTACGTGTATGCAATTACATACCATATATTCGGGTGTAAAACGGCGCAGCAGGTATTGCGGCACCGGTTCGGTTTCATATTTATAAAATGCTGAACCGGGACCAAGGTATTTATCGAGGCTTATGCATAACAGGTCGTTGCCGACTGTAAAGGCGGGAGGCGCATTAATGAGCGTATTGACTTCCGGAATGGCAGCCTTCGGAAAATAATATTTAAAATAACGCAGTGCCAGCTGAAGATTTTGTGCAAAGACCGTCACATCATCAAACCGCATCATCGTGGAATCGTACAATGCCTGTGAATAAGGCGACTGTACATATTGCCAGATGCTGTCCTTCCAACTCTTGGTGGTATCCGCTTCGAGGTCCCATCCGCCTATCTCTCTGAAATAAAATGGAAATAAAACAGGATATTTTTTGCGCAGGGAATCTATCTGCGACGGATAGGCGGAAGCGCTGAGTGCAAACAGATCTTTTTCCATCCGGTTCAGTTTCAGATCAACCTCCACACCGGAGAGATCCGGTGGCTTACCAGAGTGGCAGGATGCAACGGTCAACAGCAGGGCCAACAGCCAACACTGCCGCGAAAATAACCGGCAGTTGCCGGCATACAACTTCACCATCATCCGGTTCATTCACCCTTGAATTGTGGTTTGCGTTTTTGCAGAAAGGCACTGATGCCTTCTTTACTGTCAGCCGATGCGGCAGCAATATCCTGGCAATAGGCTTCATAACCGAGCATAGTGTCAAGGTCGCAGTGGAAAGATTTATTGAGCATTTTTTTCATCAAGCCGATGGCTTTCGTTGGAGCGTTGGCATAAAAGTCAGCAACCTGTTGCACGGCACTATCGAGCTGATCCATCGGAACAGCGGATTTTACAAGGCCTATTGCCACCGCTTCCGCTGCTCCTACTTTCCTTCCGGTAGTGGCGAGATCGAATGCCATAGCCGAACCCACCAGCCGGGGAAGAAAATAGCCTGATCCGGAATCGAGCACAAGCCCGATATTGATAAAGATCTCCGAGAGTGCCGCTTCTTCTGCCGCTATCACCATATCGCAGGCAAGGGCAAGAGAACAACCCGCACCTGCTGCCACGCCATTCAACCGGCAGATCACCGGTTTCGGCATATTCCGCAACTGCCTGATGATAGGATTATAGCCGTTGTGCAGTGATTCGGCAATTTTGCGATCAGGATTCGCCATCACTTCTTTCAAATCCTGCCCCGAACAAAAAGCTTTGCCTGCACCCGTGATCACCACCACACGCACTGCCACCTGCCGCTCCGCTTCTTTCAGGGCCTGCAGCAGTTCCTTACGCAAAAGATCATTGAATGCATTATATACTTCAGGGCGGTTCAGTGTAATGGTGGCTTTGGCGCCGGTGATTTCAAACAAGATGGTTTCGAACATGGAGATCAGTTTTCAATTGATATTTTTTAAGAACAGGAATTTTTAATGCCGCCATAAAAGGCTACAATCAACAACACAAAGAAGTATGCTCCCTAACTGTTATTTTTCGTCTTTGTTGTGTCAAGAATTTTCCATCCTCTTTCCTTTGCTTTCATTACCATAGTCATTTGTCACTGCTAATTCCATTGCCTGGCGGCAGCAACCCGAATCTGCAGCGGTAAATATACACAAGCGCAATTTTTGTGCAGCATCAGGCAGGATGTGGCTTATGACTGGTTGATTACGCATGTTGTTTTTTGCCGGGTTTGAAACAAATAATGAAAGACATTGTCAATGCGGTCAAAGAAATTTACATTTGAGGAAACCAGACCATATGATCTCATGACACAGAACGTCAGCATTTTTTCTTGCCGCACCCTTTCTCTTCCGGCAGGCATAATCATGTCTGTGGCTGTAGTGATCTGCCTGTCATCCTGTGATTCATGTAAAACAAAACCTGATTTTCAAGATAAGACAGCACCTGCAGTAACCTGGATCGTGACGCATCCTTCGGGCAAGAAAGATACTATTCACGAAACCGGCAATGCGGTTGTATCGTGGAGTGAAGCGGTGAATGTGTTGGCCATCGTAGCAGATGACGGCGGTATCGTGGAAATCACGACCTACAGGTCAATATCCTATGATTGCCTGGGTGATGTTTTGCAATCACCTTCCTTCGGCCCGTTTGAACAAACTATTCCTGTGAGCCTTGATTCCCATGGTGAAGCGCTGAAGATTTTTCCTGTGGCCTATGATGTAAATACATTTCTTATCTGCCCCCAAAGCCTCGATTTTCAGCAAGGCACCATCACTTTGAAATGTTCAGGATTGAATTTCGGGAATCTAAAGACGGAAGGTGTATTGTCAATACATGTGAACAGGCGATTCTAAATAACCGGTGAAGATGCATGCATCCATAATACAATATCAGGACTGTCCATCTTTCTTCAGGGCAAGAATTGAAAAATCACTTTCATCCTTTACAATTCTATTTGTCAGATGTCCAAGCCCGCTGATTTCCATTTCCACGATATCTCCTTCCTGCAGCCACTGTTCTTCGTAGGAAGGGTTTTCCAGTTTGCCGGTACCATTCAGTTCCAGGAAACATCCGGTGCCAACGGTGCCGCTGCCAATAACATCGCCGGGTAGTAAATCAACACCATACGATGCACGTTCAATGATTTCGGCGAAGGTCCAGTCCATATCGCTCATGTTACCGCTTGAAACCAGTTTATTGTTCACCCAGCATTTCATGTCGAGGTTGTAATTGTTACCAACATGACCTTGCTTACAAGGCACTTTAAATGCTTCCAGTTCTTCCGGCGTAACCAGCCATGGCCCGATGACGGTAGAGAAGTCCTTTCCTTTTGCAGGACCAAGATTCAGTTTCATTTCTTCCATTTGCAAGACTCTTGCGCTCATGTCGTTCATGATCATATAACCACCGATGTAGTTATCGGCTTCTTCCGCGCGGATGTTACGCCCTTTCTTATTAATCACGATGGCCACTTCAAGTTCAAAATCCAGTTTTTGAAAATGATCCGGCATGCAGACAATATCTCCCGGTCCCTGTATCGCATTATGATTGGTAAAATAAAAAATAGGGTACTGATCAAACTCCGGAATCATGTCCACCTTACGGTTTCTGCGTGCTGCCGCCACATGCTGACGGAAGGCATAACCATCACGGCAGGAAGTGGGTTGCGGAACAGGCGCCATTAATGTTATCCCGCTCAGTGGTTTGGGTCTCGCGCGGACGGACTTCCCCTCCTTCAGCATACTGTCGTATTCTATGGCTATTTCAAAGGCTTCCTCGCCACCATACAAAAACAATTGCATGTTGCCGGGCAGGCGCCAATCCATATCCTGCAAGTCGTAGTAGTTATCTTCATGCACTATGGCAAGATGATCCTGTTCGTCGGTGGGGTTGTAATAGCTGATGAGTTTCATTATTGAGTCAATAACTGGTTTAGGATTTCAAGATGACGCTAAAGATAGTATCTGAATCAGAAAACTTTCATCAGTTAACCATATTGGTGCAAGCTAAGCATGTACGCCGACTGTGTTTCCTCCAGCATAATTTTGAATGTCATGCATTACAGCCGGAAAACTTTTTAAATGGCGTTGCGTAATGAAATATGCCTGTACATGATAAGGCCACTAAACACTTTCATTTAAAAAAATCCAACATGAAAAAACTGCTGTTCTCCTTTTTGAGCCTGTATGTATCCTCTCTTACCATCATGGCCGGACCGGCTGTCATCAACTACCATATTCATGTCGATCAGTTTGGTTATCGTTGTGATGCTGTGAAAATTGCAGTGATCAGTAACCCACAAACAGGTTACAATGCCAATGATCATTTTACACCGGGCACAGCAAACAATAAATATGAAGTGAGAAGATGGAGTGATGACGTGGCTGTCTTTACAGGAACCATCAAACCATGGAACGGCGGTGCAACGCATGTTCAATCTGGTGACAAGGCATGGTGGTTTACTTTCTCCGCTGTGAGTACGCCGGGAGATTATTACATTTTTGACAAGACGAACCAGGTTGGCTCCTGCAAGTTCCATATCGGCGACAATACTTATGATGAAGCCCTGAAAGCAGCCCTGCGCACCTTTTATTATCAGCGGTGCGGTACGGCCAAAGCATTTCCTTTTGCCGGCAATGGCTGGACGGATGCAGCCTGTCACCTGGGGACACAGCAGGATCTCGATTGCAGGCTGGTCACCAATCCTACCGTAACCTCTTCGCGCGATTTACACGGTGGATGGCATGATGCGGGAGATTATAACAAGTATGTCAATTTTACCTGGAGCACCCTGGTTTCGCTGTTGCTTGCCTATGAAGAAAATCCTACTGCCTGGAAAGATGATACAGGCATTCCTGAATCCGGTAACGGCATACCGGATTTGCTCGATGAGGTACGCTATGAGTTACAGTGGCTGTTGCGCATGCAGGAAGACAACGGGTCGCTGCTCAGTGTGATGGGCACGCAGAACTATGCCACGGCATCGCCGCCTTCCGCTGATGCAGCATTCAGACGGTATGGACCAGCCACCACGTCCGCATCGCTGACGGGCGCCTCTGTTTTTGCACTGGCAGCAGTTCAGTTCGGCGCATTAAACAATAACGCAATGACAGCATTTGCAGATACCCTGGAAACAGCGGCAATAGGTGCATACAACTGGGCCATTGCCAATCCAAATGTCACCTTCTACAATGCAGGAACGCTTGCCGCCGGAGAGCAGGAAGTGGATGATTATGGAAGGATGGTACGGAAGACTGCAGCCGCATGTTTCCTCTATAAAATTACAGGAAACACGGTGTACCGTGACGTTTTCGACAACAACTACAATAATGTGCACATGATGCAATGGTCCTATGCTTATCCGTTTGAATCCACGGAGCAGGACATGCTGCTTTATTACAGCAAGGTGAACGGCAAAACAACTGCCGTTGCGTCGGCCATTAAAAGTGTTTTCAGCAATTCAGTAAAGTCGGGTAACCCTGATAATTATCCGTCTTATAAAAATAAATCAGATGCATACCGTGCATTCATGTCAGACGATAACTATACATGGGGCAACAACGAATTTAAATGCGTACAAGGCACCATGTTCACCGATATGATCCGTTATAATCTCAACAGTTCGAATGCGGCCAACTACAGCTCCGCCGCTGCGGGGTTTCTTCATTACCTGCACGGCGTAAATCCGGTCGGCATCACCTACCTGAGCAATATGTACGGGCTTGGCGGTGATACCTGCGTAAATGAAATCTACCATGGATGGTTTACAGACGGCAGTGCATTGTGGGACCGTGCAGGTACTTCCACCTATGGCCCGCCGCCGGGTTTTATTCCGGGTGGAGCAAACCCATCTTATGCGTTGGATGGTTGTTGTCCGAATGGTTGCGGCAGTTATAACAGTCAGTGCAATGCTGCACAGGTTACACCGCCGCTTTATCAACCTGTACAGAAATCCTATCGCGACTGGAATGCGAACTGGCCGCAGGATTCATGGCAGATCACGGAAGTGGCCATTTACACCGAAGCGAGTTACCTTAAATTGCTGTCGTGGTTTACCGGCGGAACGTGCAACAGTTTTAAAGAAGGACAGGAAAAAATAGTAGTGGAGCCAAAGGCATTATTGCTTTACCCCAACCCTGCCGATGACGTGTTGATGGCCGATGTTGATGATTGGGATGAAATACCGGCAAGCATCAACATTTTTTCTATGGATGGCCGGCCGGTACAGGAATTCAGCAAAGTGCTGCTGCCCTGCCAGCTTTCAATAAATAACTTACCTGCCGGAAGTTATCTTATCAGGTTACAGACTTCTTCCGGTGTGGTTACCGGAAAGTTTACGAAACAATAGCTATATGCTTCAGCCTGCCAGGTCGCCCGGAGCGGCAGGCGGGTTGTTTATTCGTGATCTTGCTTTTTCAAGTAATCGCTCCAGTATCAAATCAGCCAGCACTGCTGCGGGCGGAGTCGCGGAATCAGCAGCAAGACGTGCCTTTGCCTTCTCTTCATCCACATCAATCCGGTACAACAGCCACAACAGTTTTTCATAATCGTTGTGGAGTAAAGTTTCCAGCTTGTCAATCAGCTCCTTTCTTATTGCGGCGAATACATCATCGCTGCCTTCAATTGCCGGTAAGTCAATGTAGCTGCCCAGCAATTGTATAACCTGTGTTTCAACCGGTGAAAGATGCATGTTATTCATGGCCTGATCGCTTCCGGTGAGATAGTATGTTGTTACTCAAAATTTTTCAAAGATGGCTGCATCTGATTGCATGGACGAAGTAAAATGCACGGCATAGATTCCCGGCGGAAGCATCGTGATATTCATTCTGCCTTTCTCCGGATGATCTGCTGTATAAACTAAAACGCCCATTGCATTATATACTGCAACCCTTTCAATGTTGCTGATTCCTGTGATAGTAATTTCCTTTTGTGTGGGATTTGGGATAATCCTGCATGCAATTCCGGCAGCAGGATTTTCCATTCCTGTTGTTAGTTCCTTTTTTAAAACCAGTCCGTTATGTCCGCATGCATACACCGCATTGGAATCGCCGGCCAGCCCGGATAGAACGGATGAAGAAGAATAATCCAACGTCCAGCTTTGACCTCCATCGGAGGTTTCATAAATATCATATTGCCCGGAGAGAGCGTAGCCGTGTTGCGAATCGGTGAACAGCAGGTCGCCGCCTGCATCCAGTCCGGTCCCAGCTACCTCACTCCAGGTTTCGCCCTGATTATTTGTAGCGAATAAATAGCCATCACCCGAAATGGCAAAACCATTTTGTGCATCAATAAAACTCAGGCCTGCCAGGTAATAATTGCTGTTGAAATTTACCGTATCAAACTGCCACGTGGCACCATAATCAGTGCTCTTGTAAATACTGAGATGATACGCCGCAATAAAAACAGAATCGCTGAAGGCCACCATTTTTTCAGGAACAAAATAGGGCGCTCCGGAAATGGATGACCACGAAGTTCCGCCATCCAAACTTCTGTAAACACCTGTTAATCCTCCGTACACGCCTGTCATGCTGTTTGAAAAACAAATCGATGTTACAAAACAGGTACAACCTCCCGTGTTTACCCAATTATTGCCGGCATTATACGTGCGCATAATGTTTCCACTGCCATTGGCAACAAAGCCCGTATCCGTATTGCGGAAAAACGCTTCCGTATAAATGAACGCAGAAGGATTCTGTACCGATGAAAATGATACGCCGCCATTTACCGTTTTTAACAAGATGCCATCATCTCCAAAAAAAATCAATGTACCGGGAGCAAGGCGTTGCAAGCCGAGCAGGTCAAGACCCGTGCCTGTGGGCAATGGTTCCCAATCCTGCGCGCAGACAGGAAAGAACGATGATAGCAAAAGACTGATTACCATCATTACTACTTTCGTGATAGCCTGAATGCAACGGCAGCACATTTTATTACTATGAATGATTGCAGAATTTTTCATGGTCACCTTTGATACTCTTCATCATGCAGTAAAACAATATCAACGGTTTGGTTACAAACGATACAAGTTTTACCTGTGCCGATTTTTTGTATCACTAAATGTAAGTTGTTTTCATCAATGGCCGCAGATAGTGCCGTATGCAGCGGTCAGTATTTCCCGACAACACCCAGTCCGAACAAGGCAAAATCATATTTCACAGGATCATCAGCATCAAATGTTTTAAGTGCTGCTGTCAGTTCCAATGCGGTTTTCCAGTTCATTTGCCGGCTGCTGATCAAACCCAGTTTCCCCGCAACGCGACCTACATGTACATCACACGGACAAATTAACTGCGATGGTTTTATCTTTTTCCAGAGCCCGAAATCAACGCCGCAATTATCTCTTCTCACCATCCATCGAAGAAACATATTCAGCCGCTTGCAGGCTGAATTACGCGCCGGTGTCGCAATATGTTTCCTGGTGCGTTGCGGCGCATTTTCATCATCAAAAAAATAACCATGAAAGCCCGTCAGTGCCGGTCCGGTATTGGGTGATGCAGCAGGAAGAAATTTCACAAAGGCCGCCTCCAGCGATGAGTGCTCCCGGTAATACTTCCGGAAGAAATGAATGAAATACAAGACATCGGTTGCGTTGAACGTGCGGTGTTTGAAATGGATGAACGGCTGCAGGTCTTTTTCATTATGATGCAATACAAAATCGAATGGTGCCTGATCCATCATTTCCATCAGGCGGTTGCAACTGTTCAAGATGGAAGTCCTGTTGCCCCAGGCCAGCGTGGCTGCAAAGAATCCGGCAATCTCAATATCCTGTGGCTTTGAAAAGCGGTGTGGTATGCTGACGGGATCTGTTGCAATGAATGCCGGCCTGTTATAAAACGAGGCCTTTTCATCGAGGAGCACTTTTAATTTTTGTAAATTCACAAATGCGAATCTAACTGCTATGATCCGGAAATGTTTATTCCTTACATTGCTTTTTTGCGCAGGCGCTCCGGCGAAAGTGCAGCAATATACTATCGGTGCGTATACTTACTAAGGGATGCAATGGCAGAACAAATTTTCACCTCGAACCAGTCATCCTTCCATAGTTCCACAATTCCTCACTTCCCTGCTGGAATATCTTTTAGACTACTGAAGAATGCACTTATTGCAGTGATTTCAGCCACTCAGGCGAATATAAAAAAAGCGCCTGAAGCATTTACCTCAGGCGCTATTCAAACACAAAATTATTTTTCCTACGCGTTTACCGCCACCGGCTTCAGCTTAATGATACCGATCCAGTCAAACAAACGGATGAAGGGATACACCGGATCAAACTCATACCATTTGATACCGAAGTTAGCGCGGCCCGGATGACTGTGGTGATTGTTATGATAGCTTTCACCCAGCATCAGAAAATCCACCGGCAACAGGTTCTTGCTTGTATCACTCATTTTAAAACGCACTGAACCGATGGTATGTGCAAACCAGTTGATGATTGCTCCGTGAAAAGGCCCCATCACAAAATGAATCGGCAACAACAGGAATATCCACCAATGCGTGGCAAACATCATGTAAAATATCACATAGAAAGCGCCCCAGGCAATACGGCTGTACCAGCTGTCGGCAAATTTTTCGAAGGCGGGCCAGTAAGGAAGGTTATTCTTGAACTTGTCTTCCACCGGATAGGTCTCATGCAGAATTTCCATGTAGATGATTTTCGTACGCCACATCATGGACCATATATTTTTATCATACTTGGGTGAATGCGGGTCCTTCTCCGTATCTGCGTAAGCGTGGTGCAAGCGGTGAAGAATTCCATAAGAATACGGACTGAGGTAAGAGGAACCCTGTGTAAGCCAGGAAAGGAAAATAAATATCTTTTCCATGGTTTTCGACATCGTAAACATCTGATGCGCTGAATAACGATGGTGAAAGAATGTCTGGAAGAAAAGAGAAAAGTACCAGTGGCAGACAAAGAAAATGAGAATGATCATTGTTGTTTTGAATTAATTGGTTAAGTATTCCACAACCGGTTCCCGTGAAGTGCGGGATATGCCGGCATGTCGTAAAATAAAGTGAAAATCCCGTTTAGAAAACGGCGCAAACTTACGACAAAAGGGCGACTTGAACAAGTTCGCGCCAATCATTCCTCACATCATACTGAAATTGAATTTAAGAACTGCACGCTTTGCCGTATATCATCACTCAGCACGCGGTCAGACTGATTGAAAGAAACAACAGCACGGTAATCATCGAAAAATTTTTCCACGGCAACACTGCTTCTTGCCGGCCGCCTGAATTCAAGTGCCTGCGCCGCATTCAGCAATTCAATGGCCAGGATGTTTTCCAGATTTTTAAGTACCCTGTAACACTTCGTGGCACCATTGGCGCCCATGCTGACATGATCTTCCTGCCCGTTGGACGACATGATAGAATCTACCGATGAAGGTGAACAGAGCTGCTTGTTTTCACTCACGAGCGCCGCAGCCGTATATTGCGGAATCATCATGCCGGAATTGACACCCGGCGTCGCCACAAGGTAAGGCGGTAAGCTACGCTGTCCGCTGACAAGCAGATACACTCTTCTTTCACTGATGCTTCCCAATTCGGCGAGGGCGATGGCCAGAAAATCCAGTGCAAGTGCGAGCGGCTGCCCGTGAAAATTTCCTCCGCTGAGTATGACATCTTCATTCGGGAATACATTCGGGTTGTCGGTAACCGAATTAACCTCCGTAGTAAAAACAGCTGCACAATAACGGATAGCATCTTTCGATGCTCCATGTACCTGTGGAATACAACGGAAGGAATACGGATCCTGAATATCTGTTTTTTCTTTTGCCGCCAACTCACTGCCGGCCAGTGTTTTCAAAACCGCGGCTGCCGTTTCCAGCTGCCCCGCATGCGGACGCACCCTGTGAATTAATTCATTGAACGGATCAAGCCGGCAATCAAATGCATCAAGCGACATGCAGGCAACCAGGTCGGCGCATGTGCTCAGCCGCCTGGCTTGTAATAAAATCCAGGTGGCATAGGCGCTCATAAACTGCGTTCCGTTTAACAGCGCTAATCCTTCTTTTGACTGAAGCTTTATTGGTTGCCAGTTGAATGCTTTCAGCACTTCAGATGCCTGCCATTTTTTATTTTGAAAATTCACTTCACCCATTCCCAGCAAAGGAAGGCTCAGGTGTGCCAAAGGAGCAAGATCGCCCGAAGCGCCGAGAGAGCCATGCTGAAAAATGACCGGCAAAATATCATGGTTGTAAAAATCAATGAGGCGCCAGATGGTGCTGATATCTATTGCAGAATGTCCATACGACAATGATTGAATCTTCAGCAACAACATCAGCTTCACAATTTCCGGTGGTACTTCCTCTCCCACTCCACAGGCATGGCTCATCACGAGGTTTTCCTGCAATTCTTCAATCTGGTGACTCGATATCCGGATGTTACGCAACGAGCCGAAACCGGTGTTGATGCCATAGAACGGGTGATCAGAATTTTTCAGCTTCTGATCGAGATAGCTGCGGCAGGCGATTATTTTTTGCTGCGCACTTTCTGACAGCGCCAGTTGATAACCGCCTGTGATGATCTCACTGATCTTTTCCATGGAAAGATAGCCGGAGCTGATGTAATGAGTTTTCGGCATAATTTATAGCAGTGTGTTGGGATGAGAATGCTGCATGACGTAAAATCAAATGCGAACGGGTTCCGCTGAACACCGTTGCATGTACTATCTCATTTTTGTGATAATTCCGCTGATGGCAAGACTTTCCTGTTCGCCGCTCGTCATATTCTTTAAAGTCAGCTGCCCGGTTTGCATTTCATTCTCCCCGATGAGCACTACGTATGGGATGTTTTTATCATCCGCATACTTCATCTGCTTCTTAATTTTCTCAACAGATGGATAAATCTCCGCAGCAATGCCTTCCTGCCGCACCTGTTGAACCAAAGGCAAGGCATAATGCTGGGAGGCTTCATCAAAATGTACAAATAGGACTTTCGTGCCCGCATGCACGCCTGCAGGGAAAAGCTGCAGCTCCTGCATCACATCAAAAATACGGTCGGCGCCAAAAGAGATGCCGACACCGGAAACTCCCTTCAGGCCAAATACACCAGTGAGATCATCGTAGCGCCCGCCACCGCCAAGGCTGCCCATCTTAATAGCTGTGGGTTTTACTTCGAGGATGGCACCGGTGTAATAATTCAATCCGCGGGCAAGCGCGAAATCCACCTCCACTTCCGCCGCAGTGCTGCCGGTCAGATGGAGGTATTGATAAATATCATCGAGTTCGGCAATACCCTTCAGTCCGGCAGGCGAATCACTCAGCAATGCCCTGGCCGCATTTAATTTGACGGAAGCACTGCCATTGATGCCAAAGAATTTTTCGATCAGCTGCAGCTGGCTTTCGCTCAGTCCTTTAGTGGTGAGTTCCTGCCTTACTCCCTGTAAACCCACCTTGTCCAGCTTATCAATCGCGATGGTGATGTCAATAAATTTATCCGCGGCGCCAATGGCTGCGGCCATGCCTTCCAGCACCTTTCTGTTGTTAATTTTTATGGTTACGCCGATACCCAGTTGTGCAAACACCTCATCATACATGCGGATCAATTCCATTTCATGGATGAGCGAATTGCTGCCCGCTACATCAGCGTCGCACTGGTAAAATTCGCGGTAGCGGCCGCGCTGCGGGCGATCGGCACGAAAGACCGGTTGAATTTGGTAGCGCTTGAAGGGAAAGGTGATTTCGTTCTGATGCATGACAACATAACGGGCAAATGGAACAGTGAGATCGTAGCGGAGCCCTTTCTCCGAAATATCCGATACCCTGAATTTAATATCTGAAATTGTTTCACCAGCATGCTCACTTTTTATCCTTTGAAACGGATCGCCTGAGTTGATGACTCTGAACAACAACCGGTCACCTTCCTCGCCGTATTTTCCTTCCAGCGTAGCAAGGTTCTCCATAGTTGGTGTTTCAATCGGCTGATAGCCATACTTTTCGAATACTCCTTTTATGGTATTGAAAATATATTGCCGGCGGAAGACCTCTTCCGGTGATAAATCGCGTGTGCCGCCTGGTATGGAAGGTTTACTCATTTTGATGCGCTGCTTTTATTTCCCCTGAACAATTAATTTTTCAATCCGGGATTCTTCTCTTTACGCTGCATGATCAATGACATCAGCAAAGCGATCAGCAGCCCGGTCATCATGGTAGTGCCAACGCCATAGGTGAATTGCCCGAAAGGAGAATACATGGCCCTGACACCGGCAATGCCCTTGTCAACCTGTTCCTGCGATGCTTTCCCGTTTTTATAGTACTCCGTTGCCGAAGCGATCATCTGGTTTACATAATCTGTATTGACATACTTCACATACACCAACAGGTACGAGCCTACCATCAGCCCGATAATGAAACTCACCACCATTCCCGTGGTGGCAGCTTCGCGGAAAGTGATGACTCCTCCCTTGTCGCGGTCGCGCTTATAAAGAATGGCAGCATAAATGGCAACGGCCAGAATGAACAGGCTCAGGTAAGGTGCATACTGCCCCATTACAGTTGACTCCCAATGTAAAAAATAGCCAAGTGACATCCACCCTAACGTGAGAAAACCGGCTATCATCCCATACTGCAATTCGCGTGACATAACATGACAATGAAAGCCGAAGGTAATGAGGAGAAAATAAATCCGGGTGAGATTTGACGCGCCTGCAGCAAATCTGCTGCCGCACAGAAAAAACGGTATGCACGCCTTTGCAAGCATCCAGGCATGCTAAAACTGCAAGAGCACAGCCTGATGAGGACTGTGCTCTTGCCGCAATTGTTACATCCAACCAAACTATATGCTGATCTTATTACTCACCTTGCTGCTGATGAAGCCGTCTTGATCCATCCATTGCTTCAATTGATGCATGCCGATATTGCAACGTAACCGGAGAAAAACAAACGATGAACATCCGTCATCGGCCAGTACTACCACCTGCCGGATCTTATCCTTTTTGTTTTGTCTTAACTGCACGGAAACCCTTTCTTCCATTGAATTAACAACTACGAGTTCTTCAAACTGCTGCTGGCTCATCCGTTTCATTTTCCTGGCATATTTACCCGAAGCGTTATAATCATTGTAAGCGCAACCTTCCCGCACGACGATGCTGGTGCTGCGTATTTTTTTCAATGCTGTTTTCAGCTCCGGCTCCTTTTCCTTCGGTACAAACCATGATCCCACCTCCATCAGAAAGCCGGGCACATAGAGCGACAACTTTGTGGATTCCTTACCGGCTACCGGCTGACTGCCGTCAGCGGGCGTTGCTGCATAAAGTAAAACGGGAAAACAAAAGAACAGCAGCAGGAAAATATTTTTCATTGGTTGAAATTTACGCTTCGTTATGAAAGTGGAATGTTATCAGGTGATACAGGAGGTGTCTTCATTTTTTAAGAAAAAGCGGCAGGCAGTCTTGAACCAAACCATGAGAAAAACCAACCTGCTCGCTTCTCCGGGGAAGGGGAACTTCCGGGACCTCCAATATTCAATCAGTGCTTTTTATCTTCATCAATATCCTTCAGGTGCTCCAGTCCTCTGATGTCGGAATCATTGGCCAGCGAACTGATCTTTTTGATATCCATCTTACCGGCTACATTCACGTAGATGAATTCACCGTCATCTTTGCCCACGATGAGCAGGTCACTCACGATGCCTTCTCCTGCAGACTTCGCAAGAATCCTGATATCCGTGCCTTCCTCCACCACACTCAACAATTCTTCATAGCCGGTAAAACCCATCATCTTTGCTTCAGCATACAACTTATCACTCATGTCTGTGGCTTTGCCTTCCACAGGTTCATACACGAGCACATTTATTCCTGTGATATCTTTAACCACCGACAAGTCGGCATCTTCCATGTCAACGGAAGCAATCAGGTCAAACATTTTGGGCGAAATCTTTACCGTAGTGAATCCGGTGTGCCCTGCATACTTGTCAAAAAAGGCATGCACATCATTTTGTGCGAAAAGTGAAAACGGCAGCAATGCCAGAACGGAAAGGATCAGTTTTTTCATGGTGGAAGATTTTTTTTAAGATTGAATTTTGTTGTTTGCCAGGTTAGGCGGCACAGGTCGCAAAAAAGTTACAACCTGCCTAAAATTATTTTCAGGCATTTTCCTTACCGCCAGCACCTCTACCGCAGGCCTGATGGTGATGGTTTGAAACAATTTGGTCTCTTTCTTAATTTGCATTAATCGATTTCCAACATTTGCGATGAAGGATCTGAATATTGCCCAATTGGTGCGTTTACTTTCATTTCTCTGTTCCTGCCTGCCATTTCATGCGCTAAGCATCCCGCCTGATGAAGGTATGTGGCTGCCTGTATCTGCTGAGCAGATGAATATGGAGAAGATGCATGCCATGGGACTACAACTATCCGCCGGTGAGATCTACAGCGTCGGTCAGCCGTCCATAAAAGATGCAGTGTGCCTTTTTGCCAACAACTGCACGGGTACGGTGATATCAGATGAAGGACTCCTGATAACAAATCTTCATTGTGCCGGCGGCAGAATAAAATCGCTGAATACAGACAGCGCTGACTACCTCGCTGATGGTTTCTGGGCGATGAGCCGTGATGAAGAAATTCCCTGCCCCGGCCTCAGCGTTACCTTCCTCATCAGCATGATTGATGTAACTGACAGCATACAGGCGCTTTTGAATGATACGATGGCGGAGTTCAGCAGAAACCGGAAGATAGACAGCCTTTCCATCGCTTTGGCGGGAAGGGCAGTTCGCGGCACTCCTTACGTTGCGCAGGTGAAATCATTTTTCAATGGTAACAGGTTTTACCTGCTGCTCCAGCAAACATTCCGCGACATCAGGCTGGCCGGTTCTCCGCCTGCTGCCATCGGCGACTTTGGAGGAGAAACTGATAACTGGAGCTGGCCGCGGCAGGCGGCTGATTTCGCATTGTTCAGGATCTATGCGAATGCTGATAACAGGCCTGCCGATTTTTCGCCGGATAATATTCCTTATAAACCAGCCTGGTATTTCCCGGTGTCGCTGCGGGGCATCCGGGAAAATGATTTTACCATGGTGGCTGGTTTTCCGGGCAGAACAAATGAATATGCCACGTCCTATGCCATCGACTTCGTACAAAATGTGTCGGATGCTGAAAAAATAGCTATCAATGAAAAAAAACTTGCGGCCTGGTCAGAAGCCATGGCATTAAGCGACAGTGCAAGAATGGCTTATCAGTCCCGTTTTGACGCTGCAACATCCGGCCTGAAGAAAATGAAGGGTGAAGTGTATGGATTGAAGAAAGCTGGCGTGAAAGGAATCAAAGAAAAATATGAATTGGAATTTTCACGAAGGGTTGCCGCCGACACGATTTGGCAAAAGCAATATGGTTCGTTACTGCCGGAACTGAAAGCCGCTTATGACTCCATCAGGCAGCTGCAACCCGCTGTTGACTACTATGATGCAGTGATGAACAGTGACCTGCTTGCATATGTTGCTTCATTTCAGTCATTGGCAACCGTCAGCAGCGATGGATCAAATGCCGAAGCTATTCGTGCCGAAGCAGAAAACCTGCAGAAAGAAAGTCAAATTTTTTTCAGCCGTTACGATCGCACCACTGATCTTCAGTTGTTGTCATTAATGATCACCTTATGGGGCAGCCGCACCGGATTTATCAACACTCCGCCTGCTGCTGCTTCCTTGATGCAGCAAAACCGGGATGGAGCAACCCTGACAGCCGGCCTGCTGCACGCTTCATTTCTTGATGATGAAAAACAGGTGTACGACTTTCTGCATAAATACCGTAAAAGCCATGCAAAAAAACTTGTCAGCGATCCGCTGTACCGCTTTACACTCAACCTGCTGCTGCACAGGGATGAAAAAGTGATTCCGGCGTATGAGCTGTTACGCACCCGTATAGCAACACTGAACCGCAGGTATATGGGTGCGCAGATGGAAGTGATGAATGAACGAAACTTTTATCCGGATGCCAATCTTACATTCCGCATTGCTTACGGAACGGTGGAGCGACTGCAGGCACGCGACGGCATCATCTACGACTATTATACGACGCTCGATGGTGTGATGGAAAAAAGCAAGTCAGGCAGCAAAGACTATACAATTACCCCACGGCTGCAGGAACTGTATGAGGCAAAAAATTATGGCCCATACGGTGATGCTTCCGGTAAGCTGCGCACCTGCTTTCTCGCTTCCAACCATACAAGCGGCGGTAACAGCGGCAGCCCCGTAACCGATGGAGAAGGCAACCTCACCGGCATTAACTTCGACCGTGCATGGGAAGCTACGATGAGTGACTTGTACTATGATCCTGATCAGTGCAGGAATATTGCCGTTGATATACGGTACGTACTTTTTATGATTGATGTCTATGCCGGTGCAGGCTACCTGCTCCATGAAATGACATTGGTTCAGTGATCCGGCATCAGCGAACCGCCGTCCTGCTGTTGCCATTCACCTTACCATCGAGCATCATGATCACTTGCGCGCAGATCAGGAAAAGGTAATTGGCTTCATCATTTTCCTCATCTTCACCGGCATCACCGGTTTCCTCCTCATCACCAAAAAATGTAGCCAGCAGGTACGTGACGAGCACCGGCTGCCGCAGCAACTCCAGTTGCCGGACCATGGCTTCAGGGTTATTGCTCTCAACGATCGAAAGCAAATTTTGCAGTTCCACCATAGAAGCGCCTGACTGTTCCTCCAGTTCCTGTTCGGTAATCAGCGGCACTTTCCCGGCTTCCGTTTCAAATGCTTTCCATATCAGCATTGCATAATAAGTCAGTTCCTCCAGCAGCGGGTTATCAGTCAGCTCATCAGCCGTATCTTCCGGATCATCATCGTCTTCAATGATATCATCTTCTTCCAGCACCGACATCGCCTGCAGAAAGAGCAACAGGTAAGGCTGCTCCACGGCAAAACGGATGCTTATTTCAGAAGCTTCCTTTTCGCCGAGCGCATCAAAATATGCTTCCGCCGTATCAATACTTTTTTCGCTGACAACTATCATATTCAATTTTTATTGACCGAATGCAAGTAATAGAATAATTCCCGATAAAGAAACAGCCGTTTCCTTTTCTCATTGCGCGTGACACTTTTCTCATGTGCATGAACAGGTTTGTGCTTCATGCCGTCTGCCCGATATCCGCATATTTTCTCAACACCGCTTTGCATCCCTTTTTAATGAGCTGAAACACGGGTTCAAATCCTTCTTCCGCTCCATAGTATGGATCAGGCACTGATCGCACTTCACCGGGAGAAACTTCTTCCAGCAGCAGCCTTAATTTTTTATTGCCGGCTGCAGCTTTATGATCCCGAACGATCTCCCGCATCACCTCTTCCGCCATCGCGTAAATAATATCGAAATCATCGAAATCCTTTGCCGTCAGTTTTCTCGCCCGCTGATCAGCGATATGAATGCCATGGCGTTTACAGGTTGCAATGGCCCTTTTATCCGGCATCGCGCCAATATGATACGATTCCGTAGCTGCACTGTCGATGTGCCATGACAACTTATTCTCCATCGCCAGCGACTTCATGATTCCTTCCGCCATCGGTGAGCGGCAGATGTTGCCCAGGCAAACAAAAAGTACTTTCATATACTTGCCAATTACGCCTGCAAATATCCGTCATTCTGAAACAATCCCTTTATATTTGATTTGATACCGCCATCATTGGCAAATACATATTATCTGATAAATGAAAAAATTCCGCCTTTCAAAGGAGGCATACAAGCATGATTGCTGATGATACCATCGTAGCGCTTTCCACACCGCCCGGCATCGGTGCCATAGCCGTCATTCGATTGTCGGGGCAAGACAGTATCTCCATCTGCGATATGATCTTCCGTGGAAAAACACTGCGTAATGCGCCTTCTCATACGCTGCACTTCGGGCAGATCATTGACGGCGATGAAATTATTGATGAAGTGGTAGTTGGTATTTTCAAAGCACCGCATTCATATACCAAAGAAGACGTGGTGGAGATTTCCTGCCACGGCGCGCCTTATATGCAGCAGCGTATTGTTGAGTTACTTATCAGGAAAGGAGCACGGCCAGCAAAAGCCGGTGAGTTTACCCTGCGTGCCTTTCTCAACGGACGGCTTGATCTTTCGCAGGCTGAAGCGGTGGCGGATCTCATTGCTGCCGATTCCGAAAGTTCGCGTAAGGCCGCCATGCAACAGATGCGCGGTGGGTTTTCCACCGAGATAAAACGGTTGCGCGATGAGCTGATTCACTTTGCTTCATTAATTGAACTCGAACTGGATTTTGCGGAGGAAGATGTGGTATTCGCCAACAGGCAACAATTAAAAACACTGTTGACGCGGCTGAAGGAAGCCATCGGCAGGTTGATTGGTTCCTTCCAGTTAGGCAACGTGATCAGGAATGGTGTAACCACTGTTATTGCCGGCAGACCGAATGCCGGTAAATCAACTTTATTGAATGCTTTGCTGAATGAAGAACGTGCCATTGTATCGGACATTCCCGGTACTACGCGCGACACGATTGAGGAAGTGATCAACATCAATGGCATTCTGTTCAGGCTGATTGACACGGCAGGCATCCGCGCGGCAACCGATGTGCTGGAGAAAATCGGCGTGGAAAAAACGATGGAGAAAATCCGTCAGTCGGCGTTGCTCATGTATGTCTTCGACGTAAAAGATATGAACCGTGAAGACCTGCTGTATGACCTGTCGCGTCTTCCGGTAAAAGATATTCCGGTGATGGTAGTCGGCAACAAGGCAGAAGATGAAACAACGGACAGCCTTCACGCTGTCTTTTATGATGTGCCGAATATCCTTTTTATCTCTGCCAAAGCGCATCAGCAGCTCGATGAGTTGCGGCATCAGCTGGTTGACAAGGTGCTGCAGGAAGAAGAATTGAATGACCGCACCATCGTCACCAATGCGCGGCATTATGATGCGCTGTTGAAAACAGGTGAAGCGCTTGATGACGTGCTGCATGCTTTATCAGCGGGTACCTCGCAGGAACTATTCGCCGCCGACATCCGCCGCGCACTGAATTACCTCGGCGAAATCACAGGCGAGATAACGAATGACGATATATTAGCGAGTATATTTTCTAAGTTTTGTATCGGAAAGTAAATGATTGTCATTTTTGCCAATCACCTTCTTTTCAAAGAATAACCTCGAGGTGAAGAACATGGTTAGGCTTAAAATTGTAAGAGGATTAAAAATCCTTTGCTCAATAAGTCCGGATTAAAATAAATCCGGATTAGCGGGAACAATACCTACCCACCCGATGAAATTGCTGTAAGGTTCAAGCACCGCATTGTAAGTATTCATTGCTTTCCAAACGGCAACGGAAGGCATAGCCGGTTAATGGCCGATATTATCATCGAAAAAATATACAAGCAGCCAGTTTTTAGTTGGGGTGCTGCCAACCTTTCCAGCGAAGGCGATACCCGAACAGCCTACCTCAAAGCCGTTAAAACTGCGGATAAGGGCGATTACAGTTTGCTGTTGGCTTTTGCCAGGTCATAGGTAATTGTAACCATCCATTTCAAACACATTCAAAAGCCTCCTTCGGGGGCTTTTTTGTTGCCAATGCCTTTGCAACCATTACCATCTTTGCAGACTTTGCAAGGTTTGCAACTTTGCCAATTATGTTAGTAAAACTTGTCTTTTGTTTGCTTTTATTTGCCAATATTTGACAAGTCAATAAAACAACGATGGAAAGCCAGTTTGGTGAGAAAATACGAGCACTCAGAGAGAAGCAACATTTGTACTTGCGGCAGGTAGCACCATTGCTTGAAATGGATACAGCTCAACTGAGTAAAATTGAAAAGGGTTTGCGGCAACTCAAACGGGAGCAGATACCCATCATTGCCGAAATTCTCAAAGCCAGTAGCGATGAATTAATGACACTATGGTTAGCCGACCAAATTTACGCAGTGGTGAAAGACGAGAAGCTGGCGAATGAAGCTATTCAGGCCACAGAGGAAAAAATAAAATTTAAAAAACGCAAGAAATAATTTATGGCAATAGAGACAGGACAAATAGTTAAAAACCTTATACCAACAGAACCTGTAACGGTGAATCAAATTCAACCGTTAGGCACTATGGTATCCATAAAATTCACTGGCGTAAATACCAACCGTGCCAATACCAAAGTTATTTCTAAAGAAGAGTTTGATGCATTGGAAATGCTAACTCAGGAAGGAACATTCAACTTCAAAGGTGACCCAACAAAATTTGGATTATTTGCCGAAGCAGAACGCATCAATTCTGCTTACCAGTTTGACCCACTCTTTGCGGTCAATTGTAGTATTGTTGATCCTTTACCCCATCAGGTAGAAGCAGTTTATAAATTTCTGTTACCACTTCCTAAAATTCGGTTCCTGTTAGCAGATGATACAGGTGCTGGTAAAACAATTATGACCGGGCTTCTCATTAAAGAACTGATGATGAGAGGGCTTGCCGAAAGAATTTTAATTGTTACTCCAGGTGGTCTTACTAAGCAATGGCAGGAGGATGAAATGGCTATCAAATTCAACATCCCTTTCACATTAGTAAACAGGAGTTTGTTTTCATCCGACCCAAATGTTTTTCATACTGCACAGCGAATTGTAACATCTATTGATTTCATTTCACGGGAAGATGTATTAAATGTTGCCAGCAATTCACATTGGGACCTGATTGTGTTTGACGAGTGCCATAAACTTTCTGCTTACGATTACGGCAGCAAGCAATATTTATCACTTCGTTATAAAGCTGCACAGGTTTTATCGCAACAGTGCGAACATATTTTATTGCTAACAGCAACACCACACCGTGGCAGAACAGATACTTTCAAAAAACTATTGCAATTATTAGACGAAGATATTTTCGCTACTGATGAAATTGCCTCCACACGTATTAAGGAATTAGAACACAATGGCATCAATAAGTTCTTCATCCGCAGGTTAAAAGAAGATATGAAAGACTGGCAAGGCAAGCCACTCTTTAAAGACCGGTACACAAAAACAGTAGCCTATCAACTTACACCTGAAGAAAAGGAATTGTATGATGCTGTAACAAGCTACCTCACCAAGAAAAAAGAAGAAGCCTCTGAAACCAAAAACATACACGTTTCTTTGGCTTTAACCGTAATGCAGCGAAGATTGGTTAGCTCAATCTTTGCCATAAAAAATACATTGGGCAGACGTTACAATGCCCTGAAAGGAATATTGGATGAAACCAATAAAAACCCTAACCTGTTTAGCCAAAGGCACAAACTGGAAGGCTTTGATGTAGATAACATTGAGGAGTTTGAAGATTTGGAAGATGATGAAAGAGATGCATTGGAAAACATCCTTTCTGATCCTAAAAAATTCAAGCTGTTTACAACGGCTAAAAGTTTGGGCGAAATTCAAACAGAAGCCAATGAAGTAAAGAAGTTGTATGAGATGGCGGAATCTTTATACAACCGAAAGCAGGAAGAAAAGAAGTTTCAGGAATTACAGGAATTACTCAAATCAAATGGTGTTTTAGAAAACGGTGAAAAGCTCGTAATCTTCACCGAACATAAAGACACTTTATTATACCTCGAAGAACGCCTCACTAAAAGCGGTGGCTATAAAGTGGCTACCATTCACGGTGGCAAAAATGTGGATGACCGAAGAGAAGCACAATGGGCATTTGCCAAACCCGATACACAAATTCTAATTGCAACCGATGCAGCCGGTGAAGGTATCAATTTGCAGTTTTGCCGCTTACTTATCAATTGGGATATTCCCTGGAATCCAAACCGTTTGGAGCAAAGAATGGGAAGGATACACCGTTACGGCCAAAAGCAGTATGTGCTGGTGTTTAATATGGTAGCAAGCAATACCAAAGAAGGTAAAGTATTAGAAAGGCTTTTAACCAAGTTAGACATCATTCGTGAAGGCATGGGTGATGATAGAGTTTATGATGTGATACAGGATGTGTTGGAAGGAGTTGGGTTGGATGATATTATCAATTCCGTTTTCAATGGTAAGGAAACTGATTTAGATAGATTTCTTTCGCAGGATGATGCAACCTTAAAGCTGAAATTCACCGAGAAAATAAATGAGCAAAAAGATAAATTAGCCCACAGCACAGTTGATTACAGAGATGCAAGACTGCTGAAAGAAAATTCAGATGAAAAAAGATTGCAGCCCATTTATATCAAGTTGTTTTATGAAAAGGCATTTCAAAATTTAGGTGGTGTATTTACCGAATTAAGGCAATCCATTTTCCGTATTGATAAAATGCCCGATCCTGTTATTGCCGAGTTGAAGGAGACCTATAAAATTCACTTTGATGCCATCAAGTCTATCCAGTTTTGTTTTGATAAACAAATCTTCCTCGACTATCAAAGTGTTGGCGATTTAGGCAAAGTACATTACATCAATCCGGGCAATCCTGTTTTTGATAGTCTGGTTACTGTGGTTCGCAACCTATACCGTGAGGATATGATTAAAGGCACTATCCTTATTTCACCAGATGATAAGGAAGACTACTTTGCATTTTTTGTAAAGAGCCAGATAGTTGATAACCGGGCAAGCAAAAAAGACGATAGCATTGCCGATGAAAGATTGGTAATGGTGTATCAATCCACAGACGGTGAATTTCATATCACCTCACCTGCTAAGTTTATTGACCTGCATACACCAACCGAATTTACAAAACCTATAGAGCCTCCTCCGGTGGTAAGTACCAACGATGTGGTGCAGTGGAGTTTTGAAAAAATAACTACTCAGCAATTTGAAGATACTAAAGCCCATGTAAAAAAAGATGCTGCCGACCGCAGGGTATATTTAGAATCTGCCTTTACGCAGGTTATAATGGACTTACAAATTGCCATACAGGAACTGCAAAGCAAAGTGCTATACGGTGATAACAAGGTGCAGGAAAAGATTTTGAAAAAGCAGGAACGCATCAACGAACTTATACACAAAAAGCAAAGCCGATTAGAAAGTTTGGAACTGATGGCACAGCTTAACCCGAAAGCACCGGAGGTATTGGGCTGTGCGTATGTAGTACCATTAACGCAGGTTGAATATGTAGGGCATTACGGTATGAGCCGTGATGATGAAGCAGAAGCCATAGCCATGAAAGAAGCAATGGATTATGAAATTAGTGTAGGCTGGAAACCGGTTGATGTAAGTGCCAATAACGAAGGCTATGATGTAAAGAGCATAAGCCCTGAAGAATTAAAACGATACATTGAAGTAAAAGGACGCAGTGCTGGTGATGGCAGTGTAATGTTAAGTGAAAATGAAATGAACCGCCTGGCACAGTTGGGTGATGCAGCCTGGTTATACATTGTAATGAATTGCAAAATCAACCCTGAGTTGTACCGCATACAAAACCCTGCTAAGGCACTCAAATTTGAATTGAAATCAAAAGGAGTTCAATACTTTTTGCCGATGGCAGAATGGAAACAAAAGATTAACGCATAATGGCACAAGCAAAGAAATTAATAGAAGTAGCAATGCCGATAAAAGAAATATCGGCAGCAAGTGTGCATGATAAATACATACATCACGGTCATATTTCCACTATGCATATTTGGTGGGCAAGAAGACCTTTGCCAGTTTGCCGTGCTGTTGTATTTGCCAGTTTGGTACCCGATCCATTAGATGAAAATTGTCCAAAACAATTTAAAGAGGCAGTTGAGGTATTATTAGGCAGTGCTGCAAAACCATTGAATGAACCAGGAATGTTAGTTGATGCTTACAAACCTTATAATGACATTCCTTATACTGCCGCCATTGACAAAATGGAAGACAACCACCGCAACAGGTTGTTAATGCTAATTGGGAAATATAGCACTGAATTTTGTGAAAATGAAAAGGCGGGAAAGGCAACACCAGCAGGAAAACAGCTTAGTGATTTTAGTTTAATCAAGTGGGAAAATAAATGCAATGATGCTATTCTTAACAAGGCAAGAAAACTTATATGGGTTGCTTATAATTTAAAATTAGAGCCGAATAAATCATGTTCAGAATTACTTGATGATTTTTCAACTTGCTATGAGAAAATTGCAAAAATCGAATCCGAACTATATTCGATTTCGGACAGACACTTAAAAACTAAAAAGGTTACTGAGTTGGAACTGAATCTTCAAAATGCAATTGATGGATTTAGAAGTAAAATGCCTATCATTTTTGACCCCTTCGCAGGTGGCGGTGCAATTCCATTAGAGGCAGCAAGGTTGGGATGCAGAAGTTATGGTAATGATATTAACCCTGTTGCCAATATTATTCAGAGAAGCAGTTTAGAATTTCCTCAAAAATTTGGTAAACCAATTACATATAGCAAAGTAGAGTTTATAAAACTATACGGTCAAAAGGAGTTTGATAAACTTCCAAATGAAAATAAATTATTCAGCAATACTGTTGCTGGTTCAGTAACTATTCAAAACCGATTAAGTTTTGATGTTGAGTTTTATGCAAACAAATTACTTGAATTGGCTGAAAAGGAAATTGGACATTACTACCCGAAAGACAAGAAAGGTAAAAAACCTTTAGTCTATTACTGGTCAAGATTGGCTGTTTGTTCTAATCCAAGTTGTAAAGCTGAAGTTCCGCTTTTAAAGCAGTTTTATTTAGCAAACAAAAAAGATAAACAAATCTATCTAAATCCAATAATCAAGGGCAATAAAATAGATTTTGAATTGAAAAATGGCAAGTATGATTTTGAGGGTTGGAATAACAGAGGTAATATGAAATGTCCTTGTTGTGGAAGCGTTACAGATGTAAAGAAAATTAAGGAGCAAATTATAAGATGTGATCTAAAGGAAAAATTATTGGCTATTGTTCAAGAAGGTGAACAAGGAAAGGAATATAGGTTGCCAACCACGGAAGAAATAAATTCATTAACGGCATTACCTGATGAGATTGATATTCCAATAGAAAAAATGCAGAGAAATTCTGCTGGCGGAGATACGTTTAGTTGGGGCATAACAGAGTGGGGCCAAATATTTTCAAAAAGACAGTTGTTTGCTATGCAAACATTGATTAGCAAGTTGCATATTATAAGGGAAGAACTTAGTGTTCAAGAAAGTGAATATTCAAAAGCAATTATAACCTATTTGGGTATTTGGATTGACCGCATTGCTGCATATCTAACTTCATTTGGAAGATGGATTCCTCAAAACGAACAATTAACAAGCATTTTTGGTAGACAAGCAATTGCAATGGTTTTTGATTATCCTGAAGTAAGCATTTTTGCTCCCTCTACAAGTGGTCCTTTAAATCAATTGGAATGGATCATTATGTATCTCAACTCGGAAAGCAGTATTCCATTTACTTCAATTTGTAATAATGCAGCAAGTGGAGAGAAAGAACAGTTTCCTGTAAAATCTCTAACGGCAGTAATAACTGACCCTCCATATTATGACGCTATTGCCTATGCTGATTTATCTGACTTTTTTTATGTGTGGATGAAAAGGAGCATCGCTAATTTATATCCTTTAAATTTTGCAACGCCTCAAACACCAAAATCTGATGAATGCACAATGTTAAAGCACCATCATTCTGGTGATGCTGAAAAAGCAAAAGCTCACTTTGAAAATAAGTTATTGCAAATATTTGATGCAATTGAACATCAGACTTCTGACATCGTAAGCATAATGTTTGCACATCAAAGTACAGAAGCCTGGACAACACTTTGTAATTCAATTTTAGGTGCAAGAATGAATATCACTGGCAGTTGGGCAATAGATTCAGAAAGAGACACAAGAATGATTGCAAATGCCGGTGCTGCTTTACAGTCTTCAGTTACCGTTTCTTGCAGACCAGCACAACGAAATGGGATTGGTGATTACAAGGAAGTAAGGAAAGCAGTTCAAAAAACAGTTGCGAAAGAAGTAGAAGAATTATACAGTTTGGGATTCAGAGGTGCAGATTTATTGACAGCTTGCTTTGGTCAGGCAGTAAGTGAATTTGGCAAATACGAAAAAGTAGAGAAAGCAGACGGAAGCGAAGTAACGGTAGCAGACCTTTTGGAAATGGCAAGAGAAAGTGCTTTTAATGCTTTACTCAAAGGGTTTGATGGCGATGATTTCACCAAGTTCTACATCGGTTGGTTGCAGCTTTACAGCTTTGCAGAAAGTGAATTTGATGATGCTGCAAAATTCAGCCGGGTAGGGTTAAGCATCAATGTAGGAGAATTGTTTACTGAACACATACTTATCAAGCATGGGAACAAACAAACCTTAGGCACATTTGAAGAACGCATCAATACCAATAAAAATATTGGCGACAGGGCCAATAACTTTTTAATTGACTTAGTACATAGGGCAATGGCATTGTATAAGGGCAATAACAGAACAGCCTTGCTGCAATATATTGGTAAAGTTGCCGCCCAGCCTGAAAATAGTTTTTGGAGGGTTATCACTTCGCTTTGCGAAGTATTACCTACTGGCAGCAAAGACCATAAACAAGCACTTGGCTTGCTTACCAATAAAGACAGCTTGATACGGGAAAGCAAAACCGTTCAAGCCACAGCAACAACACAAACGAATTTATTTGAATAGTCATGATAAGAAAGTCAAGTTATAAAAAGAAGGCTGAGCTGCCATACAATCCAGATGATGTGAACATCCGCTTACAGCATTTTCGCACTTCTGAATTGATAGATATGATTCATGGCAAACGAATATTTGAAGATACATGGATTGATATCTGGGGTGAAGATGATTTGCAACGTAACAGAGATTTGTGGAGCAATGATCAGAAAAGTCTATTCATTGAATCCTTAATGATTAAACTACCAATACCGTTATTCTATTTTGATGGTGGTCAAAAACCTTGGAGGGTAATAGATGGACTTCAAAGGCTTCATACAATTATGAGTTTTGTGGATGGCGAAAACAAATCAAATTTTAAACTCACAGGATTAGAGTATTTGGTAGCAGAATGTAATGGTAAATTTTTTTATGAAATCCCTGGCTATTTAAGGTCAAGAATTATGGATGCAGAATTGGAAGCATATGTAATTAATCCGGGAACTCCACCTGAAGTCAAGTACAACATTTTTAAACGTATAAACACCGGTGGGTTGAAATTAAAAGGGCAGGAAATAAGAAATGCCTTTTGCAGAGGTATTCCGGCAGAGTTCACCAAAAAACTTGCAAACAGTAAGGAGTTTATTAAGGTTTCCAATGGAAAAGTATCTCCCCGCAGAATGGATGATAGGGAATATGCAACTCGGTTTATTGCGTTTAAAATATTCGGCTACACCGAGTATATGTCGAAGATGGATATTTTTTTAACTGAAGCAATGCTGGATTTATATAACCGTGACACAAACGAAAGAATTGAACTGGAAAACAGTTTTATCACCAGTTGCAATAGGATAAACAATTCTTTAGACCAATTTGCTTTATACCGAGTAAATAAAGATGGTACTATTGGCAGACAACCAAACCGTGCACTCTTTGATACACTGTCATGGAACTTCAGTGAACTTACTGAGTCTGCATACAATAAGATTATTACAAGTAAAAAATCATTCCAAACGGAGTATAAAAAATATATGGTACAAGATGAATTGTTGTTCAAGGCAATTGCCGACACAACAGGTTCTAAGACTGCTGTTAAAAATAGGTTTGAACGAATGAATTATTTCTTAAAAGAATTTATACAATGATAAACTTTATCAATTTAAAGAACTTCAAATGCTTTGTTGATGAGCCTTTTAAAATTGCTCCATTAACACTTTTCACAGGCATCAATGGCATGGGTAAGTCGAGTGTTATTCAGAGCCTTTTATTGTTAAAACAGAGCTATGAAAACACTTATTTACAATCTAAAGCTAAGGTCAGCCTGAATAATTTCAGCTATGTTGATCTTGAAACAGCTGGTGATCTTTGTTATGCAAAGGCTCACCCAAAGTATGTAACCATTAAAATGGAAAATGATAGCGGTAAAAAGTACGAATGGGAAATAAATGCTTCCAAGGTTAAGGAAAGCGATTTGGATGTTAAGTATTCTGGTGATAGTGAATATGAAAAAGAGGCACTTTTTAGCAAAGACTTCATTTATTTATCAGCAGAAAGATTTGGCCCGAGGAGAGATTATTCAAGAAAAAGTAAGAGAGTATTTAACACAAAAATTGGCATACAAGGTGAATTAACACCGGCCTATATATTTGATGCAACAAAAAATGATGAATCCATTGGAATTCCTGCTTTAAAACATCCATCCGCTGCAAATCTTTCCCTATTTGAGAATCTTAATGCTTGGGTCGGTGAAATCTTGGGTCGAGGTATAAGTACAAATGTTTCCGAACAAGATGAAGAAACTTTAAAACTGACTTTTAAGCTAAAAGGGCTTCAGGGAGGAGATTTCTCTGCATTGCAGGTGGGTTTTGGTTTCAGTTTCAGCTTGCCGGTCATTTTAGCACCATTAATTGCAAAACCAGGTGATTTATTAATTATTGAAAATCCGGAGGCACATTTACATCCCTCTGCACAGTCAAAAATTGGAAAGTTATTGGCCCTTGCTGCACAGAATGGAGTTCAGGTAATTGTTGAAACCCATAGCGACCATGTTTTAAATGCAATCAGGGTCATGGTAAAAGGCGACAAAATATTCGCCAAAATTGAGAATAGTAAAGTTGGTGTGCATTTTTTTTATAATGAAAAAGGGGATGACGGTGAAATACAAAGTCATCGGGTTATTGATATTTTATCAAGCGGTAAAATGTCTGGCTGGCCAGCAGGTTTTTTTGATGAATGGGAACGTAGTTTAAAAACCTTAATCAGCAAGTAGATGTACGCTTATCTAAATAATTTATCCATGGATTTGCCGGTTGGTCAAACCAAACCATCTTGGCCACTATTGTCTGAAGTAATTGACATTTCTTCAATATTGAAAGATGATTATTCGATTGAAATTGTAAAAGTGCCTGATGATTTTCAAAGTACTAAAATTGCAAACTCTCATTCAATTGATGAGTTACTGGCCTTTACTGAAGAGGAATTTGATCTTTCAAACAAACAGGTAATTTATGATTTTTTAGCAAATCGAACTTGGTCACAATTGGATGAAGTTGAGGCAGAAATCTTAAAAGAGATTGAGAATAAAAATACTTGGGTGGAAGTGAAGTACTCAACATTATATTCTCAATTGTTAACAGGTGCCTATTTATTGCAAATGCCAGCTATTAGTTTTCAAACAACAAATGACTTTCAGGTAGATCAATTGCCTTGTGAATATTCTATTGAATATGCAGATAAGACTAAATCAAAGAAGGTTAGTGTTGTGAATTTATACCAAGTTGGTCAGATAGATAATCATCGTCCATTTTTAGTAAGTATTAAAAGTGACATTGTATTTGGCAAAGGAAAATGGAATCCATATGAGCAACCAATATGGAATGATAAAACAGGAAATGTTATTGCTGAAATGGAGTTTCCTCAAAGTGTAGAGGGTAAAAAAGAAAAGATTTCAGAGTTAAAGGAAGTAGGCGAAAAAATTGCCCTATTAAATTGCTGGCGTTTCGATAATGAAATTACAAAGATCAACAGTAATAGTGGTCAAATTAGAATGGTATATGTTTCGGAATCGAAATTAAAGAATGCCTACTTATCAGTTGATATGAAAAATGCTTACGGCAGATTTGAGCACCATGATGATAAAGGACGACATCTTGGAGAAATTGATTTCGCAACGGGAAAATATATCCCAAGGGGAGATTCAGAAACAGGCAAAGACAATAAGGGATATCACGATTTAAAGTTAAAAAAATAAATATGCAACCTTGGTTTAAAAATGTAAGGCCACACAAAGACATTCAGGATGGACACTTGGATGAATCCATCTTTGCCGCTAACCTGGCAGAAGTAGCAGCCGGCACTGGTAGAGAAATTTATACAAGTCCTGAAATGTTCTTTCAGAAAACCTACTTCACCGCAGGTTTAAAAAACATTGCCAAAAGAGTAGTACAAGGGCTAAATGGCGGGCAGGATGCTGATAACCGTGTTATCAGCTTACAAACCGGATTCGGTGGCGGTAAAACACATACGCTTATTTCCCTTTACCATTTGGCTAAGTGGGGTAAAAAAGCAATCAAAAGCGAACACACGAAGGAACTGTTGGAAACAACAGGTGAACCAAAATTTGAATCAGCACATATCGCTGTATTCACCAACACCACCAACGATCCGGCACAAGGTAGAAAAGTAGATGGTTTCACCATCCGTACCCTTTGGGGCGAACTGGCTTACCAGTTAGGCGGTGCAGCAGCTTATGAAATAATCAGGGTAAATGATGAGAAGCAAATTGCACCCAAAGGCTTATTCAAGAATGTATTGGAGCAGTGCAAACCTTGCTTAATACTGATAGACGAGTTAGCAGATTACTGCGTAAGTGCATCTGCTGTGAAAGTTGAAGCAAGTAACCTGAGTGACCAAACGGTTAGCTTTATGCAGGAGCTTACCGAAGCAGTTACAGGCACAGATAATTGTGTACTGATAGCTACGCTACCAGCCAGTGCCCAGGAGTTAGCAGCTTCGCCTATTTCATCACAAATTCTAACTGCATTAGAAAATAGAATTACAAGGGTTGGTGCTAATATGAAACCGGTGGAGGATGATGAAATATTTGAAGTTGTTCGCAGAAGGTTGTTTGAAGATTTGGGCAGTGAAGATGAAATAGAAAAAATCATTTCTTCCTACTCCGTTTTATACCAATCCTTGCTATCTGAAATTCCTTCCTATGCACTTAAATCGGAGTACCGGGATAAACTAAAAAAATCATATCCCTTCCACCCCGAGTTAATTGATATGTTCCGCCTACGTTGGGCAAGCAATCCATTCTTTCAAAGAACAAGAGGCGTTTTAAGAATATTGGCAGCCATCGTATCCGACCTTTGGAAAAGACAAACATCATTAACCGGAAGCCAGTATTTAATTCACACCTCCGATGTAATGCTTTCAAACGTTGAAGCATTAACCAGCCAGATTACAATTTTAAATGGAGCAAGTTGGGATTCAGTTATCGGTGCAGATGTCTCCGGCACTTCATCTAATGCTTTCCGTATTGACAATGATGTAAAGGCACTTGGAAAATACAATCTTACACAAGGCATTGCAGCTACAGTCCTATTAGGCACTTTCGGCAGTAAAGGACAAAACAAAGGAGTTGGCATTGATGAAATAAAACTCTGCATGGTGAAGCCTGACGGTTTCAACCATAACGACATTAACGGTGCAATGGACAGAATGGAAGGCAATGCACATTACCTCTATTACAGCAGCACCGGAATAAAAAGATATTGGTTTGATACTACACCAAACGTAAACATTCTCATTAACCAGGCTAAAGGCGACATTAAAAACCCCGACATCACTGCCGAAATACTGAGAAGAGTAATTGAAAAATCAAGAGGCATTCAGTTGTTTAATACATTGGTTAACCCATCGGAGGATATACCTGAGCAAATGAAACCCACATTGGTTATTCTAAGCCCACAGTATTTAGCCAATCCAACCGAGGTAAATGGCAAGACCAAACCCATCATTGAAAAGCTGGCCACTAAAAAGGGAAACAGCGAAAGAATTTACCGCAACACCATGTTGTTTTTGCTTTGTTCAGAAATGGGTATTGGCAAATTGCAAGATGATATAAAAAACTATTTGGCTTGTCATAAAATCAATTCAGAATATAGTTCACAACTGAACAACGAACAGAAAATCGACATTAGAAGAAGAATTGAAGAAGCAAGCAAGCAATCCGATATTTCGTTAGTTTCTGCTTATTCATTGGTAGCAAAATATTCTGTAAAAAGCGGTATCGAAACTTTGGTTATAAAACAATTTAAAGACAGCCTGGAAACACAGATAAACAACAATGTAATAGCAGCACTTAAAGAAGAAGAATGGTTGTTGGAATCAGTTGGACTAAGCACCCTAAAGAACAACAATCTTTTGCCAACACTGGAGCAAGCCATTAAAGCCAAAGATGTTTTTGAAGCATTCCTTCGCTTTGATGATAAACCAATGATAACCGGTCCCGAAGCTGTTTCAAAAAGCATTCAGAAATATTGCACCAATGGTGAGTATTGCATAGCCACAGGCGATGGAAGCACTTACACAAGGTTTTTCTTTCAGGAATCAGTTCCGTTTTTCGATGTTAATGATATTACTTATTGGTTAGTAGATAAGAGTTTAAAACCACAGCCACAGCAACCCACAGCACCTGTAATAAACGATAAAGGCGAAGTGGTTACACCACTTCCGCAGGTAAACGAAGATCCTGTTACACCAACCAAAGATGGTACAGACGAAACAGGCACTTCAAGAAAGTTTAAATCAATCACTGTTTCAGGTAATGTGCCTTTGGAACGCTACACCGAATTATTCAACTACTTCATTACACCATTCGCAATGAGTGGTAATAAAATCGAAATAGAAGTAAACTTCAAAATCAAATCCAATACAGGCAGCCCCATTGATGAGAGCAAACAGCAATACAAATCAGCAAAGGAGGCAGCAAAACAGTTAGGGTTAAAATTTGACGAAGAAATATAAAAAAATATGTAGATGCAGCAAGAAATTCAACTAAATATCATCCCTTTTGCAGCTCCCGTTGAGGAAGCTGAATTTGCTTTTTACACGGCAAAGCAGGATGGCTATTGCCCTATACACAAAGACGATTTAAACGGGCAATTGAAGGATTGGTTGATGAAAGCGAACTGCATTATGGAAACTGGCTTTATACAGACTTTGCACCTGCAAAAGAAAACGCCATTATCATTTCGGTAAACCTCAATGAATGTAAATACTTTGCCCAGCACTATTACAGGCATTTAATCCGAACTCACTTCAAAGGAGTTGCGGACATCATGCGGAAGAACTTCACCAATGAAATTGAAGTTTGGTTTCACAATACAAAAGCAAGCAGTACAAAATTCAAAGTGTACAATCAGTTTACACTAAAAGTACAGCACAACAGAGTTACCGAAGGTCCCGAATTGGTTGTTTCATTTGATGGCACTACCAAAGTGCTGAATAAAAGCATAGCCGAAATTCACAACTTTAAAACGGAGCTATACAACTGGATAAACTGCAACGGTGAATTGAACCGATGGAAATACCTTACCGATGAACAGAAGCTCAACCATGAAAAAAACTATCCGGTAGTGAGCAACACATTAAAGCCTCACTTCGATATTGCTTTTGATGTGCCGGATTTCAAAAACCGTTATCCCAAGTATTTCACCCTACTTAATGACTTTTATAATAATTACCTGAATACAGATGCTTTCACAGCAATCCTGCCGCTTTCAGCGGACGGATTTTTCAAACCTAACGGTTTGTCGGTGCAACGCATCAACGGCACATCCAATGAATTGCAATTTGGCAATGGTGTAGGTGTTGAACCCAAGAGGGATTTAAAACGATTGAAGCCATACAAGCCGGTTCCCAAGCCAAGCAATGTAAAGTTCTTTTTCATTTACCATAAGCCCGACAGGGAACATGCAGTAAAGAATATTTGGCAATATTTCAAAGATGGCTACAACGGCTAGTATCCTTTTCCTAAAATGGAAGATTTCATCAGTCAGCCATTTGAATTGGAAGAGAAGGGCAGCATTTCATTTGATAACATTGATGATGCAGTTTCAGTAGTCCAAAAAGCAATCAAGAATAAAGACCGATTACCCGATACAAAATATTTTGCTGTGTACATCAGCCCTGTTCCAAAGTGGGAGAAAGACCCCAAGAGGAACAGCATTTACCACCGCATCAAAGAAATATTGTTGTACGAAGGCATCCACGCAATGGATACAGGACGGGGGAAAACGCCCGGCCGGAGAAAAGCGAGACACGGTTGCTGAGAAATTATATTTCGTTTACTGAATTAATAAGGTAGATTTGTTAGTATTAAAGCGAACGCTGACAATTTTATTGTAACCCTTTAAATTCATTTTATGAATATCCAACTCATTAAACCTTCCAATATTTACTTTGATTACATCCCTTCAGGGTATTTATCAGGACAGACAATTGAAGAGGTAACATCAGTCAAAACCAACGTTTCGCAGAAATTTACAACTTCATTCAGAGAGCTTTTTAAAATTGGCATGACTAAATCGGTTGGTGTATTGATTGATGGGATCGGAGGAAACGCTTCCTACAATGTCTCATCAGAAACTGAATTCACCACTTCTTTCGAAAGTAGTTTTCAAAGCTCTACCGAACATACATTAAAAGTCGGTTACAAAGTTCCCGACAATGTGAGTTTTGGGACGATCGTAGGAATCGTTAGATTCATATTTGGGGGAATTACATTCGATGTCACAAAATCCTATCATCTTGAATTTTTTGGTGGTAGAAACCTTCTTGAAATTGAAGGCCAGCTTGTAACACCTAATTTGCATAATATGCTTCGCGCGAATAATACCAATAATTACCAATATACTGTAATCGATAACGAAAAAAACTTTATTAAGCCTGTATTGGCATTGCCATTTAAAGGTAAAACTTGTTATATGGAGTCTTTTTTAGGTTTTTGTAATAATCCAAGTCACGTGGTGGACGACAAGTATGTTATAGTTTTAGACGGAACCCAATTTATTGTTTGTCATCATAATAATTGGAAATGGTTTGGAGGACCAGGATGCAATTGCACCCATAAAGATAATTCGAATGTAATTCTCGTGAATGCTACGGATTTAGATCCGGCTTATGCTCTTTTAAGTTTAAGTAAAGGGACGACATAATTGCAGCAATGAATCACTGTTTTTTTGAAAATAAAACGGACAGCCATCCGGCTTAAAATAAAACCAGCCACATTGCAGCGGCTGGTTTTAATAAATCAAATGGTAACAGAAATTTATCTCACTCTTTCACCAGCCTTCTTGTTTGTATCAGATCACCTGAAACAATCCTGATCACATATAAACCCGGAACAAGATTCGAAACATCAAACTGTTGAAGTTGTTTACTTACCGTTTGTTCCATCACGATTACTCCAACGGAATTGGAGATGCTGAGCATCCCTGTTTCAAAAGGTACTGCTACTGTTATGAAATCTGCAGCCGGGTTCGGATACACGGCAAATTCCGCTAATGCTTTAGTGGTACCTGTTCTGCAGGATGAAGTAACAACCGTCTCTTTTGAAGTCTTCGAACATCCCTTTTTATTAGTGACTACGACTTTGTAATTCCCCGTTACTGTTGCAGTGTATAATTGATTGGTGGCGCCGCTAATATTGGCACTGTTCTTTTTCCACTGATACTGGAAGTTGCTGCCTGCATTTGCCTGGAGATCTACTGAACCAATATTACAGATATCAAGGTTTCCCTGCGGCGTGATGCTGGCCGCAGGTTTGGAAAGCCGATCTATGTATACAACCGGCGAAATGCTGCTGCAGTTGTCGCCAAGGGAAACCACCACATCAAAACCTGCTTCCTCTTTTGAATTGGTATAGGTTTTTGAGGTTGCGCCGGAAACAGCATTCCCATCCTTTCTCCATTGATAGGTTATACCGACTCCGGTATCTTCGCAGGTAAGGATCACATCGGTTCCCTTGCATGCCGTCACCGTACCGGTTGGATTTGTAGAAGCCACCAGTGAACAGGATGCAACGGCCATGGGTTGCTGCTGCGTAACGCAATGTACCATGCCGCCAACGGAAAACATATTCCTGCAATCAATACCTACTACTTCTTTTGCAGGATACAATCCCTGGATAATTGCAATTGCATCATCATCATTGTCATCCGCATAAGTAGGTACCAGCACCACCGTGTTTCCTTCATAGTAATTTACATAAGATCCTTTTGATCCGGTTGAAACTCCGTCCGTTGTTTTCACCACTTTTTTTGTCAACGGCAGGTACACGTAGTTGTATTGATTGCCATTAGCATTTGTCATGTTGTATAAAATATTTCTGTCGGCTGAGCTTACAAACCAATAGGCAAGATCAGTCGAATTCATGGTAACAATTGTCGAGGTATCCAGAAATTTCGCGAAGCCATCAATGTGCGAGTCGGTAACATCAAAGCTCCCGCCATACTTTCCTTCCAGCCAGACAATATTCGACACACCGAGGTAAGTGGTAAGGTAATCTTCCACCTGTGACAGTGTGAGGCCATCGTTTCTATGATCGCCGGTGATAGAACTTTTAGTGGCAAGCAAAGTTCCGTTGCCATCCACTTCAATGGCACCACCTTCCAGCACCATTGCACTTAAATCCAGCACTGTTTTGTCAATATCTGCTCCGATCAGAGAGGGTATCTGATCATCGAGCAAATAAGGCCAGTCATTTCCCCAGCCATCAAACTTCCAATCGCCAATAACCAGGTTTCCCTGTTCATCCTTAACGAAGATGGGGCCGTTATCCCTGATCCAATAATCATCGGTGGGGTGAATGAAAAAGTCAATTTTATCAAGCGCTATTCCTGAAGCAGTGAGTAACTCCACCGTGTGATCCACCTCTGCCTGGCTATAAGAAACAATATGCACGTTTTCAGATTTCACCAATTCCCTGGTCATTTCAACCCAGGCAGACTCAAAAAATGCCCTGTTTCCGGGCCCATAAGTAGAATCATGCGGCCATGCCAGCCAGGTTCCCTCATGCTCGTCCCAATCCGCTCCTCTCGTGTATTGCTGTGCAGATAATAAGCTACTCATAAAAATCAGTATGCCTGCAATCAGCAGGACCTTTGGTAAATATTTCATGACATTCATGCGTTGTGGTTTTTATGTTAATGAAACAAAAGAATGCTTTCTTGATGGCTGTAAAAACATTTTTCACCCAAGTTTCCTATATCCGGTATGACTGAAAGGTTATCGGGCATGAAATGAATGTCAGATTTTATCTTCTGTTCGTTCCCTGAAAATAGGCCCCGGAGGAAAATTACATAGCATTGAAGTAAAAGATGAGTTCAGGTGAAATATAAAACATAACTATGCACTTCCATTATTTCCATCAGCAATTTAAATGCAGATTCATTCTGGAAAATTAAAAGTGCTTGAACATGCAGCCTTCTGGCTTTTTATGTGGCTCTTTGTATTCGATTATCATTTTGTTGAAAATAATTGGGGACAGGCCATCCTGGCTACCGGCATGGAAGTATTTACTTATGCTGTAATCGTTTATTTGAACCTGCTGCTGCTGATTCCGCTATTATTAAAACGAAAACATGCATTGCTTTACATTGCTTCCATCGTTTCCACTGTGGCAGTGTATGTTTTGCTCCTGCGCATAAGTGGTTTAGAAAAATATTTCTATGACTTTGAGGGGTGGAGAAATGTTTTTTCGATGGTGATCAATACTTCCCTTTTTCTACTTATCTCGTTCCTCTATTGGTATTTTAAACAATGGCGATTGGAACATGAACAGCAACTGGCCTGGAAAAACGAGAAACTGGAAGCCGAACTGAATTTCCTCCGGTCGCAGATCAGCCCGCATTTTATTTTCAATACGTTGAACAATATCTATACGCTCGCTCTCCGGAAAGATGACAGCACAGCGCCCATGGTTGCCAAACTATCCACATTACTGCGCTATGTTTTGTATGAAGGGGGAGAATGGCAGATTTTTCTGAAAAAAGAAACGGAGACACTCAGGCAATATATAGAATTGCAGTTACTCCGGAAGCCCATCTCCAACAACGTGGATTTTTATACCGAAGGAAATCCGGCAGAATGGAAAATAGCGCCGATGCTGCTGATTAATTTTGTGGAAAATGCCTTCAAGCACAGCAGGATCGACCACGATGAAGACAGCTGGATCAAAATCCATAGCAATATCAACAGCGAGGGGAAACTTTCTTTTTCCTCTGAAAATAGCGCTGCTGATACTACCGTAACTGATGATCAGGGGGGAATCGGTTTACAAAACGTTCGAAGGCAACTCGAACTATTCTATCCAAGATGCCATACATTAACTGTAAAGCATGAAAATGGAATTTTTAGTGTGCAACTAAATTTACAATTAAGAAAGAATGGAAAAATATAGATGTGTTGTGGCAGATGACGAAACCCTGGCCAGGGAATTGATCACTGCGCACATTGAGAAAATTCCGAACCTTGAAATAGTCACTACCTGCACCAATGCAATCGATACCAAAATTGCACTTGAAAAATACCAGCCTGATATTCTTTTTCTGGATATCCAGATGCCCAACCTCACCGGACTCGAACTCATACGAATGCTGAAAAGAAGGCCGGCGATTGTTCTTACCACTGCCTATTCCGAACATGCCATTGAAAGTTATGAACTTGAAGTAGCTGACTACCTTCTCAAACCGATTGAGTTTGATCGTTTTTTCCAGGCAGTATCGAAAGCGGCGGAGCAGCTTGATCGCGGCGCAGTTCACTTGCCGCCTGAATCAACGAACTTTACTGAAGAACAAGGCAACTATTTTTTTGTGAAGTCGGATCATAAAATAGTCAGGGTAGATTATGCAGAAACGCTTTTTATAGAAGCCTTGCAAAAGTATGTTTGCATTTATACTGAATCAGGCCGTATCATCACGCTTGTATCTATGAGCCAACTGGAATCGTCACTTCCCGTCAGGCACTTTACGCGCATCCACAGATCATATATCGTGAACCTGAATAAAATTGACAGCATTGAAGGCAATATGGTTCATATTGGTAAACACCATTTGCCGCTAAGCAAAGGACAGCGGGACTCATTTTTAGAAATAGTGAAAAAGAAAGGGTTAGGCTGGTAAACTACCTGATGCTGTAGTCTTTGAAAAAATGAGATGCTCATAACCGACAACCGGAAACTGATTACCTGTTACGATGTGGCAAACGCTTTTCGTGTTTTCCACAATGCTCAAAAGAAAACCACTTCCTGTCAGATTCAGTGGTGGCGATTACAAGTGACGCAAAAACCGTGTTAGCGGGTCGGTTTTATTCTTCCTTCACAAATTTTACTTCACTTTTGGACTTAGTTTCACCTTCAAGTATTTCTGCAATGAATTCATTAATCAATTCTAAGTGTTTACTATAAAGTAACAACCTGTCTTGAAGAATTTCCATATCCGGCTGATTCACGCTGTTATCAATTAGCATCCGTAGATAAAAAGAGGATACATAGGCATTATGCTCAAACTCATTTTTCGTAGAGCAAAAAACAACGCTAGAGGCATTGATGTTTTCGAAAAATGCAAAAGGTTCTGCTTGCCCGGTAGCAGCACAAAATAAGATTGGAAAAGGATAACGCGCCTTTTCGGTAATCACTTTTTGGAATACCTCCGGCCACATTTCTTTAATTTTATCCTGGTCCGTTTTAAATTCAATGGTTGTTTCTAATGAAATAAGTGCTTTAATAGTCGTGTCATTGTCAAATGTTCGTAACCCCATTTGTGCACCCCAGCTATGCCCGATGAAAAAAACCGATTTAGCGTTGGTCAGCGTTCTGGCAAATTTCAGAACAGATTTAAGACTTTGCTCCTCTTCATCTTCAATTATCTTGTCGAAAGGTTTAAGTCCAAATATTGTATTCTCAAAAGGCAAATGAAAGCTGGCTGAAACAAAAATGAATCCGTGCGAAGCAAAATATTCAGCCATCACAAAGTTCTCAAAAGGGAAACTTTGTGCGCCGTGATGGTATAAAATAACAGGAAAACGGGAGGCATTAAAAGCATTGTGCATAATACTTTTAGTCCTTGTTTCTCCGATCAAATTGAGTATATCGGCATAACTGAATTTTCCGAAATTGTTTGCCTCGCCAGATGCTACGTTCTGCTCAATAAAATCTCTGGTTACAGCTTCCTTATAGCTTCGCTTTAATTCTTTTTGAATGTTAGATAACCTGTCAGTTTCCGCCCAGTCATAGAAATCTTTAAATCTTACATAATCCGGATTCGATACCCGTTCTTCTAACGGATACCAGATTTGAATGAAGTGTGGTTTCATTCCCACATAATCGAATGCTTCATATTGATATTTTGTATCGAATACAATCGTATCCGTGAACCCAACCTGATAATCGCCGAGTGTAATAAAATCATACAAATTGCTTTGCGCATTAATTGCAAAACTCTGCAGAAATATTATTAAGAAACAGATGATTCCTTTGGTCATTCAGCTCTTTATTAAATTGACCGCCAACGGCTGGCTGGCTGGCGATGGCATGCATTACGAAGCATTAAACTGTCGGCAAGCATCCCGATAACAATCGGAATAACATAGAAGCACAACACTTCAATTACCTGTCTCGATTTTATCGGTACACACATTCCGCCCGCTATCGCTAAGGCCCTGTTTGCGGTTTTTTTTTTTAGTCGTCAAGATCGTACAAAAGTCGATGTTGTCAAACTCAAACACTGATTGATTTTGTACAAGGCAATGATTTACAAAACCTGGTGTACTTATTATTTTGCTGGTAGCTATCATGAAATAACATTTTTTGCCTGTCACGTTTCTTATAAGCTCAAAAACCGCAATCCCCTTTTTCTCATCCACACTCTGAATAACGATTTTCCTTTCATGGTCGGAAATCAAACAAAAAGTCGCAAGGATGGTAAGCGTAAAACTTACCCTTGTATTATTCAGGTGTCCCCGGTTTGTCAAAGGTATTAAGAGTGCTGTTCTTGTCCATGAAAGTTGATGCCTCTTGAAATAGTCGGTTGCATACTTTTAGCGCACATTGTCCGAATACTGAAAGTTGCAGTGGGATATTTTGTCGTAAGCTTTGCTGGCTTTGTTGTGATCAATAAAAACAGCTTGCAGTTCACCGTCAATTGTTTGCTTCAAATGAAAACCGTGTCTTGGTCAACGCTTTGTCCGAAGCAAAGTCCGTGCGTCAGCAGGAGCAATATTATTAAGGTTTTTTTTCAATGTCTGTTGTTGTTTAAGCGATGGTGGCTGAGTATGAGTTAAACTTGCCACTAACGGTTGGCTGTTACAGGAAGCTGGAGATTTCGAAGCGTAAAAATGTCAGCCAGTGCTGAACTTGACATGAAGCACAAAGCATTAATTAATCACTGAACCGTCCATTGCTTGCAAGTGCTGTTATGCGTTCGTGCAATTCCTCATTAAAAGCACAACGGTTAGAAGTCTTTGTCATAAGTTGTTTGATGTTCGTCATTAATCATCCATACATAGCGTTGCATAATTACTTTAAGTTTATCTACTGACGTAAAATCTCTGAGTTAGAGATAACTTGTTCATTGCTGTTAAGCACCTGAACGAAGCAAAGCGCAGCGTTGCCGGATGACTAGTCAGTTTTATGTACATGATTTGATTCCTTCGCGTTGAACTTTTTCTTGCATAAATCCTTCCCGCAAACGCCATAGCATATGCAGGTGATTTGGCATGATCACAAAACCATAGACCCAAAGGCCCGGTTTCAAATTGAAATTGAACCTGCTTACTGATCATAGTTACTGAATTCCCGATTACATTTGTACAAACCCTGCCTTGCTCCAGTAATGAAACATAAGCTGAGCCGAAAAGAATTTCTACGTCTTACATCCGTTGCAGGCGTCCTGTTTGTTCCTTTTGGATCTTCCGCTCGAAGTAGCGATGTACAACCAACTGATCCCGTTTTACAATATATCAGGGGTTCAATCGGGAAAACATTGCGGCCAGCTACCGATGTTGATCCTTTGGGAAAAAGCATCCCGCTTCCGTATGCTTTCAATGTGCCGTGCATCAGTGTTCATTTCCAAAACCTGTTTTACTACGATACTTATTTTCTGAATCGCGGACTGATTGCCCTGGGCGACATACAACAGGCAACAAACAATGTGAACAATGTACTCTTCCTGGTTGACCGTCTTGGATTCGTGCCGAACAGCAACCGGCTTGATATGACCAATCGTTCGCAGCCTCCTTACCTGTGCATGATGGTACAAGACATCTATGATAAAACGCGAAATAAGGAATGGCTGAAAACCGCTTACCCGCTCATCAGTAAAGAATATGATTTCTGGATTACAAGAAGAAGCACGACTTACGGATTATCCCGGCATCATCATGATGCCACACCGGAATACCTGGCGGATTTTTATGAGCATCTGAAAAAAGTCCGTTTGCCATTGAATGCCACCACTGCTGAAGAAAAAATTTCCATAGCAGGCCACCGCCTGGCTGAAGCGGAGGCAGGTTATGATTTTACACCAAGATTTGAGGGACGCTGTGCTGATTTTATCCCGGTGGATCTTAACAGTAATCTTTTCCTGTACGAAGTAACGATGTCCGGTTTTGCCGGCATACTGGAAAACGGGGAAAGCGCATTATGGGCCGACCGCGCTGCTGCAAGAAAGAAACGGATCGATGCGCTTTTATGGAATGAAGCCCGTGGCCTGTATCTGGATTACGATATGAAAAATAAACGGCCTTCAGCTGTCACTTCTTTTGCAACGTTTCAACCGTTATGGGCCGGATGCGCATCCATGGATCAGGCGAAGCGCGTGCAGGAACATTTAATACAATATGAATTCGGATATGGCGTGGTGCCCTGCGAACCGGCGACGCATGATTTCATCTATCAGTGGGATTATCCGAATAGCTGGCCGCCGCATGCATTGATCCTGGCCGAAGCACTTTCAAAATATAACTTTGAAAAAGATGCCAGGCGCATCCGTTCGAAATATGTGCATACGGTGAATACCGTCTATAATTCAACCGGCACACTGTGGGAAAAGTATAATGCCGTGGAAGGAAATGTGAATGTGAAGGAAGAATATAAAACGCCGCCGATGATCGGATGGACGGCGGGAATTTATGCGTACATGAGGATTCTGAATGGAACACCGTTAAAACGCAGCGAAAAGGAGAAATAAATATGCCTCGACCAACATTATTACAACCGTCCGCCTAAGTTGATAAATGTGCACTGAGCGCTGTTGCGACAGGGAGGTTCATTCATGCGCCTTAGTCGTGATCAGGAGCAACACCCGACAAAAAGGAAATAACAAAAGAAAAAGCAAGTGCAGATGAACTTTTGCAGCATAGCGATGTCAAATATTATTTATGATTAAAACAGCATCTTTAACCGGTGCAACCAGTAGTGAAAGCTTCCTGCCATAAAACAAGACGCCGATGAACCATTTAGAAAATGAAAATGCAATATTCCCAAAAGGTACGCCTGCTCCGGCAGCATATTTCACCGGCGCTGCATGGCTGAATATATTAGTTCCTAAAGATGAAACAGGAAGCTATACAATCGGCAATGTGGTGTTTGAAGCCGGCAGCAGGAACTACTGGCATACGCATCCTGCCGGTCAAATTTTATTGATCTTTGATGGTGAAGGCTATTACCAGGAAAGAGGAAAACCTGCACGGCCAATCAGGAAAGGTGATGTTGTTGTTATTCCATCGGATGTTGAACACTGGCATGGAGCAACTAACAAAAGCAGCTTAACGCATCTTGCAATCACCAATAATTCAAAAGAAGGCGGAGTAAATTGGTTAACTGCTGTAACTGATGAAGAATATAATAGTGCTCATATGGATGCTCCGATACAGTAACGCCCTCTCAGGCTCAGTATTAAAAATCCGGAACCTGATTCATGTTACCGGCAACCATGCGCTCAGAACAACAGCGCTGCATTTGCAGCAACCTCATTCTCACATACGCATCGGCTGCAAAATGCTCACACGGTTTCCTTCAGAATCAAGGAACACTACCCAATGACCGATACCCGGAATTTCCATGGGTTCGCCTTCAATCTTTCCGCCTGCATCCGTAATATCCTTCATAGCAGCGTTGATATCTTCCACAGCAATCACAACCGAAGTACCGGAGCCGGGAGCATCACTTTTTTTGAAGAAACCGCCATTGATGGTACCAGGCGTTTTTACCATTCCATTTTCATCCGTTTCAGCAGTTCCTGCTAAAATATAATCTCCCATTTCAGGGCCTGCTGATTGCATATTCCAGCCGAAAGCCTGTGAATAAAACTTCTGCAGGCGCTCATTGTCTTCATAAGGCATTTCAAAGTGTACTACCGGATTTGTTTTCATGTTACTAACTTTTGTTTGAGTGAAATGTGATCAAAAATTCAGTTTTCTTTTCTACCGTCAAATGAATTAGTGTTAAAACGGGACTGAAAAAGTAAATTACAGTAGTATGACGGCAACACCTTTTCAAGTGACGATGAGTGTATGCGCTGAACCGCTTACGAATTTTTCCAATTATCGGTCAAAGCCGGCTCTTCTCAACCATTTGCTTCTTACTGCAGTGCTTGCCAGTCTATCATTAAAAAATGTGGCTTCACCATTACTGGCTTTTTCTCATGCACGCGTGTTGATCGTCAGCAGCATGCGTGCTAAACTAAATTTCCACTTAATCAGTTTTGATATGGAATCCTGAAGACACCATCAGTCACGAGCCAGCTATCGTTTGCATCCTGCGTATTCACCACGGTTCCGTTAAAGTAGCCCTCGATCATCATGTTTACATCATCAATATCTGTGATCTCGATTACACCGGATCCGGGAGAAAATGAACTCGAGTATACCTCATTGCCTTCGCTGATGCTGAAGGAAAAAGGCCCAAAGTCAAGCGGATAAAGACCTTCCTGACTGGCAGAAACGAAAATGTCGACTTCAGTACCCTGCGGGTCATCAGCAAAATTCAAATGTGTTAGCGGGGCTGCTACATCTATAGTGCCGTTAAAAGTGGAATACTCATGTTGCACACCGTCTACGCTAAGCCGCGCATAGGTTCCCGGCGTGCTGCCATATAAGACCAATGTTCGTGTAATTCCCAATCCTTTCAGATTAATGCTGTCAGCAGGATTCATAATATTGTAGAGCGTGGCATCAAAGCCGAAGGTAATTTCCGGTTTTTTCAAATCAAGAGCAGTGACATCCACATAATCACCGTCGCCCGCAGCCGAAGATTCATAATAGTTACCGGAAGCAGATAAGTAGGTCATCTTATTTGACGGTTTGTTCAGATCATACGTTTGCGCGGCCCCGTTCGAGAGATGGAATTCAAGCAAATCGTTTTTGTCCTTGTTACCCATCGCAACATACGTATTATTGATAATGGTGTCATATGCGGCATAGCTGGTATCGATGGCGATATCAACCAGCGTTCCACCGGAAGTAAGCGTGTAAACCGGCAAGATATCTTCGGGCTCATTTTTATCGGCACAGGAACTCATGTATAAGGAAACTGCGATTGCAAGCAATACCTCATACCTGACTTTGATAGTTGACATCTGTTTTTGCATTTTTATTAATCAAATATATATAATAATAAGAAGTTGAAAAAAAATTTAATTGGCAGAACACCGGCATTGCTCAAAGGATATTTTAAACTTTAACAGCTGCTGATCCTGCTTGCATTGATAAAGATGCAAGCAGGATACGCGCTGCTTCAATCTTAATCAATTCAGTACTGTCAAAATCAAACGGGGAATTCACAAACTTGCGCTGGAAGCTATCTCAAAACAGGTAAACGATGCGGTCATGCCGAATTTATTTCAGCATCTGTCAATGAATGGAAGAGATGCTGATCCCGGTCAATCGGCACAGGATCACTCCAGGTATTTTGAGACAGCTGCTAATAATAAAATCCAATTGGAGATTGTGAACAGGAAAATAATTCTGTTATTTTTCTTTCGGCACGCGACGTGCAACGCCTCTTAGCATGGTCATGGTAACGGTTACAAAAAAATCATCTGCTGCAGCAGCTTTTGAAATAGTAATTTGACGGCATGAAAGCTATCATTAAAATATTCTCCGGCATCTTCCTCGGTGCTATGTTTGGATGGTTCCTTGGCTTTCTCCGTTTGCCTTTTGTAGAAAAGAATTATTCCTTCCTGCTCGGTTTCCTTGCCTGCCTCACACTGCTGTTGCTGGTGTTCTTACTGTTATCGGCACGAAATAAAAATACTTTGCTGCATCGGCTGTTTGCTAAAACATCTGCAGATGTTGCAGGCAAGACAGAAAATCGCAGGTTTGGCATTGCATGGATATTTGTGTCGGCATTAATTGTTGCCGGATGTCTGGTCATCTTCATAATGGTCTATCGTCAGAACATTTCATTGAAAGCTCAGTTGCAGCTGAAGGACAGAAAGTTACACGAACAGTTGGTACTCTTAGAGGCTGAAAAGCAAAGCAATATGATTTCTCTGTTGGGCAATATCCTCGGTGATGCGGAGCAGGAATTAAAGAAAAATGGTTCCATCAGTGATACTGTTATTGCAAGAATCGCGGCACTAAGCTATTCGCTGAAACCTTACAGCTATTTTCAGGGCGACAGTATTTCAGCAAATTTACGGAGCCCGGAAAGAGGTCAACTGTTATTGGCTTTGCTGCTGCTGCACATGGATTCCGCTTCTTTCAGAAAGATCAAACAAAAGACATCTTTTGCCATGGCAGATCTGCAAAGAGCCAACCTGAAAAACGCCGACCTCAGTGGCATTGATTTAAGAGGCGCAGATCTGAAAGATGCAGCTCTTGAACAGGCAAATCTGAATGATGCTGACCTGCGGGATGCGATTCTGTGGGGAGCCAATCTGAACAAGGCATCATTGCTTGAAGCCAATCTGAAACGGTCAGATATGCGTTGGACTACATTGAATGGTGCAGACATGCAATCGGCCAATTTGAACGGCGCGCAATTATCGGACGCTCAGCTGTCAAAAGCTGATGCACGCAAAGCATCTGTACAATTTGCCCGCCTGGAAGGAACCATCATGCTGGAAGCAGATTTAACAGGCGCGAACTTTCTTGGCTCGGCGATGAGTAAGATAAACCTCGATCAGGCCGACTTAACAAAAACTGATTTAAGAATGACTGACCTGACGGAAGCTTCGTTACATGGATCAGCACTGCACATGGCACTGGTTGATTCCAACTGGACAGACAAGCTGCAGCAGTGGCGACTGACGGGATCGAAAGAAATTCAGGCTAACTACGAGGTGATCACTGATTCCCTTGATCAATGGAATCATAAGGTTTACAGGCTTCATAAAATGAAATAAGAAGAATTACAAACTTCGGTTTGATCAGCATCAATGGCGAATTCCTGATCGCTCCTGCTCAGCGCATTAATCCGCGATGTGTGATAAAACTGCAGCCGGCATTTGCTTTTACAAATGAGATGCTGCAATGGGAATGTCCCATTAAACCGGGACTACGCTAAATGACATATGCCGGCGTTGTGGCAGTTCATGCGGCTTCACCATTATCATTAATTCATTAGCCGCTGTTAATAATATTTTTCGAAAGACGCTGCACTTAACACCATATTCATCTTCCTCGTAAATTTCCACACCTGCTCATCTTCAGGCCTGAATGGTTCAAAACCAACCTGGAAAGCCCAGCTGAAATAATCCTGCAGATCATTCAGGTAGTCGGCCATTAATTGCGGTGTCCATAGCGTATTCCTGCCAAGTTGATATTCCTTTCTGAGCTGTTTGCCGACTTCCTGTCCCCATTCATTATTGATGATATCTACATAATTATCAACCGGACCTTCCGCCAAATCATTGATTTCTTTTTTTGAAAATTTTCCAAGGATCAGCTCCGGGTGATGATACCGTTCATGCGTGTCGCCGACAAAATCAGCAAGCCTTTCAGAAAAGCAGGAAGTGATAAATGCCTGTGCCGTCATATGATTGAACGTGTTGAGGTATCCCTTTTCTGTGCTGTCTTTCGCCGTTTTAAATGCGGCGCCGGGTGTGTTGATATGACGTGCCATCGTTTGCGCAAGATTGAAAAAGGCGACATCACCTTCACCAAAAAGCAATGGCCTGACTCTTGACAGCAGGTACACTTTCTCAAGATCTTTCCTGCTGCGCACGGCATAAGGTGACCGGAACATGATGCTAAGGCGATCGAAGAAAGTGCCGTCCTTTGCATCGGCGATATCACCCTGACTGATGCCATACTGCAACACACTGATAACTTCCTTTCCATTGCTGTGGTGCCTTATACAAACTTTCGCACCGCAGTGAATCGTGCTGTCGGTGTCTTTGTTTTCGTTGATATATTCAATCTGAATGACCGACTTCAATTCGCTGAAAGACGTAAACCTGGTTCCCAGTAAAGCTCCTTTTACAGCGCTATAGAGGGCATCAGCCGGAGGAACTTGTGTATCGCTGCCTGTTGAATTATCAAAACAACCATGGAGGTCATGATCACGCTGATCCTGATGTAGCCGGCTACAACCGGCGCAGCATACTGACAGCAGCGAGAACAGTAAAAAATTTTTATTCAGGATAATCATCTACCAACGACCTATGGCCTGTTCATTATCAATTTTCACATGCTCCGTCTTATGCAAAATAAAATATTCCGGCTTACGGTCACCGCCGATGCTCACGGAATCCATAACAAGTTTGCTGACATCATCAAAAACGAAAGCCGGGCGATAATCCGGTGCGCCAATGCTGAGCCTGATATTTTTCATGGATAAGCCATCGACATGCCGCACATAAAAACCCCAGGCAGGCAATTCACCAAACATTGAAAACTCCGGATAGCTGTCAATCTTTTCCGGCACGTCATCCAATCTTGAAAGCGGCATGTTGGCTAAGCCGTTATTGCCTCTTCCGGGATAACTGATTTCGATATTATCCAGCAAAACATTTTCCACTCGGTGGCCGGGAATTCCTGTAATGGAAGAAGGAAATGTATTGTGAAAGAAAGGCAAATCAGGTCCGCGGATTTCATAATCTTCATCCGGACGCCCGAATGCAACCTGCACTTTAATATTCTTCAGCGTAACATTTCTCAAAATACCGGCTTCACTGGCCGGGTTCCTGTCACCCAGCCTGATGAAGATGGCATTACCTGTATTCGCCGCTTTAATATCCTGAATCAGCACATCTTCCAGTGTTCCGCCATCAACACATTCAATGGCAATGGCTGAGCGGAACGTGTCATAGATCCTGATGCTTTCAATGGTGATGTTCCGGAATCCGCCATGCGACCTTGTACCGAATTTGATGGCGCTGGCACTTGAGCGAACAGTGCAGCTTGCGATATAGATGCTGTCGCAGGAATATGTTGCATCGTGTGACTTCAGGCAAATGCCGTCATCGGAAGAATTAATAATACAGTTGGTGACACGCACGTTACGGCAATCCTGAATGTCAATACCGTCATTGTTCCAGTAGGCATCACTATTCACCGTAACACTGTCAATCATAATATCAGCACATTGATCATAAGTCTGTACCCAACAGGCAGCATTCAACAGTGTCACATTGCGGACCTTAATATTCTTACATCTTTCAAACTCGATGAGCTGAGGGCGCACGAGGTAAGAAGGCCTTCCCTCTTCAAAATTATAACTCGCACTATCGAGCTTCCCTGCATAAAATAAGCTGTCAATATTCAGCGCCAGGCGACGACCTTGTCCGTCAATTTTTCCTTTGCCGGTAATGGAGATATTGCTTTGTCCATCTGCAAGTATCAGGGCAAACCACCGGTTTAGTTTTCTGTAATCATCACGGTTCGTGCTTCCGAGCAGCACCGCTTTATCCTGCAGGTACAATTCAACATTTGATTTTAAGATGATGCTGCCGGTTAAAAAAATTCCCGCAGGAACTATCACACGGCCGCCACCATTTTTATTTGCGGCATCAATGGCAGATTGTATAAAAGCGCTATTATCAGTACGTCCGTCCGGTATGGCACCGTAATCTATGATATTATATTCCTGCGCCAACAGCATGCCCTTAGCGTTAAAAATCAGGAATATCATAAACACGATCCGCATCGCTTAAAAGTATGTTTTCTGTTGTTCCCGTTGCCGCACTTCAGGATCCTTCGGCACAAACGTAATATCAACGAATTTCATTTTACCATCCGGTGAGATCTTTATCAAAAGCGATTGATAAGGTTTGAATTCAAATTGCTGATGTATCACTTTTCCATTGATATGCAAGGTCAGTTCACGGTAGTCGGATTTCATCATCAGTGATTGGCCCGAATAAACAGGGTATTGCAAATCTTTCGATCGCAGCTGAGCCAGGAAGAGGTATTTGGTGCCATCGCTTTCTTCCCTGCACCAGTATTCCGGCAAGCTATCACCTGCGATAAGCGGCGCGTGCGGCACCACTGCTTCAAAACGCTGTGAAACATTTTTCAATGAAGACAACTCCTGCAGCATCGTTGCGTAGTCAGGCGATTTTACAAAACCCGGTTGCTTCGGCAGACGCTTCAGGCAAACCGACAAACCATCTTTGGCAAACTCCAGCACTTTTTTCAGTGCACGCATATCCATGTACTCCACATCAATGTAAAGTGAAGAGAATGCCGCATCTCCAACCGTCAATCTTTTATCCTCATACTTTGCTGCTTCCAAAAAATGACGGTTGATCCAGATGGGATGATAACCTTCCGTTTCTTCCGGAGGATACACGTATCGCAATTCATATTCTCCCCAAACCCATACACGCTGCCGCTCGGGAGGATAGGCGCCTTTCATCACACCGTCTTCATAAGGAATATATACAGCCACATCTGTGTATGTTCTTCCTTTTTGCATATAGCCGGAAACTTTTTCGATATATGAATTGAAGGAAGGTAATTCCGGTGTCAGGCTGCCGTTCGGACCAAAATAAGTGGTGGCAAAAAAATCAACTGAATCGGAACCGGCAGGATTATACGGCATGCCATGATAAACATGATGATTGATTCCCTGCGCGAACAATGCATCAGCCACCATTTTAAGATCAGCTGTTTGTTCCTGCCGCAGGTAAGTTGCGGGAAATCCATACATGCACGTAAAGGTCTCGCTGGATACTGTATTTTTTGAAGCGAGACAGGCAGCAGAACTCACAATCCTGCCATAGCGCGGGTTGTTCAGCATGGCTTCCGTTTCAGGAATATCGGCGAGGGAATAGAGTGTCATCACATCGGCAGGCGCTCCGAGGCATTGCACTTTTGACCATACGCCAAGCTCCCTGCATTTATCGGCGAAGGGTTTGTAATAACCGTTGGTAACATAATCATCCAGATGCAGCATGTAATCGTACCGCACATCAGGAAAGGAATCGAGGCCGGCTTCCATATATGGAATAATGTCGTACCCGAATTTTTCACGAAATGTCTTTTCAAAACCTTCAGTCCAGATTTTATTGGTGGCGTTAAGTTTGATCTCCCACGAATCCGTAAACAGTGAGGATTTCGATCCTTTCAATGCATTTTTCAGCGCAGGTATCAGCGGTGCTGCGTAAAGTTTAAAGGCATTGCTGTCGAGGTGATTGATTACCCATTGTGTATCGGGATACGTCCATGCATACGTTAACGCCTGCCTGAAAGCAGTGTCGCCATAAATCTGTGTGCTATGTGCTTTATCAATGTAGTTAGCTGCAATGATCCAGGCGCTGCCAAAGGTAAAATCGCAGGATAGTCCGATAGAGTCAGCATATGATTTTGCATAGGCCACCATCTCCGACCATTCAGGGCTTAGCCATTTTTGCGCAGAGGTATCAACAGGATAATGGCGATTGTATTTTTCTGCATACATTTTCTGATAGCGATACAATGGATACAACCAGCAAATTTCCACGCCGCCAAAATTCATCTCCTTCACCCAATCAAGCTGATGTTTTATGTCCGGTTTTTTTATCTCGGTAGCGAACCACCACCACCTGACAAATGGTTTTGACGTGTTGTAATAAGCATCACTTTCAAGGGAAGGTGTTGCATTTTGCCTGCAGCCATGCAGCGAGCCTAATGTTAAACCACTCAGCAACAAAATGAAGCAATATAATTTCATCCCATGCAAATTTATACAGAAGTCGTATTCCCTGAATAATATCTTCTGCGGGAGACTCTGTTCCGTCCTTAAGCATGATTATCTTTCATTTTAACTGAAGCGTTGAATCAAATCAGATTATTTTCGCACCAATATTTTCCACTAAAACTAATTTACAAATAATGGGCACTGAAAATCCAAAGGTATTTTTTGAAGTAACCGCTGACGGAGAAAAAGTCGGCAGAATCGTTTTTGAATTAAGAGCGGATATCGTTCCGAAGACGGCAGAAAATTTCCGGGCACTGTGTACCGGAGAAAAAGGTTTCGGCTATAAGGGATCAGGTTTTCACAGGATCATTCCTTCTTTCATGTGCCAGGGAGGTGATTTCACCAATGGTAACGGGACCGGTGGAAAAAGCATTTACGGAAATAAATTCCCCGATGAAAACTTTACGCTCAAACATACGGAAGCCGGTTTGCTCTCTATGGCCAATGCCGGACCGAATACAAATGGTTCACAGTTTTTTATCACTACTGTTCCTACGCCGTGGCTGGATGGTAACCACACGGTATTCGGAAAAGTGATTGAAGGAATGGATGTAGTTACCAAAATAGAATCATTCGGCAGCCGGAGCGGTGCCACTTCCAAAAAGGTGGTGATTGCAGATTGCGGGGAAGTAACCGGAAAATAAAATCGCGCAAGCTGTAAAAAGGCTATTGATCTCTTTAATAAAATTTTAGCCTTGCGTGATAAATTGTAAAGCAATATTCCCGGCAGTCGTGCATAACACCATTTGAATCCATGGCCAACAAAGAGCACATAGCAGCAATAAATAAAGGTGTTGAATACTGGAACAACTGGAGAAATGAAAATCCGGTTTCCATTGATCTCCGTGCAGCAGATCTGAGTAAGCTCAATCTAAATGGTGCTGATCTGAAAAGTGCTGATCTGAGTGATGCGAAATTATTCAAAACCAAACTTTGTAAAGCCGATCTGACGCAAGCAAATCTTAAGGGCGCCAGTCTGTGGAATTCAGATCTTACAAATGCGATCCTAAATAAAGCCAACCTGACGGAAGCGGATTTGAACGGAACAAAACTCAATGACGCTGACATCACAGGTGCTAAACTATTCAGGGCGAAACTTTACAGAGCCAGTTTGCAACGCGCCATTTTAACCCATGCCGATTTTAGCGGAGCGAATTTAAAAGAAGCGAATCTGACCGGTTGCAATCTTGCATCGGCAAAGTTCGACGGAGCCAGGCTCACACAATGCAACCTAACGGGAGCCAACCTGAACAAGGCATCGCTGTCGCATGCGGTTTGCGTGCATACAAAATTTACCAACGCAACCATGGATTATGCAACCATCTACGGCATTGCTGTATGGGATATTGATGTGGAAGGACTCGTACAAAAAAACCTCGTCATAACGCCGGCAGGTGTTCCGGAAATAACAGTTGACAATATTGAAGTGGCACAATTCATCTACCTGATTTTAAACAATAAAAAGATCAGGGATGTAATCGGAACTGTCGCAAAGAAAGGCGTGCTGATACTCGGAAGATTTTCTGCCGAAAGAAAAAAAATACTGAATGCCATCCGGGAAAAGCTCCGCGAACATGACTATGTGCCCATCATGTTTGATTTTGAAAAAGCAACAGAAAGGGACTTGACGGAAACAATTAAGTTGCTGGCCGGCATGTCGAGGTTTGTAATTGCAGACATTACGAATCCGAAGAGTGCACCACTTGAGCTCCAGGCAACCGTGCCGGATTATAAAATTCCGTTTTTACCCATTATACAAAAAGGAGAAAAACCATTCGCGCTGTTTTATGATTTACAGCCTAAGTATAATTGGGTATTGGATCTTATTGAATATGATACTGAAACCGATTTGCTGTCGGGTTTTGAGAAAGGAATTCTTGACAGGGCATTGGCAGCAGAAAAAATAATAGCAGGTCAAAGGAGATCTGCCGTATCGGGAAAGCTCAGTTTTAATGATTATAACGCATAGCTCCCATAACCTGCAATGCCTGATGTTTGCCTGCAGGCTGCTACCGGTAACAGAATCAGCTTCGCCTATTTGAAATAAAATTGACACTAAATATTATCTTGTTCCATCAACATGCAATGGATGAAAAGAGATATTTTGCGCCCCCTCCTGCTTTTTTTCAGCTTATTCATTTTTTCATCCAGCAATTCTTTTTCTGAAAATCAATTGCCCGATTCCATTCAGGCAAAATTCAATGCAGCGAAACATGATACGTCCCGTATCAGGATATTGCTTGGATACAGTCAGCAGGTGCAGGATAGCACCGCCCTGATGTATATAAACACGGCTGATTCCCTGATCAAAAAAAATATGTCCGGCCCTTTGAAACGCAATTTCACAGTGCTGCGTGGCGACGCACATACTTACCGGGGAATCATCAACAGAAACATCACTGGTAATTTCCCGGTGGCCATTCAACAGTTTAATGACGCGCTTGCCGACTATGAGATCTCCGGTGATAAATCGGCGATGACCCTTCCGCTGAGTAACCTGCAGGACATATACCTTATGAGCGGTGATTTCGAGAACGCTAAAAAAATTCTTGACCGCAGCCTGTTGGTTCAAAAAGAAAGCGGTGATACGCACGGTTACATCGGCAGCCTGCAAAACTACAGCAACTACTATGCGATGCAGGGCAATGGAGACTCATCCATGGTGGTGTTAACCCTTGCCAACAAGCTGGCAAAGCAGTCGGGTAACAAATCAGATGAAGCATACACGCTGCTCGCTATCGGCACCAATTGGTATAACAAGGGTGATATGTCGAAGGCATTGCCTTATTTATATGAAAGCATCGAAGCTTTTGAAAAATCAAATAAACCGGAAGAGAAGTACCAGGCGTTGCTCGCCGTAGGACTGGTATATGCGAAACTGGGAGCGTATGAAAAAGCCATCGGCTTCTATAAGCCGGCGCTGCAGATCGCCACGGCAACCGGCGACCTGCCGAGTATCTGCCTGGCAGCACTTAACATGGGCATTGCTCTCAGGGCCGGCCAACAAGCTGATTCCGCAATCGGTTACCTGCAGCAGGGGCTGGATGCATCACGTCAGCTTGGCTTCACCATTTACGGAATCTATTCACTGGTGAACCTTGGCGAATGCCACCTCATGAAAAAAGATACAGTGACGGCTATGCGATATTTCCGCGAGAGCGTCACAGAAAATAAAGATGCCATGTTATCAGAAGGGTTGTCGGAGAGTTATTACCAGATCGGGAACATCTTTTTTCTTCAGCACCGGCAGGACAGCGCCATGCACTATGCCAAGCTGAGCATGGAACATGCGAGCCGCTCCCAATATGCCGAAACCCTGAAACCGGTCGTTCAGCTGCTTAGCGCCATCTACGAAAGGAACGGAGACTACCGGAATGCACTTGACTATTACAAACGATACATCGGTTACCGTGATACTATTGATAATAAGAAAGCCTTTCAGGCAGCCGTGGAAAAAGAGTTTGAATATGAAGCGGAGAAAAAGGAATTACTGGCACGTTCAGAACGGGAAAAAGCGGCTGTTGAACTTGCTGCTCAAAAAAACCGCCTGTTGATTTCATCCGTTGCATTTGCGGTGATACTGGTGCTGGGCAGTATCCTGTTGTATGTAAACCGGCAGCGCAAGGAGTCTGTCTACCGCGAAAAACTGGCCGAGAGCGAGATGAAAGCCTTGCGGGCACAGATGAATCCGCACTTCACCTTCAATTCGCTCAACGCCATTCAACAGATGGTATTGAGCAATGAAAATGAAAATGCCTTTCACTACCTCGATACTTACAGCAAACTCACACGGAAGATGCTGGAGAATTCAGAGAAAAAATCCATATCCATTTATGATGAAATCAAATTCCTGGAGCTGTACCTCAGCGTGGAATCATTGCGGTTCCAGCATTCGTTTCGTTATGAGATAAAGGTTGACGACTCGCTCTCTCCGCATGCCTCCCGGGTTCCGGCCATGGTGATACAGCCATATGTCGAAAACGCGATCAAGCATGGCCTCCTGCCCAAAACGGGTGATCAGCAATTGCTGATTCATTTTAAAAGAAATGCGGAGGATGCCGATCTGCTCGAAATCGTGATTGAAGACAATGGTGTGGGAAGAAAGGCAGCGGCATCAAAAAATATGGCTGATCATCAAAGCATGGGCATGTCTATAACGGAGAACCGCTTACGGCTGCTGAAAGGAAAAAAAGACAACAAGGTATTTGTGGAAGACCTTGTTGCGAAAGACGGTACTGTCGCAGGAACGCGTGTGCATATGCTGATCAGCCAGGAATAACAGGTACCGGAATCGGCAGTTTGGGAATGGAAAAGTATCAATCGAAGTAAATCGTATGATCACATCGGTTATTGTTGATGATGAAATCAAGGGGCGGCAGTTTCTGCAACAGCTCTTACATAAGTTTGTTCCGCGTGTAAAGGTTGCCGGGGAAGCAACCAATGCTGCGGAAGCGAAGGAGTTAATTGAGTACGTGCGGCCTGACCTGGTTTTTCTCGACATTGAGATGCCCGGCAAAACCGGTATTGAGATGCTTCAGGAACTGCCGGAGATAAAGTTTGAAGTGATTTTCGTTACGGCATTCAATACCTACGCTGTAGAAGCATTCAGGCTGGGCGCCGTTGACTATTTGCTAAAACCAGTGAGTCCGCCGGAACTGATGCGGGCTGTTGACCGCGTTGAAAAACGGCGTGGCAGCAGCATGCAGCAGAAACAAAAGTTTGAGATACTATCTGAACAATACGGAAAGCCTTTTTCGAAAATTACGGTACCTAACCTGAATGGATTTGAGTTCGTCGATTTCTCCGAAATCATCTATATGCAAAGTGAAGGTAACTACACACATATACGGCTTGCCGGCGGAAAGCAGATACTGGCGACGCGGTTGTTGGGCGAATTTGAAGAAATACTTTCACCCTACAACTTCTTCCGGGTGCATAAATCTTTTATCATTAACCTGCTGCATATAAAAAAATATACCAAAGGCGATGGCGGCGTAGTGATGATGAGTGATGGTGCCGAGATTGATGTGGCACGAAGAAGTAAAGATGCTTTTCTACGCAGGATTCAACTGTAAGCAACGGGATTGATTTGATGTGGGAAAACGGCGCTTCTCTTAAAAAATATTCAACCGTTTACCATTCAATTTCTTCCGCTTCCCTGCCCATAGCCGCCATTCATACACCGGCACTCCTGCCGGTACGGCGGCACGGTATATTTGATGCATGGAGGAAAACACTTACCTGCATGTCTTAATCCTGGATGATGAAGTTCACTCTTTGCAGCTTATCCAATCACTTTTGCTTCCTTTCCCCTTTATTAAACGCACCACCGCGGTGCAAAGCGTGAAAGATGCAATTGTTGTCATTAAGGAACAGGCTGTTGACCTGCTGTTACTCGATATCGAACTGATGGGTGAATCCGGCTTTGATTTGCTGGATCGCATCAGCCAGCCTGCATTTGAATTTGTATGCCTGGCGGCCACCAAAGAGTATGCGTACAAAGCATTTGAGTACGGGAGCTCCGGTTACCTGTTGAAACCTGTGAATGAAACTGAGCTTTTCGCATGCTTTCAGCGACTGCACAGGTTCAGGCCGTTTATCCAGCCGCTCCCGCCGCTGATGCAGCAGGAACAGCCACCTGTCAACTCATTAAAAAAACAAAGCTTTTAAATTCTATTTTTATTTTGAAATCACTAAATCATTATCCAGCCAAATCATCATTTCCGAAAATACTCCTCAACCTTCTAAATGCTCAGATCATGAAAAAAATGCTACCGCTCCTGTTGTCACTTTTTATTTACCTGTTGCAAAACCAGGGTACAGTAAATGCGCAATGCGGCTTAACCAACTCCATTTTCGGCACGGCCTGTACAGGTCATATACTAACTGCCTCGGTGTCGGCTATCCCCTGCGCCATTGAATGGCAATTGAATGGCACTACCGTACATTCGGAATTTCCACTTTCGTGGAGTTCATCCGGCACCACCGTGGCAGGTGGCAACGGCATTGGCAGCGGTGCCAATCAGTTTGGAAACAGCACGCCGTATTCCACATCTACAGCCGGCGGCATTGCAGTGGATGCATCCGGAAATATTTACATCTGCGATAATCCGAACCACCGGATTCAGAAATGGGCGCCGGGTGCAACAGAAGGCATCACGGTAGCAGGAGGAAACGGTGCCGGCAGCGGAGCAGATCAGTTGAATAACCCTTCAGACGTTTTTGTGGATCAGGCGGGTAATGTATATGTCTGCGATAACTACAATGCCCGTGTACAGAAATGGGCCCCGGGCGCAACGTCGGGCGTAACGGTTGCCGGTGGAAATTCATTCGGTTCAAATGCCAATCAATTCTCAAGTGCCTTCCAGATCTTTGTAGATGCCGACGGGAATGTTTATGTATCGGACAATGGAAATTACCGTGTTCAAAAATGGGCGCCGGGTGCTACAACCGGTGTGACGGTTGCAGGTGGTAATGGCTACGGTTCAGCAGCGAACCAGTTAGGTTATTCGAGTTATATTTTCGTGGATGCGACCGGCAATTTGTATTTATCAGATACGTACAACCAACGAATCCAGAAGTGGGCGCCGGGTGCCACCGAGGGCGTCACGATTGCTGGAGGCGGCATTGGAATTCTGGAATATCCGCGATCCATTTACGTGGATGCCGCCGGCAATATGATGCTCATCGCCAATGGATTTAATGGTAATCACCGGCTGATGCGCTGGGCTGCCGGCGCTACGGAAGGTAAAACGCTGATGGGTAAAATCAGCTATGGCAATAGCCCGGACCCTTTTAACACTGTCACGGATATGACACTTGATTATAATGGCAACATTGTACTGATTGATGGATTTAATTTCCGTGTTCAGCAATTTAACATTGGCGGTATCATCAACACTTTTGCTCCGGTAGCGGCGGGTAATTACCAGGCAGTGGCATTATCTTATGGAACAGGTTGCGCTGCCGTATCCAATACAATCACGGTTGAACCTGCACCCGTGGTTACTTCCTCTGCCAGTGAAGTTGTTTGCGGCGGCAGCAATATAGTGCTCACGGCATCCGGTGGTACATCGTTTACCTGGCAACCCGGCAATCTGTCAGGCGCCGTTCAAACTTTTGCGCCGGTTAATACCAGTACCTATTCGGTGACAAGTGATGTGAATAGCTGTGTCACGGAAGCCACTATCAATGTGTTTCCGACACCAGAGGTTACTATCAGCGGTGATAACTGCACCGGCCATCTGCTTACTGCAACGCTCAATGCTATACCTGCCAAACTCGAATGGCAGCTTGATGGAAACACGGTATCAACAAAGATTCCTTCATGGAATAAGTCAGGAACAACAGTTGCCGGCGGTAACGGCGATGGTAGCGGGCTGAATCAGTTCACCAATACGTCTTACGGCATTACAGCAGATAAAGATGGTAACCTGTATGTAGCTGATGCCGGTAATCATCGAATACAAAAATGGGCGGCCGGCGCAACCTTTGGCGAAACGGTGGCTGGAGGAAACGGGCAAGGATCAGCAGCCAACCAACTGTATAACCCCACTGGTATTTGCCTCGACGCTGCAGGCAATCTGTATATCGCTGATGGTGGCAACAACCGCGTCCAGAAGTGGGCGCCAGGAGCGGGCAGCGGAACCACTGTGGCAGGTGGCAATGGCTTTGGCAGTGCACTCAATCAGCTGAAATATCCGAGTTATGTGCAGGTTGACGCCTCAGGCAATGTGTATGTATTGGATGGATGGGATAATGCACGGGTAATGAAATGGGCACCGGGCGCAACGGAAGGCGTGGTAGTTGCCGCTGGAAACGGACAAGGGAATGCCGATAATCAGATAAATCTCGGAACAGGTATGGTGATGGATGAGGCAGGTAACATTTATGTAACCGACTGGTATGCCAACAGGGTACAGAAATGGGCACCGGGCGCAACCATAGGTGAAACGATCATGTCTGGCTTCTACCTCGCGAATGGTTTATTTGCGGATGGCAGCGGCACTTTCTATGTCATCAACAGCCCATATGTATCACCACACTATGAATCGCACGTGGTTCGCTTCAGAGTTGGAGACTATGCTTATGAGGAGATCATACCTGCCGGCTATGGTGCCGCAGCTAATCAACTGGCCGGTGCGACGAACGGTTGTTTTGATAATGCCGGCAAAATGTATGTGCTGGATGGCGGCAATCGCCGGGTTCAACAATTTACAGTAGCTGATATCCCGGCAACCTATACACCTTCAACACCGGGCAACTATTCGGCACTGGCAACATCATTTGCCGGATGCCAGTCATCCTCCAATAGTATAACTGCTTTGCAGTCGCCGATCGCGGTATCGCAAGTTGCAAGTATTTGCGCAGGCAGCAATAATCAGCTTTCTGTTTCTGGCGGCAGCAGCTATACCTGGAATCCAGGCAACCTCAGCGGCAACACGGTAACAGTGTCACCTGCCGCTACTACTACGTATACTGTAACCGACAATGCAACTAACTGCACCACACAGATCATGGCCTTTGTGCCGGCATCTTCATCACCGGTTATTGCAGGTACCTCATGTCTGGAAAGTGGCAATCTGACGGTAATGTATGCGCAGACACCTGCCATACTCGAGTGGAAATTAAACGGAAACACAGTAGCGACTTCTGCGGCAACCTATTCAAATGACAATAAAACAGTGGTGGCTGGTGGCAACGGTAACGGGGCTGATCTGAATCAAACAAAATATCCGCGTGGTATGGCACTGGATGCGCAAGGCAATGTTTATGTGGCAGAAGAAGGAAACAACCGTGTAACGAAATGGGCACCCGGTGCTACCCAAGGTGTGGTTGTTGCCGGTGGTAACGGAAACGGTTCAGGAGCCAATCAACTGAGCTACCCCGAAGGGGTATTTGTTGACAAGTTCAACAACATTTATGTTGCTGATCAGAATAATGCCCGCATTCAGAAATGGGCACCGGGTGCTACTGAAGGCGTAACAGTGGCTGGCGGCCATGGCACTGGCAGTGCATTAAATCAGCTTAGCAATCCACTAAGCGTATATGTCGACGATGCAGGAAACATCTATATACCGGATCAGAGTAATCACCGGGTGGTGCTGTGGACGCCGGGAGCAACACAGGGTATTGTGGTGGCCGGCGGCAATGGCCAGGGTTCTGCAGCCAATCAGTTTTACTGGCCCATTCAGCTGACATTCGATAAGCAGGGCAATTTATATGTCGCCGATTATGGCAATCACCGCATATCAAAATGGACGCCGGGCGCCACGGAAGGTATTACGGTAGCCGGTGGCAATGGTGCTGGCTTCAATAATAACCAGGTAGGCAATGCCCAAGGAGTTGCAGTTGACGGAGAGGGCAATGTATATGCACTCAGCGGGTACAACAGCTATATTACGAAATGGGCGCCGGGCGCCAGCACCGGAACCTACCTTGCAGGATATTGCTGTTCTCCTCCCGGTGGAATTAACGGCGCATATTCACTGATGGCTGATGCAAGTGGTAATCTCTATGTTGCCGATTACGCAAACAGCCGTGTTGTACGGTTTAATGCTGCCATAAGCGGCAGCGAATATACTCCAGCGGCTGCCGGTGACTATACAATTGCGGCAACGCAGTTCAACGGCTGTATATCAACATCAGCAATACATATTGTTTATCCTAAACCCGTTATTTCACTTGCGGGAAATCTTTTCTTTTGCGAAGCAAGTTCCACCACGGTTGATGCGGGCATGCATGAAACATATAACTGGTCAACCGGATCAACAGCGCAGACAGAAACCTTCAGCGCTGCCGGAAATTATTCACTTACGGTTTCAGACAGCGGTTGCACGACCACAAATAACTTTTCCATTGCTGCACAGTCACCCGTAGTCAATGTATCAGCGAACCCGTCTTCTACCTGTGTGGGAAGTCCTGTGCAACTCTCTGCCACACTTGTTTCCGGTGGCGTGGAGACACAGACGATGACTTACTACATTGATGGAAACCACCTGGCAGGGATGCCAAACAGTTGTTCAAATAATTCGCGTTATGGTTACTACTGGGATGGCGCTCCGGGCGTTTCTTACATTGATGCAGGTATGGGAACAGCAACTTCCGTAAAGGTAGAGTTCAATGTAGGGTACGACTATGGTGCCGGCAGTCAGCATAGTGTCTCTCTTAACGGGTATTCAACCGGTGCCGGCTTCACTGCACCGCATAACGCCGCCTGCAATGCTGCAGACCCTGCGAATTTCATGACGGTCACTTTCACACCTTCCAATTATCATATTGGAGGGAGCAACACCATTTACTTCTCTAATCCCTATTATTTTGGCCTCACTCCTTCCCCTGCCATCAATAATTACTACGCAAAAGTTACGGTAGACTACCTGAAGCCTGCAGTAACCTACAGTTGGCAACCAAACGGTGATACAATTACCAACCCATTGGTGCATCCGCTTACAACCACCACATACACACTTACCGCTGACAGCAAAGGCTGCAGCAGCGTATCAACGGTGAATGTAAATGTGGCTGCTGCTCCGGGCGATACGGCGGTATTTGGTGATCATGTATGGAATGTATATGCTTTTAATGCCGGTGGCTCTACCAACACGGGCCATTCATGGAATGAAGCGTATTCCGGATATTATATTGACAACAATTTAAACTTCAACACCCAAACTAATTGGGCATCGAATGCGTCACCCTCCGCTGCATCAGGCTATTCGGGTTGTGCCGTGAACAGTGATAATCATAGCTGGTCGGCGAAAAGAAAGGGATTCACCTGTGGCACTTATAAGATTGATGTTACGGGCCATGAGAATGAAGGTCAGCTATTCGTGAACGGTGTTAAGGTTTGGGAACATACCGGCAGCGGTGATTCACACGCCAATGTCTGGACCGGATTCCTGGATGATAATTCCACTGTTGTATTCAGAGCTACGGCAGGAACAGGCAACTCATCAGGCGGTATTAATTTCACCTTACAATCCTTCATTACAGTTAACGGGCCTGTTACCATCTGCCCGGGTTACTCGGTTCAGCTTACTGCAGGCAGCGCCGACAGTTACCTCTGGAGTACCGGTGAAACAACGCAAAGCATATCAGCAAGCAGCAGCGGCACTTATACCGTCGACATGACAAGCAATGGTTGCACGAATACCGCTTCACAGGTTATCACGGTGACACCGCTTGATACGGCAGTTATTTCCTCCTATTACAGTCCGGACTTTTCATTTTGCCCGAGCCAGGGATCCATTGACCTGAAGATTGGTTACAATCCGCTTGTTACCAGGTTATGGAATACCGGCAGTACAAGTACCATAATTTATGTGTCGGCGGCAGGGGATTATTCCGTAACCATCCAAGATGCACTTGGCTGTTCAGCCACATCTCATGTAACGGTTAGCACAGATGTTGCAGGTGAAGATAGCACCTTCGGCGATAATGTATGGAAAGTGAATGCCTATGCACAAGGCTATTACAGTTACTACTATGGGTATTATACCAGTGGCCGGGCATGGTATCCTGATGACTATTCAGGATATTATCTCGACAGCAGTCTGAATTTTAATTCAGAGGATGAATGGGATGCTGATTCCAATCCTTCCACTGCAACAGGATACCATGGTTGCTCCATAGGAGATGATCTTGTTTCCTGGAATGCCAAACGGCAGGGCTTTCCATGCGGCATTTACCAAATCAATATACTCGGCCATGATGATGACGCGCAGTTGCTGATTGATGGCGTGAAAGTTTGGGAACATCTTGGCTGTTGTGATGTGCATAACAATGTATGGACAGGACCATTGAATGCAAGCTCTAAAGTGGAATTCATGGTGAATGAAATGTATGGCGGTGATAACGGTGCCATTGAATTTATACCCGTCAGCGGTACATCCAACTTTATCAATGTATCTGGCAACCCTGTTACCTGCGATGGCCAGTTCTATACGCTTACCTCAAAGTTGCTTGGAACATATCAATGGTCTAATGGTGAAACAACCAACCCTATCCTTGCAGGTTCAAGCGGCAGCTTTGCGGTTACGGTTACCGATGCAGCTGGTTGCACTCTTACTTCAGATCCTGTGAGCGTCACCATTCTTCCTAATCCGGCTCCGGTGGCACATATCAATGCATCGGCCAATAGTATTTGCGACTGGATACCGGTTACATTATCATCTGACAGTACCAATGGAAACTTTTGGAGTAACTATCAGGTTTCGCAAAGTATCATTATTACCCAAGGTGGCAGCTACAGTTTAACCGTGACAAACAACGTTGGCTGCACTGACCAGAGCTCGATAGACATTGGTCTCGGATATACTTTACCGGCACCGGTGGCGACAGTCAGTGACACGATATGTGAAGGCAATGGCGCCACACTTACAGCCAGTGGGCTTGCTCCCGGCGGCCAAGTGGCTTCATTCAATGGTTATAACCAGTATATCAATGTAACTCAGGATATTCCTGAAAGCAATCTCACCATAGAAATGTGGGTGAAAACAACAGCAGCCTATACTGGCATCTTCAGTGTCACCGATGGTTTCCTCGGAAACAACGGTAATGACCGCCACCTCTATCTGCACAATGGAGAATTGTATGTACGAACATGGCAAGGAAACGGCTGGAATACCGGTGCTTACATAAACGATGGTAAATGGCATCATATCGCCCTCACCATTGAAACGGGCGTCGGCCAGAAGGTTTATGTTGACGGAATCCAGGCTCCCAACATCAGCAACTACGATCACTCTGATTTCATTACTCAAACACAATTTAACATTGGATTTTCCAATGACGCGTATAATCAATTCTTCGACGGGCAAATCGACAACGTGAGAATCTGGAGTGAGGCAAGAACGGAGGCCGATATCAGGAGCAATATGTTCAGCGAAACACCAGCCATCATGACCAACCTGGTGTATGAAGCCACATTGAATGGTAATGCGAATGCAGTAATCGGCAACAATGGTACGTCGCCGAACGGCATGTCTTACACCAGCGCCAATTACTATACGTACCAGTGGACCGGCACCGGTGCACCTGCCGCATCCAGCAGTGAAACACAAACCACGTCGGCGATCAATGCAGACGCTGTGTACCAGGTTGGTGCTTCTTTAGGCGGTTGCTCCGTCACGATGAGCAACACAACCGGTGTGACTGTATTACCCAATACGACTTACTATGCTGATGCCGACGGCGATGGATACGGCTCGTCATCCGCCGCCGTTCAGCTTTTCTGCTCAGATCCCGGCAGCGGATATTCATTGAACCATGATGATTGTGATGACTTACTTGCTTCGGTTCATCCCGGTGCTGCTGATATCTGCAACAACATCGACGATAACTGCAACACTATTATTGATGAAAATGCTGTGAGCGTCAGCATCTCAGCTGATGGTCCGACTACCTTCTGCTCCTGGTCTACCGTTCACCTGTCTGCCGGTGCATCCGGTGCTGGTTCAATCACCTATCAGTGGCTGAATGGAAATGTTCCCATACCCGGTGCAACAGATGCGGCTTACACACCTGCTGTTTCCGGAGTGTATGCCGTTGCGGTGAGCAATGGAATTTGTACGGATACGGCCAACAGCACCACTGTAAATATTCTCGCAAGGCCGGATGCCGTGATTGCTCCTACGGGCAGCCTGAGCGTTTGTAAAGATGTTACTGTTACATTCAGCGCCAACACCGGCGCAGGATATGCATACCAGTGGTATAAAGGTGTTGCCGCAGTTCCCGGTGCCACCAATGCAACCTATGATGCAACAGGGGTGAAGAAAGGTTTCTACAGCGTGCTGGTCATCGCGCCGAATGGTTGCTACAATCACTCCGATTCTACGGAGCTCATTCGTCTCAATGTTCCGCCTTCCGTGATCAATATTCTCAATCCGGCCGGCAATCCCGATCTGTGCATCAATGGGCAGGTTAAGCTGCGTGGCACGGGCGGGTCGGGCTTCACTTATGAGTGGTATAAGAATAATGTTCCGACAGGTGTTACATCACGCGATTACATCGTTACCCTGGAAGGCAACTACACAGTTAAGATTACGAATTCCTACAACTGCAGTAAGATGTCAGCTCCGGTTTCCGTGATCAGTTCCTGCCGTGGTAATGAAAATCAGGCAATGGAGCCAATGCCATTGCTCAGCATCTATCCTAATCCGACAGACGGGCATTTTGCAGTCAGTCTTTCCCTCTTCAATTCATTCACCGGCACTTCAACAGTGGAAGTCTATAATATGTTGGGACAAGTAGTGCGCAGCGAAACGGTTCCGGTTACGGATGGTGAATTATTCAGCGAAATGGAGATCGGAGAAGAGATGGCAGCCACCACTTACCTGCTGCAGATAGTGGCCGACGGCCAGGTATTTAAGCAACAAGTGGTAGTGCAACATTAAAAAAGTGTCAGATTAATTACTTATCAGGAAAAGCCTCCACTGGGGGCTTTTTCCTTTTTATACCCTAATGTTCTGGTGCAGGAGATAACTTAAACCAGGCAGGGTTTTCCGGCGAAAGCAAATAACCACCATTCGGTGTGGCCGGAAAGATCAAATACTTCAGCTTAAGCTAAGATGCAAAAGTTGTAGAAAGGCCAGGTTCAAATTCAACTTAATTTTGATTTTTCTTATCTTGTATTTGCCTGCAAAGTATCTTCTTCAATGCAATCATCCGTATGAATCCAAAAGTTGATTTTTATTTTAAGGAAACCAAACGCTGGCAGCAGGAAATCGCCATGCTGCGAAAGATACTGCTGGATGGTGGCCTTGACGAGGAATTGAAGTGGGGATCTCCCTGCTATACGATGGAGCATAAAAACATCGTGCTTATACATGTGTTCAAAGAATACTGTGCCCTTCTGTTTTTTAAAGGTGCCTTGATGAAAGACCCGGAGAAAATCCTGGTGCAACAATCAGCAAATGTTCAGGCGTCGAGGCAGATCAGGTTTACGAACCTGCCGGAAATTACCCGCCTCAGGAAGATACTGAAAGCTTATGTCCTGCATGCAATGGATTTGGAAAAATCAGGGTTGAAGGTGACACTCAAGAAAACGAATGAGTTTCCTATGGCAGCAGAGTTTAAAAGAAAATCAGACAGCCATGCAGCACTGAAAAAAGCTTTTTACGCGTTAACGCCCGGCAGGCAAAGAGGATACCTGTTGTATTTTTCCGCAGCAAAACAGACAGCAACGCGTGAGGCCAGGGTTACAAAATGCATACAACAGATACTGGACGGAAAAGGACTGAATGACTGACACCTTCAGGTTCATCCTTCACGGAGATGTGTTGTGTTGTGTGAATGATGTGACTTGCAACACGGGACGAAAAAAGCATTTAACCTTCCACCCACAAAAAATAAGATGATGAACAACAACAAAAAGAAACTCTCCGCGGCACAACAAGAAGAACTTCTCAGCACCTTAAAATCCCGTTTTACAAAAAACATACAGCGCCACCAAGGCATTGATTGGCTGAACGTGCAGGCAAAGCTGGCAGCACAACCCGCAAAATTGTGGTCGCTGTATGAAATGGAAAGAACAGGTGGTGAACCCGATGTGATTGGTTATGATAAAGGCACAGGCGAATATATCTTTTGTGATTGTGCAGCGGAAAGCCCGAACGGCCGGAGAAGCATCTGTTACGATCATGAGGCGCTGGAGACAAGAAAAGAACATAAACCCGAAGACAGTGCCATGAACATGGCTGCTGAAATGGGTATTGAACTATTATCGGAAGCGCAATACCGAACACTGCAGCAACTCGGCATCTTCGATACCAAAACCTCGAGCTGGATTCTGACACCGGCAGCAATCAGGAAACTGGGTGGCGCAATCTTTTGTGATCGCCGTTATGACACCGTATTCGTTTACCATAATGGTGCTGAATCCTATTATGCGGCAAGAGGCTTTCGCGGCGTATTAAGGGTCTGAAGCATCAATCTGTTTTGCAGACACTATTGACAAAACTGCTATCGGCTATCAGCAGTAAACAGGCACTAATCTGAAACCTGATCAGTCGCGGAGCTATTCTTAACTCTTAATTTTTCAAGCAGCTCAGTTGAGTGATTGAATTGCATTACCACTATGTAGCTGAAGCTCTCCCATCGCTGATTTCAGAATTAATCATCTGCAGAACTATCTGTAATTTATACGGCCGCCGGTAATTCAATGAAATGAAAAACTGCATGCATAACAGCGATTCAAATGCTGCTGCGCAGTTGCGAACGTAAACAGGAATTCATGTGTGTTACATTTGATCTTATTACACATGCTGTTGTGCAACTATGGCTTATGGATGTGACCGGCAAGGTGGTAAAAACATTGAGTGATGGATATGCGCATTCAGGGGATCATCTCAAAACTTTCGATGCAGCACGTGAAGCCCTGCCGGATGGATTTTATCTTTTACATGCTTAGGCCGGCGGTAAGGATTATTATGTGAAAATGGTGAAGGTGCAGTGAAACATGCATCGTTAAAATTATCATTTGCAGTATCATGCAATTCCATCATCAGGCATTACCGAATAACGGCATGCGGCACAGAAGGGTACGCTTTTAACGGTAATTGACTGATTTTTGATTAGCCTATAGGCTGAAGAATAAATATTTCAACTATGCCTGCTCCGGTTCAGCATTTTATAATATTTTTTAAACAATAGTTGCAGATCCTGTAACATATCCTGATTGAACATGCCTGCTAAAAATAATCAGCAGTGTACACTGCGTGGGAAATTGAGCCAGTTATCTCAGATCTATTTGCGATATTTAAGCTGTTATATTTATACATGAGCAACAACTGAAACTATTATGAGCGCTCAACCCAAAATTTTATTCAGCACACAAAGTTACCGTTACCTTCGTGATAAGATTTTAGCCGGCGCGCATTTTGAACCGGGGGAAACGGTTTATAAAAAATTTCCCGATGGTGAGATTTATCAGCGTATTCTTTCTGACGTCGAAGGCCGTGAAGCCATCGTAATCGGTGGCACCATTTCCGATGAAGACACGCTGGAACTTTTTGATCTCGCCTGCTCCATCGAGAACTATGGCGCCATCTCTCTCACGCTGGTCATTCCGTTTTTTGGCTATTCAACCATGGAGCGCGCCGTGAAAGAAGGCGAAGTGGTGAAAGCAAAAACCCGCGCCATCCTCTTTTCTTCCATTCCTGAAACATCGTTAGGCAACCGTGTGCTGCTGATGGATCTGCACTCGGAAGGATTACCACATTACTTTGAAGGCGCCCTCCGCGCAGTGCATGTGTATTGCAAACCCCTGATCATGGAAGCTGCCATCGAACTGGGCGGATACAACTTTGTGCTGGCCAGCACCGACGCAGGCAGAGCCAAATGGGTGGAATCACTGGCCAACGATTTGGGTGTGAACGCCGCATTTGTTTTTAAGCGAAGAGTGAGCGGCAATGAAACACACATCACTTCCATCAGCGCTGACGTTCTCGGAAAAAAGGTGATTATCTACGATGATATGATACGCACCGGCGGCTCTTTGATAGAAGCCGCTTATGCTTACCGCCAGGCTGGCGCCAGGGAAATCAGCGTTATCACCACGCATGGCCTGTTTGTCGGTGATGCATTACAACGCATCAGCAACAGTGGCCTTATCAGCAAAATTATCTGCACCGATACGCATCCGAATGCCTTAGCCCTGCAGCGTGATTTTCTTCAGATCAAATCTGTAGCAGGATTGCTCAAAGAAAGGTTGTGATGCATATATAAGCGGCGACTTAAGAAACCTTCTTCACTTGCAGGCCGTCTGTACAATCCTTCAACAGATCTTTTACTGTTTTTTTAATTTTCGGATGCATGAAATCCGGAGCTATATCACATAATGGCTCGAGTACAAATCTGCGTTGATGCAACCTTGGATGCGGAATAATCAATTGATCAGCTTCAAGATTAAGGTCATCGTAAAAAAGAATGTCGATGTCTAAAGTTCTTGGTGTATTCTTTTCGCTGCCGGTGCGACCTTCGCTGATTTCAATGGCCCGGAGTGCTTCAAACAACTCTATTGCCGGCAATAGGGTTTCGATCTGAATGGCCTGGTTCAGGTAATCTTCATGGTTCATTACGCCCCAGGGCTGTGTCTGATAAATAGCAGAGGTGCTGATGATGCTGCCAGCCACTGCTTTTATTTTTTCCAATGCATGCTGCAGGTGCAATTGCCTGTCGCCGATATTACTTCCGGTTAAGAGGTAAACAGTGTGGGTGATTTTCATCCGTTTCTATGCCCGCTATAATTATTCCGTCAGGTATTTTAAGACCAGGTTCGCTGCCAAGATCAGCTTAATTCTGCTTTTTAAACTTATAAAAGCTCAAGCATGTCTTGATTAAGCCAAAATAACTTTGAATTGAAATGCCAAAATATTCCATATCTGGCGGTTACTTTCCCAATAAATTAAAAAAAAGGGAAGCGTATTTCCATTGAAATGAATCCCTTTCTGAATCAGTTTATCTCAATTGGACAGTGCAATTCACAAACAGCTTTGCAAAGCTAATGTTGCCGGCTAAGGCTCATGCTTACTGCAGCATTTGCCCTCCACAGGCCCACCTTTGCCAGTGCTGATACCATGCCCTACCCGCTAATTGAATATATTAAATCAGTTTCACAATCGATTTTTCCCTGTTCAGCACTTTTTGTTTGAACGCCCTGAGATTGCCGTATATTTTTGGCCATCATTAAATCCCTGCTTCACCCGATTCCTGTTAACATTCATTTAAGCCACATCCCGTCCCGATGAAGAAAATTTTATATGCTTCCCTGCTAATCCTGTTTTTCAACCAGCTTGCCACAGCACAAACAACACCCGTTTGGGTAAATAGCATATCAGGTACAGGCGATAATTCCGACCGCTACAATGCAATGGTACAAGACGGCGCTGCAAACCTTTACCTGGGTGGCTATACTTTCAATACCGGCAAAGACAAAGATTACCTGTTGGTAAAAATGACGGCTGCCGGCGATACACTCTGGACCAGGCAGTACAATGGCGCCGGCTTTGGCGCCGATAAGATTTTTTACATGGCGTTGGATCCTTCAGGCAATATCATTGTCACTGGCGAATCCGACGGAGGCGGTATCAACCAGAACGATATTTTGACGCAGAAGTACAGCGCTGCCGGTGCACTGCTATGGTCTGTTACCTACAATTATACTCCTTTCAACCAGGATGATTCACCACTGGGACTGGCTGTTGACAATAGTGGTAATATTTTCATCACCGGATCCAGCGACCGCGATTCAACAGCCGTTTCCAATGATGATATTATCACGCTGAAGTACAATGCCTCGGGCATACTACAATGGTCGGCACGCGTGAACGGAACCGGAAATGCAACGGACAGAGGAAACGGCATTGTAGCTGATAATGCAGGTGGCTGTGTGATTACCGGCAGAACTGCTTCATTGCTCGATGATGATATAATAACCATTCTTTATAGCAGCGCCGGAGCAGAAACCTGGCGCACCGTTTACAACAGGGGATTTGGTAATGACCGTGGTGAAGATATTTGCGCAGATGGCACCGGATTTTATTACGTGACCGGCCGTTCATCCAGCGCAAGCGACTACGATGCGGTTACCATCAAGTACAATGCATCCGGCGTTGCGCAATGGACAAAATTCTTCAACAAAGTGGACAATGACTATGGAAATCATATTAAAGTTACTGCCGCCGGTGATGTATTTGTGATCGGTCAGTCAGACGTTGACAATTCAGGCGGAACCACTGACTATGATTTTCTTATCCTGAAATACAATTCCCTCGGAACGCAACAATGGGCTAAAACATTCGGCAATCCTGCATTGAACGCAGAAGATCCAAACGATCTGGCTATTGATGCTTCCGGTAATGTATACGTTACCGGGAAAAGTGATGTAAATGCACTGGCTGCAGTTACAGCTGATAATTTCCTGACCGTCAAATACAATGCATCCGGTGTTTTGCAATGGAGCACTTACTTCGACGGCACCGCTGTTAACAGCGATGATATTGCTGAAGCAATGGTGCTCGATGCATCGGGCAATCTTTACATTGCCGGAGGTGGTGACAATGCATCATCGCAAAAAGATGCCAGCGTAATAAAGTACGCGGGAGCAACCGGTGTGGCTACCTGGACAAAAAATTACAACGGCAAGGGCGATTTCTCAGATAAGGTGCAGGATATGATTGCTGATGCCGCCAATAACATTTATGTGACCGGCTATGTCTTTTCACCCGAACAGCGTAAAGATCTTTTCACAGCGAAAATAAATGCTGCCGGCACCACCCTTTGGTATAAAACGTATGATTTCTCATTAGCGGATGACGAAGGCAAAGCCATCACACTCGATACCAGTGGCAATGTATATGTTTGCGGCAACAGCATCGGCAATGGTACCAGCGATGATTATATCACCATAAAATATGATGCCCTGGGCAACATGATCTGGTCAGCCCGTTACAATTTCGTGAATGAAGCGGATGTCGCTACTTCCATCAGTGTGAATGCAGCCAACGGTAACGTTTTCGTAACCGGTTACAGCGATGCCAACAGCACTGCCTCCGTCACCAATTATGATATCGCCACGGTAAAATATTCCTCCATCGGAAATGAAAATGCTGTGGTCAGGTATAATGGTTCCGGTAATGGTATTGACCGGGGCGTAAGGATAATCGTCAATGGTAACAGCTCCTATGTTACGGGCAAAACCTGGAATGGATCCGATTACGACATCGTCACTATAAAATATAATGGTTCGCTGAGCCAGCAATGGGCATCCGTATATGCGGGCAATGGGCTGCTCGACGACGAGCCGCGTGATATGATACAGGAAAACGTTACCGGTGATTTGTTTGTTGCCGGCAATACCGGCACTGTTGCAAGCGGCGATAATTATCTCACACTCCGTTACAAGAATGCAGGTGCATTACAATGGAGTTCTTCCTACAACGGTACAGGCAACAGCACCGATCGCGCTTATGGCGTAGTGACTGTTGCTGACGGTGTTTTTGTTACCGGTCGCAGTGCACCTGCTGCCGGCGCCGACAGTGCGGACATTGTTACCGTCCGCTATGATAAACTAACCGGCACGCAATCCTGGATAAACAGGTACAACGGAGCAGCTGCCGGCACTGACCGTGGAAATGCCATCACTGCCGATGCCGGCGGAAATATTTTTGTCACCGGTGAAAGCATTGGGGCATTCTCGGGCAGCGATTATGTTACATTATTATACGATGCTACCGGCAACAGGAAATGGGAAGCACGGTACAACGGAACCGGTAACAACGAAGATGTTCCCAGGTGCATAGTGGCAGATGCCTCCGGTTACGTTTATGTAAGCGGTTACGCAACAGGCACAACTTCCGGGTTCGATGCAACTACATTAAAATACTGCCCGCCGCCGCCAGTGAGTGCAGGAGCAGATGTAAGCATTTGCAAAGGGGCTTCTGTAAATATGAATGCCACAGGCGCTGTCTCCTATTTGTGGACTCCTTCAACGGGTCTCAGCAGTGCAGTCATTGCCAACCCTGTAGCCAGCCCTGCCATAACAACTACCTATGTTGTAAGCGGCACCAATGCACTCGGCTGCAGTGCCGGACAAGACACCGTTAAAGTTATTGTTAAAGGATCACCTACCGCGAAAATTACGGCCGGTGGTCCGCTTTCATTCTGCCAGGGCGACAGTGTCATCCTATCTGCCACTGCAGGAACCGGCTTTACCTATCAATGGAAGAAAGGATCAGCTATCATTGCAGGTGCCACCAACATCAGTTATACGGCGAAAACTGCGGGTACATATAAAGTGACCATCACAAATTCCAATGGTTGCAGTAATACTTCCAAAGGAACAAAAGTGCAGATCATCTGCAAAGAAGGAGTCATTGCATCGCCCATGATGATGGCACCCAACCCGTTTGAAAACAATTTCACCATACAGCTTCCTGCCAGAGTTGTTGCTGACATCGCCATCTTTGATGTGCTTGGCCGGAAAACCGAACAATACTTTCGTGTCAGCAATATACTGACGATGGGTGAACACTTATTGCCTGGCACGTACCTGATACAAGTGAATGATGGCGAAAAACGCACCACCTGCAAAATCGTAAAAACAGGAAACTGATCAATGCTGCCATCAATAAAACAGTGATTTGTCTGATGCTTAAAACCAGCTCATGCCAACTAAAATAAAATTTGCCGCTTGCCTGTTTTATCTTCTCGTCCTGCAACAGGCAGTTTCAGCACAGCCTTCCGCTGAGTGGGTTTTTCATTATAATGGAGAAGGAGATTACACCGACCGTTTTACCTGTATGGCTTCCGACGCTGCGGGTAATATTTATGCAGGAGGGTCCTCCGTGAATATCGGAACCGATCGTGATTTTCTGGTACAGAAATCAGATGCTGACGGCAATATAATATGGAGAACAATGACAGGCGCCGCAGGCAACGGACCGGATGAGGTAACTGCCATCTGGGTAGATGGATCACAAAACGTTTATGTGACCGGCTTTGGCAAAAGCCAGGATGCAGGTAATGATTTTCTCACAATTAAATATGACCCTAATGGCGTGCTTACCTGGTCTGCTGTTTACAACTACGATGTCGCGAATGCTTATGATCAGCCAAACTCCATTGCCCTCGATCAGGAGGGAAATGTGATTGTTACAGGCCAGAGCGACAGCGACCCGGGCCCGCTTACCAAAGATGATTATCTCACAATTAAGTATTCATCCACCGGCAGCCAGGTATGGATACAACGATACAATGGTTTGGGTGATGGCACCGACAGGGCCGTGAAGGTGGTAACTGATAATAACAACAATATTTATGTGACCGGACGAAGCTACAATGGCTCCTTTGACGATTATGTAACCATTAAGTATAATGCGGCGGGAACACAGCAATGGCTGAAATACGGCGACCGCAATTTCACCGACCGCGCCACGGCAATGGCTATCGATGCCAATGCGAATATCTATGTGACCGGCTGGAGCAGCAATGGATCCAATGATGATTTTTATACCATTAAATATAATAGTTCAGGCGCCACGCAGTGGTCAAAAGTGGTGGATGGCGTTGACCAGGATCGTGCACTCGCCATCGCCGTGGATGGCAGCGGTAATGTGTACGTTTCGGGCAGCAGTGATGGTGATAACGGCCCTTTTGTAAATCTTAATTACAGAACTGTTAAGTACAACGCCAATGGTGTGCTGCAGTGGAATGTGGTATATGACGGAACTGCCGGAAATGACGACATACCATCCGCAATAGCCGTTGCAGGCAATGAAGTTTTCGTTACCGGCACCTCAGACATTAATGCCACACCGGCGATTTCGAATGATTTGGTGACTATAAAATACGCCTCCGGCGGCACTGTGCAATGGACAAAATCTTATGCAGGCACTGGCGGATTTGATGATGTGAGTTATGCGCTGCTTGCTAATGCCGGCGGAAATACCTTTGTGGCCGGTTATGAAGAAGATAATCAGCAGCAACGGAATGCACTCCTCATCAAATACGATAATAGTGGCACGCAGCTTTTCAGCAGCAACTTCAACGGTACCGGCGACAACAGCGATAACATCCGTGACCTGAAAACGGACGTATCCGGAAATCTATACCTCGCCGGTTATGCAGTGCAACGCGGGCAAAACCGTGATTTCTTTATTCTTAAGCTGACTGCCACCGGCGATACTGCCTGGACCCGTTATATCAACGGATCATCGCCGGACAGCGAAGATGAAGGGCAATCAATTACCATAGATGGTACAGACCATCTGATCGCCGCCGGCTTCACAAAAAACAGTGGCAGCTCCGGTGATTTTACCGCAGTGAAACTGGATGCGGCAGGCGATTCAACATGGCTCCGTTATTTTGATTCACCCACTCATGAAAATGATAAGGCATACGACATGCAGCGTGATGCAACCGGCAATATCTATATCACCGGCCGCACCGACAGCGACGCAGGACTGAATTCCAATGACGATGCAACAACCATAAAATATGACACTGACGGAAACCTGCTTTGGAGCCAGTCATATAATGGCACAGGTAACGGCCCTGACCGCGGAAGCTTTGTGAGGGTGGCCGCATCCGGAAACATTTACGTCGGCGGCCGAACGTTCAATGGCAGCAACCTCGATATGCTCTTCATCAAATACAGCAGTGATGGTAACCAGCAATGGATAAAAAGCATTGACGGCGGCTTTGGCAATGATGAGATAAGAGCGATGGCGATCGATAACAATGAAAACATTTATGTAACCGGCAGCAGTGCCGGCGCAACCGACTCCGCTGATTTGATTACCATGAAATACTCGCCTTCCGGCGATCAGTTGTGGCTGAATCGTTACAACGGCAACGGCAACGGAGGCGACTTTGGCGAAGGCCTTGCAGTTGATCCCGCAGGCAATGTGCTTGTTACCGGTTATACTGACGCAGATAATACGGCTGCTGTTAACCTTGATATCTTAACCATAAAATACGACGGCAGCGGAACTGAACTTTGGAATAAAACAGCAAACGGCAGCGTTAACCTCGATGCGATCGCTGATGCCATCATCACAGATGAATTCGGAAATGCCTATGTAGCAGGTCACGGGAATAATGGCTCTGCCACCGATCTGAACTTTGATATCATCACCATCCGGTACAATGACGATGGAACAGAAGCCTGGCAAACTTCATACAACGGTGTATCCGACACACTCGATGAACCAAATACCATGTTGCTTTCCGGTAATGATCTGTTTATCGCCGGCAGCAGCTGGCAAAACGGTCAGCAACGTGATATGATAGTGATCAAATACGCATCCGTAACGGGCATCCGCTCAATCGCTCAAAATGAAGCGGTGAATGTTTTTCCAAATCCCTTTACCGACGTGCTTCATATACAATCACCGGGATTGTCAAATGCTGAACTGATATTTCAATTATTTGATGTAACAGGAAGACTCATCTGCACAACAGCTGTTAAAGGAAACGATTCGGTGCTACTTCCCGGCAAACTTGCACCCGGCTGCTATACTTATGCAATACTTAACAACCGTCTGACCATACAGGCAGGCAAACTCATTCACTGAACATCAACATCAATCGTATACCAATAATAATCCTCAACGCCATGAAAATCAAAAAGACAATCGTCACAAAAGATATTCAGCAGTATATCCTGAATGAATCTATCAAAGAAACCTATGTACCGGCAGCAGGTGATGTTGCCATCTTTGAGGTGATAACTCTTGGCCGGCATGAAACGATACAAGGCGAAGACAAGCGCATCACTGCCATCTTCGAAAATGATTTTATCATGGCGGCATTTGCAGATCGATATGCCACATCACAGTTTGAAGGATATGTTCCAACTTTCCCGATGGAATTATACGATATCCTCGGCGCGGGCGGTGCTATTGGCGTGGTAAAATCAAAAAACGCGCTGCTGAAGGATATTGAACCTACCAAAATCAGGATGATCGGCTACTGCTGCGATGATTCTGGCAAAGTGATCAATACCAAATGGTACCAAAAACAGCGGATTCCATTTACGGGTGAATTACCGAATAATGCAAAGGTGATCCTGTCAGTCGGTTCAACCATGGACAGCGGAAAAACCACCACGGCAGCGCATGTTGCACGCGGACTGAAATATTCGGGTAAGAAAGTTGCCTTCATTAAGTTTACCGGTACGTGCTTTACCAAAGACAAAGACTTCGTATATGATTGCGGCGCTGATGTGGCAATCGATTTTTCTGACCTTGGTTTTCCTTCCACTTACATGTGTCAGAAAGAAGAACTGCTCGACCTCTACCAATCACTGCTCGCCAGGATTGCTGATGAAAAACCTGATTTCATAGTGATGGAAATTGCCGACGGACTGATGCAGCGCGAAACAAATTTCCTCCTTCGCTCCAGGGAATTCATGGCAACCATTCACAGTGTGGTATTCAGCTGCGGCGACAGCCTGAGCGCTTTCCAGGGCTTCGACATTCTGCAGCAATGGGGCATCACGCCGGCACTCATCAGCGGCCGCTTTTCCATGAGCCCGTTGCTGATTGAAGAAGTAAAAAACAACTGTGCGGTTCCGGTGCTTACAATTGAAGAAATCATGACGGGCAAATTCAATAACTTGCTGGTTTCCTCCAGATTGGTAGCTGCCTGATGAATGCACGCAAGCTTATTGCTGATTTTTTTTCCCGGAACAAAGCACTGGTGCTCGTAACCTTCGTGGCCAGTATCGGTAACAGCCTGCTTAATGTTTTACTTCCGCTGAGCATCGGTAAATTTTATGAACTCGCCTTTCATGAAAGTTCTGCAAAAGGAAAGCTCTTTGATACACTCCATCTGTCGGTTAACACGATGTCAGGATTCTTCCTCTTTTTCCTGGTACTGATCATATTGAAATCTGTAATTACTTATGGCGAAAAATATTTTACCGGTTTAGTGGGAGAACGCTTTTCGCGTAACCTGCGCGAATTACTTTTCCGTACCCAGTTGTCGCATTCAATGCCGGTGCATGAACTGAAACCGGCAGGAAAATACCTGCTACGCTATAGCGGCGACTTATCATTCATTCAGCGCTTCATCAGCAAAGGCATTATCCAGTTTTCAGGCGATCTTGTTTTCCTCACCGCCGCTTTCACGGTATTGCTGCTCATCAACACAACATTAACTGCCGTCGTGATTGCCGGATTAGCCGCGGCTGCCGGTATCATAGTATTGCTCAACAAATCTGTACGCAAAGCCACCATCAGCAGAAGAAATCAACGGTCTGCACTCCTGGGTTTTGTCACCACACGGCTGCAGGCATTCTATACCTTAAAAAGTTTTAACCGCGAAGTGCCTGAGACAACACAGTTTAACCGTCAGTCGCGCAAAATGTATGAGCTGGGAATAAACTACTACCGCGTTTATGCTTTGGTGCAGGCCATCCTGCCGGCGCTTTTTTTCGGCACAATGGCGCTGGTACTTTACTTTGTTGCGGTGGAACGCGAAACGAACCCTGCCGCATTCCATCATGGTGATGTCCTGAACTACATACTGCTGCTGTTGTATATTCAGTCCTCTATCCGGCGGATGCTCGGTGTAAATGTGGTCTGGCAGCTCGGCCAGGTTTCCATGCTGAAATTACTCCGCATCATCAACCAGCCTGTTGAACGCAGGGATGATCCTGCAACGATGGTTCCTGCAAAAGGAAAAATAGTATTTGAAGATGTTTCCTTTCAATACGAACATGCTCAACAGCCCGCTGTGGAACACCTCACCTGCTGTTTCGAACCCGGCACTATTACCTGGCTGCAAGGCAGGCAAGGCAGTGGAAAAAGCACTGTGCTGAAACTCATCCAGGGCATCTATACGCCGGGCAGCGGAAAGATTTTTCTGGATGATCAGCCTTTCGCATCGCTGGCACCGAATGCCGTGCGTAAAAATGTAGCAATCATTTCCGATGAAGCTCCGCTTATCGGCAATACGGTATTCAAAGCGATATCATACAACACTGCGGATGAGAAACGGGAAAAAACAGCGCAGTTGCTGGAAAGGCTTGGCTTCCATGTTGGCGGCAGCAGTAATCAGTCACTCGATTACCGCCTCAGCGACTATGCGAAAAACCTCTCCAACGGGCAACGTAAGTTGCTGATGTTTGCCCGCGCATTCCTTACCAGGAAAAAAGTCCTGCTCATTGACGAAGTCTTTGATGACCTTGATCCTGATGCCAGGGCAAAGGTGCTGGCCGAATTGCAGCGCCTGGCATCAAAGCGCACCATCATCATTGCCGGCAGCCGGCTACCTGAAACGCTGAAAGCCGGTCAAATAATTAACCTGAATGAACTTCATCATAAAATTCAGCGCTCCTACCATGACATCAATTAGCAGATCAATACATTGGCAGTTGGTTTTTTCACTTACGCTGTTCCTGCTTGCTTCCTGTAAAAAACAGGAAGGCAAAGGCGGTGATGCCTCCATCGCCGGATCGGTGTATACAGAACATTTCAATTCCACTTTTACGGAATTCATCAGTGAGTATCCCGGCGCCGACACCTATGTTTACCTGGTGTACGGCGATGATATCAGTTATGGTCAGCGGATCAAAACAAATTATGAAGGACAATTTGAATTCAAGTACCTCTATAAAGGAAACTACACTGTTTATGTGTATTCACTCGACTCCACGCTCACATCGCCGGATGGCAGCATTCCTGTCGTGAAACAAGTAAGCATTGCGGGAAGAAAGGATCATATACAGCTCGACACCTTCCGGATTTTTCAATGAATGCATCCCTGAAGACACCATGAAATTATATCAGTTTCATACGATGAAGCAGGACAAAGGCAGATACAGCATTGCGCCTGAATTATTGCGTATGGCAACTGTTATGGCAATCTTTGTAAGAACCGGTCTGACACTCTGTTTAATTGCCGGCATCCAGTTCACCGCTTTTTCGCAAACAACACGCGAAATCTCCTCCCGCGGAATCAGTTCCGTTACGGTTACAGTCTTTGATGCGCGCAAAAAAGATACGACAGAAAGGAAAACCTTCACACGGTATGATCATCAGGGCAATGCACTGGAAAACATCGAATATGACCAAACAGGAAAAATCAAGTCGCACGAGCAGTATGAATTCAACAGCCATAATGATGAAACGGTGTACCGGTTGATTGATGCCGATGGTAAAGTGATTAAAAGTGTCTATACCACTTATGACAAATGGAATCATGTTGCATCAAAAACCATCCTTGATGCTACCGGTGCCATCACGGAAAAAACGATCAGCACTTATAACACCTTTAATGATCTCACGGAAGAAAACACTTACGACAAAGAGGGAAAGCTGACCCGCCGCGCACAATACAGCTACGACACGAAAGGCATGCTGCTCAGCCGGAAGGTGTATAATGAGAAAGGTGAATTAATCTACGCAAAAGAATATACCTACGAGTACTAATGCTGACTTCTTCAGTACATACGGCATTACGTTGTTCACCACGACAAAAATCTGACCTGTTCAGGAACTCCGGTGCTGCTGCATGCTGTCTGCTGGCAGTGTTGTTATTTTCTTGCCCGGAAAGTATACAGGCACAGGCAGCATATTCACCGCAAAACGATTTCAGGGGAATTGTCGGATTGAACATCGAAAAAAAAATCTCCCGCTCCTTCTCATTAACCCTTTTCAACCAGGCTATCTTTAATCAGAACCTGGCCGAACTTGGCACCTGTTTGATCGATGCCGGTATCAACTACAAACTGAACCGCAATTTTACGTTAGGATTGGATTACCGCTTCGTGCTCAGCAGGAATCTCAACAACGCTTATGACAACCGGCAGTTGCTGATGGCCGACATCGCATACACTAAAGGATTCCATAATTTTTCTCTCACGGCCAGGGTGCGGTTTTCAAGTCAGTATTACGATCAGCTTACGGCGGAAAATTACAGGCCCGCCGCTTTTTATAACCGTGATAAGCTTACGCTCCGGTACAGGATAAGTTACTTTCTGTCGCCTTATGTTTCCGGAGAAATTTTTTATCCGCTCAACAATGCGGAGAGAAACGGCATTGACCGGTTCCGTGGCAGCGCCGGATTTTTTTACAACTTTAATGACCACCTGAGAAGTGAATGGTATTACACAATATCGCCCGGATTCAACCGGAAAACCAACAATACCGTTTATGCTGCCGGCAGTACCTGGTATTACCGGTTCTGAATGGAAGAGCGTCAGCATAACCAACAACAAAAAGTATCATGCTTTTGCGAAAGCCAGGCAGAGGAACAGATGAAGATCAGCTTAGCTTACTTTAAACATTCATTCCGCCAACATGGAACATAACTAACTTTCCAGCTGATGAAATTTCTTTACAGATATTTTCTGCCAACATCTTTTCTACTCATCCTCATTTTCCCGTTATCTGTTATGGCACAGTCAACTAATCCTGTTACCGGCCACCCGATTGCCATCGCCATCCATGGCGGAGCCAGTAACATCAAAAAAATGAACCTCTCCGCAGCGCAGGAGAAAGCTTACCGCGATACCATGGAGATTGCCTTAAAAGCAGGCTACAACGTGCTGCAACAAGGCGGAACAAGCGTGGATGCTGTGGTTGCCGCAATCAACGTGATGGAGAATTCCGTTCTCTTTAATGCCGGTAAAGGATCGGTGATTACGCATGATGGCACGATTGAAATGGATGCAGCAATCATGAATGGCAAAACACTGAAGGCAGGTGCGTTAACCGGTGTGAAAACCATAAAAAACCCGATTACCGCTGCGCGAACCATAATGGATAGCAGCAGGTTTGTTTTCTTATCAGGAAAAGGCGCCGAGGATTTTGCCCGTGAACAAGGCCTTGCAATGGAAGATACTTCCTATTTCTTCACCCCCTATCGCATGGAACAATTGCAGCGCGCCTTGCGAGGCGACACCACACCGCTCGATCACAGCGATACTACAGGCATGATTGAACCTGCTGATGGCAATCAGCTGTCTAATGAAAAGTTTGGCACAGTGGGCTGTGTGGCAGTAGACCGTTACGGCGACCTTGCTGCAGGCACATCTACCGGTGGCATCGTTAACAAGCAATACAATCGCATCGGCGACTCGCCATTGATTGGCTGCGGAACATATGCCAACAATAAAACCTGCGCCGTGTCCTGCACCGGCCGAGGGGAAGAATTTATCAGGTATGTGGTCGCCTATGATATTTCGGCACTGATGCAATACCGGGTTATCAATTTACATGATGCTGCGAACTATGTCATAAAAGATAAACTTGTTAAAGCAGGCGGCAGGGGCGGATGCATCGCAATGGATAGAAACGGGCACATTGAAATGCCGTTTACTACCGATGGAATGTTCAGGGGATACATTAATACGAAAGGAATTTTGAAGGTGTCTGTTTATGAAGAGTAGTATAGTTCATCCATAAACTCCGGCGCTTTAATCAGGCAGTTCACCGTAACCATAAATTTCTTTCCGGTTCAGGAACAAGTGTGCCTTCATGTCTGTTCTGTTCACGCGGTCTTGTATGTAATGGCGGAAGTAAACTGATTAAGGGCTTGCACGCAGTCATTCTCATCTTCCGGTTTTACAAATGCATGCACTTTTCAAAAGCCGTGGCATGGAATGGTAACATCAGGCAAATACGGTTAAGCCGGTCTGAAAAAAAACAAGTGGTCAGTATTCTTGAATAATTAATGCTGCTGATAGATTACAACCTGAATTTTCTATAATTTTGAATCCTTAAAACGTACAATCCAAGATGGGTTATATCAAAGATAAATTTGCAGCCAAAGCGGGTCCGATGGCAGCTGAAATCAAAGAACTGATCAGGAACAACAGCGACGTGGTGCTCGGATCTTATACTATTGGACAGGCTTATGGCGGAATGAAAAGCATTATCGCGCTCGTCACGGAAACATCCTTGCTTGATGCCAATGAAGGAATCCGTTTTCGCGGCTACACGATCCCCGAACTCAGGGAAAAACTGCCCCATCTTGAAACCTGCAGCGAACCGCTTCCGGAAGGCCTCTTCTACCTGCTGCTGCTGGATGAAATACCAACCTATAAAGATGTGCAGCATGTTGCAAATGTATGGGCACGCCGTGCCATCGTACCCTTGCATGTCTTTAAAGCCATCGACCGTTTACCGCGCGACATGCATCCGATGACACAGTTCAGCATCGGCATCATGGCCATGCAGTCAGAATCCAATTTCAGCAAGGCTTACCGCGATGGCATCAGCAAAAAAGATTATTGGGATCCGATGTATGAAGATGTGATGACGCTCATCGCCCGCCTTCCAAGAGTGGCTGCATACATCTATCGCCGTTCGTATAAAAAGGGCAAACACATTGAACCGAATCCCGACCTCGACTGGGCAGCTAATTTCGCTCACATGCTGGGCTTTGATCAACCCGACTTCTACAGCTATATGCGCCTGTTCCTCACTATTCATGCTGATCATGAAGGTGGTAATGTATCTGCGCATGCCACGCACCTTGTTGGTTCTACCCTGAGCGACGCTTACCTGTCCTTTGCTTCGGGCATGAACGGCCTGGCCGGCCCGCTGCACGGACTTGCCAATCAGGAAGTGATCCGATGGATACTGGAAATGAAGAAGAAACTCGGAAAAGGCAAACTCACGAAAGAAGAAATCGAAAAATATATCAGGCAAACGCTTTCAGAAGGTAAGGTGGTACCCGGTTACGGGCATGCCGTGCTTCGTAAAACGGATCCTCGTTTTCTCGCTCAAATGGAATTCGCCAGGCAGCATTGCCCCGATGATGAACTGGTGAACATAGTATGGAATGTTTATGACGTAGCACCAAAAATCCTCGGCGAAACGGGTAAAATAAAAAATCCATGGCCGAATGTTGATGCCCACTCCGGTTCATTATTAGTGCACTACGGACTGGTGGAATATGATTTTTATACAGTGCTCTTCGGCGTTTCGCGCGCATTGGGTGTTTTGGCTTCTTTAGTTTGGGACCGCGCACTCGGCCAGGGCATCGAACGGCCAAAGTCCGTCACCACGGGCTGGATCAAGGAATTTATTGCGAAGAATGCCGCAAAGAAAGAAGCGCCGGAAACGGCTGTCGCCGAATAAGCGGACCAGAAAACCTGAAAGGAATTTCTCGGTGATTGGTCATTCCCATCTAGTATGATGACAAGCTACTTTGCAGGATAGCTCTGATACATGCAACCGACTGCTATTCCATAGCCCCTTCTTCGATGGTCAGTTTAGGGTTCACCTGCTTTAAAAAATCTTTTGGCGTTATACCGGTAAACTTCCTGAAAGCATTGTAGAAAGCGGCTCTTGAACTGAATCCCGCTTCCGTTGCCAGGGCCGCAATAGTGAGCGCCTGCAGCTTTTCAGGTTGGCTCACAAATACTTCACGGATATACAGAATCCTCTGCTGATTGATAAAGTCGCGTACTTCATATCCCGACTGATTCCTGATCATTTGCGATAGTTGCCTTGCATTCATGTCTGCATCCTTTGCCAGTTCATTCAGCGTTAGTTTGGGGTTCAGAAAAACCCCTTTTCCCTGCCAAATCCTTACCTGATCATCAAATGTGTTATCACGCTGAACCGGCGCTTTAGCAGGTTGTGTTTTAACCCGCCGCTGCAGGGTTTGCATGCCGTAGAGAATGTCAGGATAAAAAAACAAAGTAATGCTGTTGATGAGCACAAATACGGACTGCGAGAAGTATGAGATGAAATATGGATTCCAGTTTTCAAAATGCAGCCCCAGCATCAGGCTGAACTGGAAAAGCACGAGCAGGATAAAATAAATATGAAACCAGGCCATCCAGCGATAAAATGAGGCGACTTTCTGATAGGTCGTCTTATTCTTTTTATAGAATTGCAAGATCATCCGAACATCAACTGCAATCAGCAATCCCGTCCAGGTTGCTTTTGCAGGAAAATGAAAGGGCAGCAGGTAACTTCCTTTTGCTGCATAACTTTCAATGATGGCCATTTTTTCTTCACGCGAAGAAAGGTACAATGGCATAAACTCGATCAGGTTCAACGCCGCCGGCAGTAAAAGGAGCCAATACCAATTCTTCAGGCTGAATTCAGAATCTATGCTGCTCTTTACAAAATAGAAAAGCATCGGCATTATGGCATAGGTGAAAGGGCTGTCCGTCCGGAACAGGTGTGGGAAATAGAGAAAGAAATCCTCAAAGGCCAGGCTTCCTACAAATAATGTATAGGAGTAAATCAGGAAAAAAATGCCGAGATACCGGTTCGCAATCACCTTGTTTCCCCTTGCAAATAAAAGTATCATTCCCGTCAGAACACCGCAAAAAGCTCCGATCCAACAAAAAACAACCTCTATCGGGATTGCTGATAATGACAAATTTCGCATTGGTGAAATATCCGGCAAGATATGATATTGCCCCCTAAGATGAAATTTGCCGGTAAGATGTCTTGCATCTTGCCTGATAGACACTTTTAATATCAATCTGATTACAGAAGATATATTATAAGCGTACCTTCATTTCGGATTATTGAAAGTTAAGCAGTCACTATTTCAACAATTCCACAGGCCGGTTTTCAGAAGCGCTTCAATAGTTCGCCCTGAAAAGCATCAGCAATCAAAATGGCAGGCATTAAGTTGGGTAAGGATGAATGGTTAGGCTGAAGCAAGCATATGCACCGCCATTGTTAACCACCGTTTAGTCAAATACCGCAAAAACCTCATTCTCATTTTCCACTCATTATCTCTGACCCGTTAATCCATTCCTCTCATCCTTTAAACCAACCTTGATGAAAAAGCAGCTTCATTTTCTGTTACCGGTTGTTCTTCTCGCGGTGCTTGCCGTGAGTTGCAATCAGCAGCAAAACACGCCGGCAGATAAACCGGCAACGTCAGCATTTAATGGCGAAATCAAAATTGATGTGCGCGATTCAAAACCCGACTGGACTCCTTACATCCGTAAAAAGGCGCCGGCCGGCTCGCCAAACATTCTCATCATTCTGTATGATGACACCGGTCTTGGTGCCTGGTCTCCCTATGGCGGAAGAATTAACATGCCCACCATGGATAAGCTCGCAGCCGATGGCTTAACCTATACCCAATGGCATACAGTAGCGCTTTGTTCGCCAACGCGTTCCTGCATCAATACAGGCCGTAACCATAACCTCAATGGCATGGGAGCCATCACCGAAGGAGCTAATGGATTCCCAGGTTATAGCTGCCAGTTGCCAGCGCAGGCAGTAACGATGGCACAAATATTAAATGACAATGGCTGGAGCACTTTCTGGATAGGCAAAGACCACAATGTACCGGAAACAGATTTGTCTGCCGGCGCCAACAAGAGTCAGTGGCCATTGCAACAGGGTTATGATCGATTTTATGGTTTCATCGGTGGTGAAACAAACCAGTTTTATCCCGACCTGACAGAAGATAATCATGCCATCGAACAGCCATACGGTCCCGAACAAGGATACCATTTGTCCAAAGACCTGGCAGACCAGGCTATCAAAATGATCAGTGATCAGAAATCTGCGAATCCTTCCAAACCATGGTTCATGTGGTATTGCCCCGGTGCCAACCATGCACCGCATCAGGCGCCTCAGGATTATATTGCCAAGTACAAAGGCAAATTTGATGACGGTTACGATGCATACAGGAAGTGGGTGTTACCGCGAATGATAGAAAGAGGTATCCTGCCGAAAGGAACGGAACTGACGGAATTCAACCCTATGCCGGAAGATCAGGCAGCTCCCGGTGATTATGTTCGCCCGTGGGATTCACTGAATGCTGATGAAAAGAAGCTCTTCTCCCGCCTTTGCGAGGTCTATGCCGCTTTCTCAGAATATACCGATGTGCAGATCGGCAGAATCATCGACCATCTTAAAGCTTCAGGGCAGTATGATAACACAATCATCATGTATGCCGCCGATAATGGTGCTTCCGGTGAAGGAAGCCCGAGTGGTTCAGTCAATGAAAACAAATTCTTTAACGGTTATCCTGATGAGTTATCAGAAAACATGAAGCTGATTGATGAACTCGGCGGGCCTAACACTTATGAGCATTACCCGACCGGCTGGGCTGCTGCGTTCTCTACACCGTTTAAGATGTTTAAACGCTATTCCAACTACTCCGGCGGAACTGCTGATCCGTTAGTGATCAGCTGGCCAAAAGGCATCAAAGCACATGGTGAAGTGCGCAATCAGTATCATCATGCTGTTGACATTGTGCCTACCATTCTCGAAATCTGCGGACTGGAAATGCCGAAGGTTTACCGTGGCGTGGAGCAATATCCATTGTCAGGCGTTTCGATGAAATATACTTTCGATGCCAAGCCTGATGATCCCACGCAGAAACATGTGCAATATTATACCATGCTCGGTACAAGAGCGATCTGGCAGGACGGATGGAAAGCAGTGGCTGTGCATGCGCCGCTCACTGATAAAGGTAATTTCGATCAGGATAAGTGGGAACTGTACCATACGGATGTCGACCGTTCTGAGTCAAAAGATCTCGCCAAAGAAAATCCGGAGAAGCTGGAAGCGCTGAAGAAATTGTATGATGAAGAAGCAAAGAAAAATTTTGCTTATCCGCTTGACGACCGCACGGCAACGCAAATTTTAACACTTGAACGGCCGGAGGAAGAAGAGAAGAAAGATAACTATACATATTACCCGCATACCAGCTCAGTACCGGAAGCGGTGGCTGTTAATATCAGGGGCAAGTCTTACAAGATAGTGGCTAATGTAGAAATCACTGATGCCAATGCTTCGGGCGTGATTTTCGCGCATGGCTCACGCTTTGGTGGCCACAGTTTGTTCATTAAAGATCATAAGCTGTATTACGTTTATAATTTCCTGGGCATCATGCAGCAACAATTTGTATCACCAGTGCTGAAACAAGGCAAGTACACCTTCGGCATGGAATTCATAAAAGAAAAAGCAGGCGAGCACGGAGAATCAATTGGCACTGCCAAACTATATGTCAATGACAAAGAAGTGGCATCAGGTCCGATGACAGCGCAGGTAGGTAAATTCACCCTGGTGGGCGACGGATTATGCGTTGGCTATGACAGCGGAGATCCGGTTAGTAAATTGTATGCATCACCCGGTGAATTTAAAGGCGGACGTATTGCTTTTGTAAAAGTGAATACCGGAAAAGAACAATATCTTGACCTGGAAAAAGAAGCACAGCTGGCGTTGAGCAAAGAATGATCATTGGCTGATAGGTAAAGCGTAATTACTTTTCACCTGACGGTTGGCCGGCAAACGAGCTTTGGTTGCAATTGCAGATTATAAACGGGGAAGCATAATCGTTTCCCCGTTTTCTTTCACAGAGTCGCAACTGAACAGGTCATGCGTCATGTTAAAAAGACTGAACTGATAAAGTTGTATTCCTGTAATCCCTGCATAATAATTCACTGCATCTTCAGTATGATGCTTCAGCTCTGACACCACAATTTGTATTAGAAGCTACCTCAACATAAGCAATCAATGCAGTCATGCCGAATTTATTTCGGCATCTGCCAATGAATGGAAGATATCCTGAAACAAGTTCAGGATGACTTTAGGTATTTTGAGATAGCTTCTGATCCTTCCATTATAAATATATCTTTGAAATCTGTTGACTTTATACATGGAGCATCCAAATGCCAGGCTGGAAACATTTTGTGATGGCGTATTTGCCATTGCGCTTACATTGCTCATCATTGACATTAAGATTCCATCCACGATTGAAATAAATTCTGCGAAAGATTTCTGGAAAGCACTCTACGCCATTTCGCCTTCCATTCTTGCATTTATCTTAAGCTTCGTAGTCATTTTCATCACCTGGGTAAATCACCATAATGCCTTAAGGCTCATCTCCAAATCATCGCCGGCTTTCATTTATGCCAATGGATTTTTATTGTTCACGGTTGTTTTTATTCCCTTCCCAACTTCGCTGCTGGGCGAACATCTGTTTACGGTGCACGCAGCGCCTGCCGTCATTTTATATGATGCAGTGCTGGCGCTGCAGGCACTTAGCTGGGTGCTTTTTATTAATGCCGCTTTAAAACATCATTTGGGAAAACATGATAAAGCAGTGAATACGGCGATCAGAAACAGGAGATTTGGATTTTTTGCCCTCGCACTCTATTCGGTTTGCGCGGTGATGGCTATCTGGTTTCCCATGCCTGTTGCCATCATTACCTTGCTCTCCTGGATAATCTGGCTAATTGTTGGAATCATTATGCAGCCTGAGTAAGCACCGTCCTGAAGAATTTATTTTTCAGCTTCACCCGTAATATTAACCTTGCGCAATCTGTCTCCTTAACAGTTTGTAATGCCGGATTTATTCCGGCAGTTGCAGGTTTCTGTTGAATCGTGAACGACAAAACACCGGTTTTTCCTTTCAAATTGTCCAAGATGTAGACTGATAGACACTTTCCATACGCATGCCACATTCGAATATCTACCGTACTGAGTACATTTGATGTTGCTAACAGGAAAAATCAGCCTGCAGCATAACCCACATTTTTTCTAATCAATCTAAACCAACCACCCGTTACAATGAAAAAAGTATTGTACCTCACACTCCTTCTTGCTTTCGCAGGAATCCAGTTCTCCCATGCACAGATTTCCGCTGAATCAGCAATGAAAACTTACACCAAAACAAAGAATCAGTTCGACGGGCTTACCGCCAAATACAAGCCTTATAAAGATATGGCTATTCAAAATGCCGATAAGCTAAGCCCGGAATTGCAAAGCAGCATGAAAGACCTCGATTTGCAAATGACCGGTTTTGGCGATAAGCTCGACGCATTCCCGAAAGCCTCTTCCACCGAGCAAATTGCAATGGCTTCTTCACTCACCAGTGATTTTTCCAAGATAAAATCATCTACCAAAAGCGTTACCAAATCCATCAAAGGCATGAAGTTGCCTGCAATGCCAAAGTTATAATCTTGAAAGGGGTGTTGATGTACTGTACATAGCAAAACAATAAGGTACCATCAGCATATAGCTTGCTCCTGCAGTGGGTTGCGGGGGTGAGCTTTTTTTATGTACTTGCCCTCCAATTTTTTATCTTGTCGCTAATTAAATGAGCACATGAAAAAGATACAGCATACACTTTCCTTTTTGTTTTGCATCGCGATAGCCGGTTGCGGCAGCCACACGGATACCTCAAAAGAAGGCGGCAACCATGACGATGCACAAGCCGATTCCACCCGGGAAATTGTGATTGCCGTGAATCCGCTGAAGGAGTGCTACTTCGGCGACCTTCACCTGCACACCGCACTGTCTCCGGACGCCAATTTTTTTGGTGCTACCCTCCTGCCGGAAGATGCTTACAAGTATGCAAAAGGAGAAGAAGTCGTTTACCTCGGACAAAAGGTCAAACGGATCGCACCGCTCGACTTTCTTGCAGTTACCGACCACTCTGAATACCTCGGTGTTATAGTAGCTGTGAAAGACCCGAAAGGCCCGTTTGCCGGCACTGAGTTATACCGGCAATTCAACAGTACTGATCAGAAAGATGTAGCCAAATCATTCGGCGATTTTGTTGCCGACATGAGTGCCAATAAACCCAATCCCGAACTGAACAAACCGGAAGTAATAAAGAGTGCCTGGCAACATGTGATTGATGCAGCCAATGCGGCTAATGATCCCGGCAAGTTTACGGCACTGATAGGCTATGAATGGACCTCTGCTCCCAACAACATAAATAATCATGCGCAGAACCTTCACCGCTGTGTCATCTTCAAAGGAGACAAGGTACCCGAACTGCCCTTCTCTTCTTTCGAATCCCAGGACCCCGAAGATCTTTGGAAGTACATGGAGAATGCCCGTAAAAACGGCAGCGATGTGTTAGCAGTTCCTCACAATGGAAATGTAAGCAATGGATTAATGTTCGATACAAAAACACTTTCCGGGAAACCGCTGACTAAGGAATATGCCGAAACCCGCATGAACAATGAGCCACTCACCGAACTCAATCAGGGCAAAGGACAGAGTGAAACGCGTCCTGAGTTATCACCCAATGATGAATTCGCCAATTATGAATTGTTTGAAACGCTGCTGAGCAGTACGGAGATTTCCAAATATAAAACCGGCGGCTATATAAGGCAGGCTTACGGCGTGGGACAGGAACTACAGGCAAAGATTGGCGCCAACCCATTCAAATATGGACTGGAAGGCGGCACTGATTATCACTCTGGCGTTTCCTCCAGTGAAGAAAACAATTACCCGGGATCACACGGAACACAGGATAATCTCGGTAAAAACTATAAAGAAATTCTGACCGCCAAAGAATCAGTTGGTGGTGAACCTCCTACTCGGCTAAGTGCAGCCGGATTGACCGGCGTATGGGCCGAAAGCAATACAAGAGATGCGATTTTTGATGCGTTGAAAAGGAAAGAATGCTTTGCCACTTCTGGCACCCGCATTAAAGTGCGGATGTTTGCCGGCTGGAATTATCCTGCCGACCTGGTTAAACAAGATGACTGGGTTAAATTGGCCTATGCCGGCGGTGTACCGATGGGTGCTGACCTCGTGGCAACAGCCGGTGGAGGCAAACCAAAATTCCTGGTGCAGGCTGTCAAAGATCCAAACTCAGCCAACCTCGACAGGATACAGATCATTAAAGTGAGCACAAAAAATGGAAAGAGTACCGAACAAATCTTTGATGTGGTATGGAGTGGTGAAAGAAAAATCAATGCAAAGGGTAAGCTGGAAGCAGTCGGCAATACGGTGGATGTGAATGCGGCAACATATACCAATACAATCGGTGACGCGGTTTTAACCGGCTGGTGGGAAGATGCAGGGTTTGATCCGGAGGCATACTGCACTTACTATGCAAGGGTGCTCGAAATTCCAACACCGAGGTGGAGCACCTACCTTTCCGCGAAGTATAAAATGCCATTGAACTCCCTGACGGATGCCATCATCCAGGAACGCGCCTGGACCAGCCCCGTTTGGTACACGCCGGCGAAATAATGCAGGGGTTTTTCAATCGCCGTATTTAAATTGGAAAGCGATAGCATGTTTCATCCATAATCGATATTCCCGGTGCATTTACACGTTGCCGCCTGGTCAATGATGGATTGATTAACAACGCAGGATTTATGTCAGTTGAAGCAATCATCATTGCCGGTTATTGGGGAAAAAAATTTCCGCCGGAAACCGAAACAGCTATCTGAAACAGGAATGATGAACTGCCATCTTGCTTTTGATATTTTCCACTGAACTTATGCTTCGGAGTCACTGCCTGATATAATTATTGCTTTAATACTTTTACGAAATGCAGGAATCTTTGAAAAAACTGATATCCGAACCAATTATCCAGTTCATCCTGTCGGGTATCATATTGTATTTGATGGTGAGTTTTGTACAGCAGCAGCGCGATTTTCAGCAGCGGGAGATCATAGTCGATAGTGACAGGATTGCGTTGATGATAATGAATTACAAAACACAAACCGGCAGCTTACCTTCAAAGCAACAGCTCGACGCCCTTATTGAAGATTATATCAGTGAAGAGATTTACTATCGTGAAGCCAAAAAGATGGGCCTCGATAAAGATGACGAAATCATCCGCAGACGGCTGGCACAGAAACTTACCTTTATGCAATCCGGCCTTGCCGAAATAAAAAATCCGGGTGACGCTGACCTTCTTGCATTCTATAACAGCCATCCTGATTTGTTTATGCAGGATGCCTCGGCAAGTTTTTCCCATGTTTATTTCAGTACTACAAACAGCAACGACAGCATTGCCCGGCAGAGAGCTGTTGAAGCATTGCAGCAGCTGAAAAAGAGCAGCCTGCAGCGATCACCTTCATCGGGCGACCCTTTCCCGCTGCAGTATGATTATACTGATCAGACTGCAACAGATGTACGGCAAAATTTCGGCAGCAATGCGTTTGCTGATTCAGTGTTTCAGGCCGCAACTAACACCTGGACAGGCCCTGTACAATCCGGCTATGGATGGCATTTGATTTATATTTCTTCACGGGGCACCAAGGCTTTAAAAGATTATTCGAATGTCAAAGAGGAAGTAAAAATAAAATACCTCGAATCGGCAAAGGCTGAACAGGATAAGCAGGCATTCGAAAAACTAAGAAGCCGGTATATCATTCGCCGTGCATACCTGGAAACACCATGAAACAACGCGCCCTCCTTATTGCGACGATATTGCTACTGCCGCTAATGATGCGCGCACATGAAATCCGTCCGGGTTATCTGGAATTCAAAGAAGCGACAGATCATACATTACAGATAACATGGAAACAACCATTGATGGGTGAATATGGCCTGCCGCTGCATCCTGTCCTCTCATCCGGATGGCTGCAAGATTCACTGACAGACATCAGCTATACGGAAAGTTATATCATCAAACGGTGGAAGATAGCAGCCGGTCATGCGGCCCTCGACCGGCAAACCATCACAATTAACGGACTTGAAAAAACGATGACCGATGTATTGGTACAGGTCATATTGGCGGATCAGACTAGCTACAGTTATTTACTGAAACCGGTACAGCCCTCCGTCACGCTTGCGTTATCGTCACCGCAGACGCCACCGGTGTGGCAATATCTTCAGATGGGAATGCATCACATCTGGTCGGGCTTTGATCATCTGCTTTTTGTATTCGGCCTGTTGCTATTGGTAAGAAGAAGATCATTATTAATCTGGACCATCACGGCTTTCACCATTGCGCATAGCATAACGCTGGCCTTAGCCACTTTTCAAATCATAACTGTATCATCAGCATTTACTGAAGCGGCTATTGCACTCAGCATTGTTTTCCTCGCCGTTGAAATTGCACGGCATCACAATGGGAAAGATGGTTTCACCTACCGTCATCCATGGCTTGTTTCTTTCTTTTTCGGGCTCTTGCACGGACTTGGATTTGCCAGCGCGTTGCAGCAGGTGGGTTTACCGGAAGATAATATTCCACTGGCGTTAATGCTCTTCAATGCGGGTGTGGAAATTGGTCAGTTAACTTTCGTGGCTGCAGTGTTGTCCGCCGCTGCAATGGTGCGAACATTCAAATGGCGTTTCCCTGTTGGGATGAAAAATATTCCTCCGTTTATCACGGGCACGCTGGCTATGTATTGGTTTATAGAAAGAGTATTCGCTGTTTTTTGCTGAACAACCGGTGATAAAGCAGACAATTCAAATGATATTAATAGCAGTTGAAGTATCAGCGGATCAGGATGCATAAAGTTTATTCAATCAGCTTTATCCCGTCATTCCATAACCGGTACTAAACAACAATCTCCTTCTTTTTCATGAACTGCAACTCATATAAATTCCTGTAATGCCCGTTCAGTTCCAGCAGTTGTTCATGGGTACCAAGTTCTTTCACCTCTCCTTTTTCCAACACCAAAATCTTATTGGCATGCTGTATCGTGGACAGGCGATGTGCGATGATGATAGAGGTTCTGCCTTCTATCAGCTTCCTGATAGCATGCTGAATAAGTATTTCTGATTCCGTATCAATAGAAGAGGTAGCTTCATCCAACACTAATATTTTTGGATTAAACACAAGTGCACGCACAAAAGAAATCAGCTGCCGTTGTCCCACCGACAAGGTAGCGCCACGCTCCATCACATGATAATCATATCCGCCGGGCAACTTTTCAATCCAGTCTGCCACACCGCAGAGTGTGGCTGCTTCTTTCACCTGCTCACGGGTAATGGCCGGGTTGCGCAACGTGATATTGTCCATCACCGATCCTGAAAACAAAAACACATCTTGCAATACCAGGCCAATCATGCTTCTTAAGGTCTCCAGTTCATACGCTTTCGTGCTCACGCCGTCCAGGTAAATGGTTCCCTGCTGTATCTCATAAAAACGGCTGAGGATATTGATGATGGATGTTTTGCCTGCACCGGTGGCACCCACTATTGCCAGTGTTTGCCCGGCACCTACATGGAAGGAAACATCTTTCAACACAAAATTTTCATCGTCATAAGCAAAATGCACATGGTCGAATACAATGTCACCACTGACAATATTGGCTGTATGGCGCCCGGTATTTTGCATCGAGTCACTATTATCCAGCAGTTTAAACACACGTTCGCTGGCTACCATGCCCATCTGCAGCGTGTTAAACTTATCAGCCAGCATACGAATGGGCCGGAACAGCAGGTTGATGTACAGGATAAATGAAATCATTACACCGAGCGACGTCCTGTCGTCGAGCACCTGGTAAGCGCCATACCATACCAGCAGGCCGAGGGCAAGGCTGGATATGATGTCCACTACCGGGAAGAAAACAGAATAATACCAGATGCCGCGGATATTCGCCGTTCTGTGCTCCCTGTTGATGGCTTTGAATTTTTTCATCTCCCGCTCTTCCGCATTAAATACCTGCACCACACTCATGCCGCTGATATGTTCCTGCATGAAAGCATTGAGGCGTGCCACCTGGTTTCGCACTTCAATAAATGATTTGCGGATGCCTTCTTTGAAAATATAAGCGGCTACGAGCAACACCGGCAATACCGAAAGACAAACAAGTGTGAGTTGCCATGATGAATAAAACATCATCGACAACACGGCAACAATCGTGAGCAGATCACTCAGGATCGTGATGACACCTTCCGCAAAAATATCGTTAATGGCCTCCACATCATTAATGGTCCGGGTAGTGGCAGTACCCAAAGGAGTTCGGTCGAAATAACGGAGGTTGAGACTGAGTACGTGTGCATACACGCGCTGCCGCAGATCGCGTACGATCGACTGCCCCAGCCAGTTAGTGTTATAGGTGAAGAAATAGGTGAGCCCTGCCTGGAAAAAAAGCAAACCCATCAGGACAGCCGACATCATCAGCAACTTGTTCCAGTTGCCGGTGAGTATATATTTGTCTATGGTGATTTGAATCAGGTATGGGCTCAATGGTGATAAGGCTGCAATCACCACTGCAATGAGTAAGGCGAGATAGAATCGCTTTTTATACGGTTGCACCAGGCTCAATACGCGCCGCAGCAGCCGGAAGTCAATAAGTTTGTTGAGCAGCTTTTTCAATCGGATGCAAAATACAAATTGTGCGCCGGCTGATGCTGACTAAACAGGAGATATTGGCTTAACCGCAACAATAACTTTTCATACATCAAGTTTCGTCAGCAGCCCTTCCGGATACCGCACTTCAATCAGTGTAAGTCCCTGCGGTGGTGCAGAAAAATCCGTCTTATGCGGTTGCCTGCTTTCTATCAATTGCATCAACTGCTCTAACGATATCTTTCCACGTGCATAACGGATGGAAGTGGCGACAATGCCTCGTACCATGCCTCTTAAAAAACGGTCGGCTGAAATAGTCAGGCGCAACAAATGCTGCAGTGGTTCATGTTCCCATTGTGCGGCGCTGATCCTGCACAATGTTGTCTTAACCTGTGTCCTTTTCTTACTGAATGCGGCGAAGTCATTCTGGCTGCTGAAAAAAGCCGCTGCTTCATTCAGCTTCACTACCGATAATTCCGGGTACGGATATAAGGATGCGAAATCGGTGAGGAAAGGATTCTTGTCGTAGCAGATAAGGTATTCATATGTTCGCAACACAGCATCAAAGCGTGCATTAAAATCAGCTGGTACGGAAAAGACATTCCGGACGGATATATCTTCCGGCAGCATAAAATTCAACCGACGGTGAAACTGATCAGGCAAAGATGGTCCGAAATCGAAGTGGGCAAAATTCTGGCGGGCATGCACACCGGCATCGGTGCGCCCGGAAGCGGTAACCATCACTTCCTGCTGTAGCAGCACCGATAACATTTCATTCACTATTTGCTGAATCGTACAGTCTGTATTCTTCTGCATCTGCCAGCCATGGTAAGCAGTCCCTTTATAAGACAGCTCAAGAAGGTATCGCGCAGGCACGTTGTCAGGCATATTTTTTTAAAGAGAGATCAGGCAACGTCAAACTTAGTCAAACTGCGTCATAAAAAACGGTGTATCATCCTTTGCAGGCGGAATGCCTGTTTCATACGATTCATAAATCTTCATTAATTTGCCCGCAGAATTTTTGCCGTTGCATCTCTTTGGATTTATTGGCTGATGCGAATGTGCGATTCAAAATTAAATCAATACCATTGCTGTCATGATTCAGCGTATACAAACCGTTTACCTCCTGCTTTCCCTCATTTGCGCCGGGCTGCTTTATCTGTTTCCCGTTTGGGCTACTACCGCGGAAAGCATTGATGGCGGCATGTCGGAAATCGGTGCCGGCACACACCTGTTGTTGTTGCCGCTGCCCATACTGATGATCGTCTCCCACCTGATTGCGGTATTTTCCTATAAAAACAGGAAAAGGCAGAAGCAGTTTTGCACGGGCAATATATTACTGTATGTCATTTTTTTGCTGGGCAGCCTGTTGCTGATTCAGCTGGAGCATCACTTCTTCCAGCATTTCAACTTATTTGAATTCAGGCCCGGCGTGTTGTTACTGATTGCTGGTATCGTCTTTAATGTGCTGGCACGCAGCGGCATCAAAAAAGATGAAGCCTTATTAAGATCCATGGACCGGTTACGGTAACCTGATCAGTTGCCGGCTGGTGTTGTTTGCACTATATTGATTATCTTGTTACAGTTTGTTTTCCTATATTTATCACCACTATCACCACAGTATATGGCTGTTGAAAAATAAATCTTCCTGTTATAATTTATTATCTGAAATCTTTATTGAAATTCGTTTTTTATTCATTGATCATTAAACAATCCAACAAGTTATGGCAACTGCAAACCAGGAGAAGCTGAAAGCCCTGAAGCTCACCATGGAAAAAATCGACAAGGCATATGGAAAGGGCACCATTATGAAATTAGGTGATACGATGATTGAACCGGTGGAAGCCATTTCAACCGGATCGTTGGGATTGGATCTTGCGCTGGGCGTGGGCGGGCTGCCGAAAGGCCGCGTAATCGAGATCTATGGGCCGGAGTCATCCGGTAAAACCACGCTGGCCATTCATGCCATTGCGCAGTCACAAAAGAAAGGTGGCATAGCGGCCTTTATTGATGCTGAACATGCATTTGACAAATCCTATGCGCAGAAGCTGGGCGCCGATGTGGAAAATCTGCTCATCTCGCAGCCCGACAATGGTGAACAGGCGCTTGAGATCGCCGACAACCTGATCCGTTCAGGCGCAATTGATATACTCGTTATTGATTCCGTGGCAGCCCTGGTTCCAAGAAGTGAAATTGAAGGCGAGATGGGCGATTCAAAAATGGGATTGCATGCACGGCTGATGTCGCAGGCATTACGAAAGCTCACCGCCACCATCAGCAAAACAGGTTGCTGCTGCATCTTCATCAATCAGCTGCGCGAAAAGATAGGGGTGATGTTTGGTAATCCTGAAACAACCACCGGAGGCAATGCTTTGAAGTTTTATGCTTCCGTCCGGCTTGATATACGCCGCCTCGGACAAATTAAAGATGGTGACGTAGTAGTAGGCAATCACGTGAAGGTGAAGGTGGTGAAGAACAAAGTGGCGCCGCCGTTCCGCTTTGCGGAATTCGATATCATGTACGGAGAAGGCATCTCAAAAGCCGGCGAAATCATTGATATGGGTGTTGATCTTAATATTGTTCAGAAAAGCGGATCATGGTTCAGCTACGATGGCAATAAACTCGGACAGGGACGTGATGCGGTGAAGCAACTGCTGATTGATAACCCTGAACTGTCAGATGAAATTGAAAAGAAGGTAAGAGAGAAGGTGATGGTTGCCGAACATGCGTTACCCGTAGAACGGGAAGAGGAAGACTGAAATCTTTCCACCTTTAAACAATTAAGCCAATAAAACCGTTACACAACTCAACTATAGAATAAAGCAAACAACCAACATGAAAAGAACAGCACATGCCATCTGGAATGGCTCCGGTAAAGACGGAAGCGGAACCCTGACCACGCAAAGTAAAGTACTTGATCAAGCCTCCTACTCATGGAGAACAAGGTTTCAGGATGTGGAAGGAACCAGTCCGGAGGAGTTGATAGCAGCGGCACATGCCGGCTGCCTTTCCATGAAACTCAGCTTTGTGCTGGGCAATGCAGGATTCACTCCCGAGTCAATTGAAACATCAGCCACCGTGGGTATTGCTGATGGTGTCATCAACGGCTCCCATATTAAGTTAAAAGCAAAAGTTCCGGGTATCTCCGCTGAAAAATTCCAGGAATGCGCTGCAGATGCAAAAGCCAACTGCCCGGTTTCAAAAGCATTGAATATGGAAATCACCTTGGAAGCCACATTAATATCATAACGACGTTTTACTGACGATCATAATCCCTTTGCCGCCCCTAATATGCGGCAAAGGGCTTTTACGAATGTTTATTTTATCTGTATGCTATACAATATAATCCAGCTATCATGTATCAGGAAGATGAAGAATCCATCGAGACCTTTGAATCCGATGACCCCAGGAATTCCCTTGTAAAAACATTTGGCAGCGCGGTAAGCGGGATTGATGCACTTACTATCACCGTAGAAGTAAGTGTAGGGCAGGGCATTCATTATTTTATTGTCGGCCTGCCGGACAATGCCGTCAAAGAATCCCTCCACCGCGTAGAGTCAGCTATCAAATTCAGCGGCTACCGTATGCCACGAAGGAAGATCGTCATCAACCTCGCTCCTGCCGACATACGCAAAGAGGGATCCGCATATGATCTTACCATTGCCATCGGCATACTTGCCGCTACCGGCCAGGTGGAAGCAGCAAGGCTTCACCGCTTCATCATCATGGGTGAATTGTCGCTGGATGGTTCACTCCAACCCATCAAGGGCGCATTGCCCATCTCCATACAGGCACGCAAAGAGGAGTTTGAAGGGTTCATACTTCCCAAACAAAATGCCCGGGAAGCAGGCATCGTCAGCAACCTGAAAGTATATGGGGCGGAAAGTATCGGCGATGTGATTGGCTTCTTCAATGGTGACAAAGAACTGGAACAAACCATTGTTGACACACGAAAGGAATTCACCGAACAACAGAATCATCTTGAGATTGATTTTGCCGATGTGAAAGGGCAGGAAAATATCAAGCGGGCACTGGAAATTGCGGCTGCCGGCGGGCATAATGTGATATTGATCGGACCTCCCGGTGCAGGGAAAACGATGCTGGCGAAACGATTGCCCACCATTCTTCCTCCGCTCTCGTTGCATGAGGCTCTGGAGACTACAAAGATTCATTCCGTAGCCGGAAAACTTCCGGCAGAAGCATCGCTGGTTTCGGTGCGGCCCTTCCGGTCACCGCATCACACTATCAGCGATGTGGCCCTGGTGGGCGGTGGCATGAATCCACAGCCGGGAGAGATTTCGCTCGCGCATAATGGTGTTTTGTTTCTCGACGAATTGCCGGAATTCAAACGAACAGTACTCGAAGTGCTCCGGCAGCCGATGGAAGAACGGAGGGTTACCATTTCAAGGGCTAAATTCTCGGTGGATTATCCGGCCAGCTTTATGCTCATTGCATCTATGAATCCCTGTCCTTGTGGCTATTATAATCACCCTGAAAAAGAATGTGTCTGCGGAGCAGGTGTGGTACAAAAATATTTGAATCGTATTTCTGGTCCGTTGTTAGATCGCATTGATTTGCATGTGGAAGTAACACCTGTTCCTTTCCATGAACTCTCCAACATCCGGCTCTCCGAAAAAAGCAATCATGTTCGTGAGCGTGTGGTGAAAGCCCGTCTCTTCCAGGAGCAACGATTTACAGAGCATAAAGACGTGCATTCCAATTCTCAGATGAGCACAAAGATGATGCGGCAATATTGTGTGTTACCTGCTGCCGGTGATCAGTTGATCAAAACTGCCATGGAGAAATTAGGATTATCTGCACGTGCTTATGATCGCATTCTTAAAGTATCACGAACGATTGCTGATCTGGATGCGAGTGAGGATATTAAAGTGGAGCATCTTGCGGAAGCAATTCAATATAGAAGTTTGGATAAGGAGAATTGGGCGGGGTGAAGGGATATGTTAGTCCGGATTTGCAATCCGGACTTGCTGAGAAAAGGGATTTTCAATCCTTTTCCATTTTATTATTTCCAGAATATAAAATCCAATTATTATGGGCTTTAAGTATGAAGCAAGTAATCCAGAGGGAATCTATTTTACCACCTCCACCATCGTTCAGTGGATTGATTTGTTCACCAGACGAGAACTACAGGAAGTGGTGATTGACTCAATAAAATATTGCCAGCGTGAAAAGGGATTAATCATATTTGCCTGGAGCCTGATGCCGAGTCATTTGCACATGATTTCCGCTGCAAACAGCAGCCAGATTACCTTGCCAGATATTATGAGGGATTTTAAGAAATATACTTCAAAAGCATTGGTCAAAACGATTGGTGAAACAAATGAAAGCAGAGAAGATTGGTTGATGAGTGCTTTTGAGTTTGCAGGCAGAACCAATCGCAAAATTAAGGACTATAAAGTGTGGCAGGATGGCTATCATCCGGAAGAAATAATTACCCGGTCATTTATGGATCAGAAGCTTCATTACATTCATTACAATGCTGTGGAAGCAGGCTTTGTTACGGAACCTCATCTGTATGCTTTGAGTTCAGCGATTGATTATGCTGGCGGAAAGGGGTTGATTGATGTTGCATTTGCAGGATAATATTTACGTCTTTCGGAATCGAAATGGAAATTCGAAAGGTGATAGAACTTTTTTCGTATGAATTCCGATTCGTGGGGATTTGGCTGTTACGAGGATTAAAAATCCTCTTCTCAGCAAGTCCGGATTACAAATCACTATTGTTCGAAACATGCTCAAAAGCTTGCTGGGCATACGTTACAGACAATCTGCTTTAGAGATTTTTATACTGAAAATGCAATGGGTTACAATTGGCACCATGCTTTTCCTGAGGGGAGAATAGTTCATGACTATTTGAGATAGAATTTTATGTTCACTTTTCCCGATAGAAATATGAATGAAAGTTAAGCCAGTTATGGGTTCTGAAGGTTTCGAACACCTTTGATTACAAATCCGGACTAACGGGGGAGGTCTGAATTAGACTTTAGCGGGTTACTAAGAACAATGAGAATTGGATTCTATCTTAGGGACATTCCCGTAATCTTATGTGTACACAAGCTTCAATAAACTATTGTAACCCTCTTTTTCTATTTCATAGCTTGTAATAAATGGAATAGGAAGTGTTTGCTTTCTCAAATATGGTGTTAGCATGTCTTCATTTGTGATAAATGCTGATTGAATTCTAAAGCTTGAAATGTCAACTTGATATTTGGAACTGATTTGCTGTCTGTTTACTTCAAGCCATTGATGTCTTCTTACATGCTTATCAATCCAACCCATTTCTGAATCACTACCAAACAGCTTTTCTACTTCTTCTACCATCTCTTTGATATTTCTGCTTGGCGACATGCTTTTAGATTCAATACTAAAGATGATTTTATTTTCAGCATCAATCACTAAAACATCTATATCTCCAATGTCTTTCTCATTTTTAAGTGATTGGTCTGGTCCTATAAAAACATTTGAATCAATAACTAAGCCTGAAGGATTAATCGAATGTACAATTTTATTAACTAAAGCATCACCTCTTTGTTGAGAAAACTGACCAAGTAACTTTTTTACTTCACTACTTTCAAAAACTCTTAATCTATCCGAATTGAATTCTTCTCCCAAATACAGTCTGCTTAACAAAAGCTGCCGAACACCCCAATAAGCAGTCTTACTATCTCCTGCCGTTTCTCCGTCTACAAGCACTATAGGTTTCCTCATTAAAGAAAGCATACGATTGAAACGCCAAGGCATTATATCGATGAAATCATAGCCTTTAGGAATATTTTCGATCTTACCCCTATTTAGTAGGGATAAGTAATCAATTGCACTATTAAATTCTAGGTCATCAAAAGGCTCTACATACTTATTAACAGCTTTTCGCAATTCTTCCAATGGTAGGGAAGCATATGGCGTTGACTGATTAAGACCGATATGCACAAGACCTTCGATAAATTGACAGATACGGGTAAAAGAAATGCGGTAATCTGTAATAAATGCTTTGTCTAGTTTTGCAGGAACCTCCTTTCCCCTAAGATTTTCATTTTGAGGAAACACTTGCTTAAACGTGGATATAGCATCCGCCACATCCTCTTTTGTCTTTGATTCATAATAAGGATCGAAAACCTCTTTGATATGTGTTTTCTCTGTTCCTATTCTTCCTGAATTGAGTACTCCCATTTTTATATCAAATAGATTAAAATGTATTTGATCGCTTAGCGAAGCCCATGAAATAATCTGATCCATAATTGCAACAAGTTCATCGATTGCTGCAATCGAAACAAATTTTGTTCCTTTAACAGGTTCTGCAGCAACATGTTCAATTAAACATCGCAAAGCAATTGTGGTTCGATTTACATTTCGAAGACTTTCCTGTAAATCAATTTGATGTTGCTCTACACTTACAAAACAAGCTATTCGTGTAGGAGTGAGTACTCTTAGCTCCTCTCGTTTTCTTATTAAACTTTCGTTTTGACTTATAAAACGCTTTAGCAATTCAGTAGAATTATATTGTCCTATTTTACTTCTTAAAATCGGAAGCAGCGCATTTTGTACAATTTTAAATGCCAAATCATTTCTTTCTTTATTAGTTTCAATTTCTCCAATAGGAGGACAAAGCGCACCCAAAGCTGGGACAATTGAGTTTAATACAATTCCTGTATCATATTCCTGCACATACCTGTGGCTTTTTAAATTACGAGGGTCAAGCAATAAGTTATCTCCTGAATCCAGTATTAATAATTTCTTTTTCATTCCTAAGGGCACTTTACTCTCAAGTATCTGAAGAATTCTTTCATTGGGGATAGATGGCTGATCATTGGCAGCCAATAATTTATTAATACCATAAAGTAAATGTGTGACCATCACTCTTTCTCCTTCATTGTCCGATCCATATAGATATGGAATGATTTCAGATGGAATGATTACATTAATAGTATCCTGGCTGGAACTCGTTTTAAATTTGTCTGAAAGATTGGGATCGCGAGTAAAATCCCTGTTTATCGTTTCAAATTTCTCAATCGGATTTAAATCAAACCTGACAGCGAGGGGTTTTCTATTCAATCTTTTTAAATCTTCTTTTATGTCAGACTGAATCTGCCAAAGCCAATACGCAATCGCATCGTTAAACTCCCAAAACATGTTACGGATTTCGCCTTTGTGCTCTTTCAATTCTGGCTGTGGTGAAACCCAAATATCTTGGTGAAATCCTTCTATTAAAAACTCAAGTTCTGAATCTAATAGCCCCATTAATTCTATGTAAATTGGAGCGTATTTATCTTTTCTTTCTACTTCAATATTGGCAATTCGTCCCTTAATACTTTTTTTAACCGAGTGCTTGTCCGTTTCACGTTTTGCTTGTTTTATTAAGTCATCAGAGTACCCAACTTGGATATGAACTGAATTATATTTTGTATCATCAGAAAGATAAAATGAATCCTGATGGTCCTTATACATTTTGTATTGATCTAGAAATGAATAACTCATCATTTGGGTATCTCGCAATTGTTCTTCTCTAGCAATGGCGAATTTCCAAAGGTCCAAAGCCTTTGTGTTTTTTAAGTTCCACAAAACATCGATCTCATAGATTGACATAGCAATTGTTCTAGCATGCTCCACTTTCATTATGGGGTAGATATAATCTCTACCAATAGGAGATAGAATTACAAAGTCGAATATCTCATAGCCGTTAAATTCAGGCTTGGATAATATTTGTCCAATTATATCTTTTTTATGGTTTTCTTGGTCCTCTCGTTTTCCGAAGTCAGCCCTTTGTGAAGCATTTTTAATGTTAAAGTTTTGACCATTGTCATACAAATATTGCACATAAGCAATTTTATCGTCATCAAATTGATATAGCCCTTCTCTTCTATTATTTTCTTCACTAAAGGTTATCCCATCAACACTAATACGCTTGAATTTCATTTGACCCAACTGCAATTGCAACTTATTCCATAAGAAACTGTGATATGCCTCATTAACTTCTTTCATACATTCTGCGTCTTCGGCAGTAGTCCATATGTAATGGGTAATAGCTAAACTTAGTGTAGCAGGTGAGACCACGACAAATTGTCGATCCGTTTTTAAGATCGATTTGTATATTAATGGGCTTTCTTCAACATGGGGTGAATGAATATCAGGTGAGTCAACATCAATTAAAAATTCATCGACGACTTTTATATCAATTTTATATTTATCGCACAAATCCTCAATTTCATTGGTCGTGAACGTTACCGCAGCTTTTAAGCGCTCTAAATAAACATCATCAGGTACTGCTATCTTCTCCTCTGTTGCAGTTCCTTCTTGGTATCTTATATAACCAAGTCTATGACCAATTGTACTTGAAACAGCGAGTATAAATGAAACCGCATGAGTACAATTACTTTTAAATCCCTTTGGAATTCCTGAGTCAGGCCATTGGAAAAGAGCAGCCAGCAAGTTGCTTAATATGTAACTTCCATTTTCCGTAATACCTGGAAACAGTAAATAGTCACCACCATAAAAAGTCACTAAGTCGGTGAACAAATTTACCGGAGGGTCTTCTAAATGATGAGAAGGATATTCACTATCAAGAAAGCTTTTTAATTTTTCTGCAGGTGGTATTTTTCTCTTAACGTTATAGTGTTGTATTGCTGTGAGTGCCAATTCTTCCATCCTTACATATTTTCCATGATTTTCAGGAAGCAGAGAAAGACCTGCAAATGTTTGAAGTAAAGCAACTGAATTGTAATCTGTGAAAAAAGATTTGACTTCTGCTTTTTTTGAAGATGTGTCTGGTTTTGCATAAACATCCGCTGGCTTATCAATGCAACATTTTTTATATTTTTTACCACTCCCGCAAGGACATGGGTCGTTTCTACCAATTTTCATTTTCAATCTTCATTTAGTAGTGATGTATCAAATTTTACAACCTGAAAATGTCATTACAGACATTTAAGTTCGCCTGTGAGGACCATGCAATTATTGAAATGACGACTTTAATGTAGCATATTTCCAAAAGCATCCTACTGATAATAGAGGCAATTCTTTTCATTCTTGATTTGAAGAAATACCTCACGCAGTGGACAGAATTTTCAGTAATAATTTTTGGATGCTCTTATTAGGACTGAAGGTATCTTTTTCCCAACTAGCCACTGTCGACCCATCAACCCTTAGCCTCCTACCCATCTTTTTATGACTCAGCCCATGCTCAATCCGGTAGTTTTGAATCCGGATTGAGAGGGTATCGCCGTCCTTTTTAAAAGGATTAAAGCCAAGAAACTTGATAATTGCCGGAAAATGGTGGATTAAAGGCAGGGATCGCTTGTTCTCCCAATAGGTTATACAGTCCTCGCTAACCCCGATCATCCGGGCAACATCCTTTTGAAACAAACCCATGGAAAGCCGTTTTCTACGGATTTGATCACCGATTTCTCCTGAAAATGCCAAAGAATAGGGATTTTTGAAGGAAAATTCGATATTCCAAAATGGCAACGCATGTATGTCCGTGCGGCTACTATAATCACCCGGAGAAAGAATGTGTTTGCGGTGCAGGAGTGGTACAGAAATACCTGAATCGTATTTCTGGTCCGTTGTTAGATCGCATTGATTTGCATGTGGAAGTAACACCTGTTCCTTTCCGTGAACTCTCCAACATCCGGCTCTCCGAAAAAAGCAATCATGTTCGTGAGCGTGTGGTGAAAGCCCGTCTCTTCCAGGAGCAACGATTTACAGAGCATAAAGACGTGCATTCCAATTCTCAGATGAGCACAAAGATGATGCGGCAATATTGTGTGTTACCTGCTGCCGGTGATCAGTTGATCAAAACTGCCATGGAGAAATTAGGATTATCTGCGCGTGCATATGATCGCATACTTAAAGTATCACGCACAATTGCTGATCTTGACGCGAGTGATGATATTAAAGTAGAGCATCTTGCGGAGGCGATTCAATACAGGAGTTTGGATAAGGAGAATTGGGCTGGGTGAAGGCATGCGTTAGTCTGGATTTGTAATCACAAGTGTTCGAAACATCATCAAAGGCTTATCCGGTATACATTACAGCTGTTTTAATGAAGCGTTTTCACCCATTTAGATATTCCTTTGGCATCGTGAATGTGATTTCTATCAGTGAGAAACATACATGAGGATTTTTCGGAACAAGTTCAGACTCGATATTTAGACATTAAAATTGCTTTGGAACTGAAGCCAGTAAAGAGTTTCAAAGGTTTCGAACACCTTTGATTACAAATCCGTACTAACGGGATAGACAATGAAGCAACTCTTAAGAATAAAGTTGTTTCATTGAACTGGAGAGCTGGCCAATAAATGACTTGGCGCTATTCCAAAATAATTTTTGCAAAGAAGGAGGCATCACCTTGTTTCAATTCAATCATATATAATCCCGAACTGAGTTGATTCAAACTGAGATTATAGTAATTGATTCCGTCAACGGGCTTCAGTGAAACTGATTGCATTACCTGACCTACAATGTTCTTTATCATTATTGTAACATTGTCATTATGGCTTATTGCGTTATCAAATTCAAGAGTGATATTTCCTGTAGTTGGATTTGGATAAACACTGAACACAACATCTTCAGAATTTGTTTCCGATTCAGTTTCCCTGCAAGTAATGATGGTAACTTTTGTTCCGGAAGATGTTTTTGAACAAGCAGTAGTAGAATTGGTTACTACTACTTTGTAATTTCCTGCTGCAGTTACGCTCAATGAACTATTGGTTGCACCGGCAATATTATTTGCCCCTTTCTTCCATTGATAAATAAAATCAACACCTGTGTTCGCCTGAAGCACCTGTGTGCTGCCCGAACATAAATTCACTGTTCCCGAAGGTGTAATAGTTGCAGCAGACGGAGCTGCTAATTGGGTTAGTGTAATAGAATTAGAAGTAATGGTTGCGCAGGCATCAGTTACATTGCATGTATAATTTCCTGATTTGCCTATAGTGTAGGATTGAAGAGTGGCGCCGGAAATGGCAGCACCATTCTTTGCCCACTGATAATTTAATCCCGAAGGCGTTGCTGTCATGGTTATATTAATTCCTTTGCAGAAAGAAGTATTCCCATTCGCTGATATACTAACCTGAGGTGAAGCAATTGTTGAAACAGTTACGGTAGAAGAACTTGCTACACATGAATTCAAAGTAACATCAACAGAGTAATTACCTGCAGCAGATGCTGAAAAAGAACTGGTAGTTGCTCCGTTGATTGCTGTGCCGTTTAATTTCCATTGATAAGTGAGACCTGCTCCGGTATTTGCATTGAGGGTTACACTACTTCCCTGGCAAATGGTGGTTGATCCTGAAGGAGTAATGGTTGCGGGAGTAACATTTACCGTTGCAGTTGCAGTTGAACGTTGACTGATGCAGGTGGGTTGTTGTAATTTCCAATCATAAAAATAATAGTAGTAACCGCTGTTTCCATTTGTGCCTGTTATTGAAACGACGCCGCTTAAAGTATAAGGGAAAACAGCGCCGGTACTATTGTGTTTCAGGTTGGCAGGCCCGCCAATAGCCAGGCGCATTGATGTTCCCACAGGAAGATCCCAATTAAGAGTGACCACCTGTTGACCATCAGCTATGCTAATAACTTTTGAAAGAAGGGTAGCGTTTGAAGAATTTCTTAATTCTATTGTTCTGGTTGCAGCACCGGTAGCATACACTTTTACTGAAACTAACTTAACCGGAACAAGTACATCAAAAACTAAATAACGATCAAATGAATTGTCATAACTGGCAGAAGTGCCGAAAGAATTATTTGCAGGTCCAACACTTTGCTGTGGAAATGAAGTTACAGACTCAACATAATAGTTGGTGGTAGTATTAAGCACTGGCGTTGTATAGGATGAACCGCTAACAAGAAAATTACCGGCTGATGCAGCATCATACCAATTTAATGTTCCGTTTCCTGACGCCTGCAATAACATTGAACCGCTGTTGCAAACAGATGCGCCTGTGGTTGAAGGGCCAATAGCTTTTGCCACACTGATAAAATTTGTTTTTGTTACAGTATTGCTGCCAATGCTATTGGTCGCTGTGAGTGATACAGAATAGGTTCCACTCGATGCATAGGTATGGGAAGGATTTTTTAAAACAGAAGTGGTTCCATCACCAAAATTCCACAACCATGAAGTTGGAATATTTAATGATTGATCAGTGAAGTTGATAACTCCTGTGCAAGTGCTGGTATAATCTGATTTAAATGCAGCCACAGGATTGCTGTTTGAGTTGGAACAGTTCCAACGAATTTCGAATCCGGAATAATTTGCCCCCGCATCCGATTTTTGTTTAATAGTAACAGAAGGGCTGGTTGAAATAATTAGAGCGGGAATATAATTTCCGGTGAGTGTTGCAAGCAAAGGCGAAGCGGTTGATGGACCATCATAGATGTAAAGAAAATCGTAACCGGCTTCAATATTAAAAGAGGTGAAACTTAATTGAATGCTGGAGGCTCCGAGTGGAGAAATGGTAATAGTTGAGTTTGTGTTGTCTTGATAATTTGCTATGGGTCCTCCACTATCATATAATATTCCGCTGCAAGCATTTTGAGTAACACCTGAACCCGTTTGCGGCATGTTAACTGAACAGGGATTGCTTGCGTTAACGCTGATGTAATTATTCAGAGTTAAGCTATCGATTCCGCAGGAGCCGCCATTCGAAACAAGTTTTACTGTATAGTTTCCATAGGTGGAATAAGTATGAGTGGGATTGCTGAGAGTGCTTGTGGTTCCATCACCAAAATTCCAGTTAAATGTTCCTGCATTTGAACTGTTGTTAGTAAATGCAACAGTTGCAGGGGCAATGCAAAACTGAGTTGGCATAGCACTAAATGAAGCAACAACTGAAGGAATGTATGCAGCACCAACCCCAACTGCATACCATGAATTGGTAACTACTTCAACTTCATTGCTGCAGGCGCCATACAAATCTGCTGCTGCCTGAATGGTGTATTGCCTCGCAAGATTATAATTAGTTGAAGAGGTAAAATAAATAGTATTGGCTCTGAATAAAATTGCTTGTGCCTTGTTGAGTGAAATGCCGGTAATACTATAGCTTGAATTGATATCATTGATTCCTGTTTCACCAACACTAACAATATAGAACCAGTGATTCATTACGCCACTGTTTCTATGAACTTCACCGCCGAAGTCCCAGTTACTTCCCAGATAGGTATCAGGGTCGCCATACGCTTTCGGATCAGACATGGATCGAGATGGTACGCCAAGTTCTTCAAACACGAGCCACGATGCAGTAGAAGGCTTCTTCCAAAATTCCATTGCATTGCCCATACAATCACTGAAAGATTCATTCAGGGCACCTGATTCATTGGAGTAGACGAGGTTGGATGTAAATTGTGTAAGCCCATGAGAAATTTCATGACCACAAATATCCAAAGTGGTAAAAGGCAAACCGTTGCCATCTCCATAAATCATTTCACTGCCATTCCAATAGGCATTGCTGAAATTGGTACTGTAGTGCACATAACTTTTTAATTTAAATCCATTTCCGTCAATACTATTTCTTCCAAAGAAAGAAGAATAGAAATCATACACCACCTCGGCACCCCAATGCGCATCGGATGCATACTGATCAAGATTTGCATTTACGTTATTCCAAACATTATCTGCATCTGTAAAATCAACTGCAGAAGCAGTAGATGTTGCATGTTGTAAATTATAAGTTTCAATTCCGTTTCCTCTTCCGGTTTCTCTAAGCCGGTAACTGCCATTAAAGTTATCGGCTGTCATGTTTTGTGTTCCCGAATATCCGGTTACTGCAGTTCCAATTACATCGTTCGTTCTTATTCTGTCTTGTATACTAACAATGTTTCCCGTTGCGGCATCCACATATACATATTTTCGTGACAGTGGCTCAACGGAATAAATATCAAAACGAAAACAAAGTTTAAAATTTTCAGAAGTCAAATTTCCATCAGAGGCGGCATACATGAGTTCTCCCTTTGGCAGCCAGGTTGCAGATTGATTATTCAACTGCCGCCTCAGTAAATTTTCTTCGGCCTCAATTTGCCATCTATAAACAGTAGCGGGTACTGATGCAATTGCGATTTCCCTGGCTTCATTAGCTGACATAAGAGGTACAGATGAATTGATATGATCGAATAATAATCCATTCATCATTTCTATTTTCCCATTGCGTTCATGAACCAGGTACATACTTCCATCGATTGGTAAGCCATCAAATGTTTGTTGAAATCTGTGATGAGTAATTCCCAATTGATCTGTTTGAATATCCAATTCTTTTAATCCAAACCGAGTATTAGATTTTATTTGTGATTGAATAAATTTCTCCAGTGATCTAAAATCAATTTCACTTCCTTTTCGAAACTTTATCAATTGAGGAATAGTGGTTCCTTCCTGCATTAATTCAGTTTCAGCACCGGCGAATAATTCATTTTTATTTTGAGTGATTACTTTTTGAGCAGCAGCGCTTAGGATGAAGATTGAAAGTGAAAGAATGGTAAGAGATATTTTCATTTTACAGATTGTTTAAAAAGTGAAGTTATGAAGCAGGAAAAGTAAAAATAAAATTGTTCAGAAAATTCACATTTGAAGTTGATTGGTAAAGTTAATATTAAATAGCAATACCCCGGCTGGCGCACGCGTGCCGCGTGTGTCGTTCTTTTCCCGTTGGCGCAGATTTGCAATCATTGGTGTTCGAAACCTTAAGCCGTCAAGTTTAAGCAGATGATTAATTGTCTGTATCGACGAGAGGCAAAAAAAATGTCATGCTGAGCGGAGTCGAAGAATGACATTTTTCTGAAGAACTGACCACAAAAGCAATGTCGCAATTCGACTGAGTTTGTACTGAGCGTTGTCGAAGTGCTGCTAATGACACATTGTCTTATCAATTGGTCTTTAGCATGTTACAAAAATGCTCAGTTTGAATTTATTTTCCTGTCACTTTTTTTTAGAAAAAAGTAACCAAAAAAAGCGCGATTGCCAAACGGCTCCGCCCGGCAATCGCTGGCTCGCGCACGGCTTCGATTTGACATTCTGCCCGCTTGTAAAGTGTTTCGCCGATTTTCCAGAGTTCAAGTGAAAAATCTATCGAAGCTTTATTGCTAGGAAAGTGTCATTGCTAAAGAACTCGATTTGCAAAATAGTTTGCGCTCACTGTGACATTGTTTTTGTTACACTTTCATGGCAGTATGCCCGCATAAATCACGAATTTGAATTTCTTCGACTTGTACAGTAAATCTAAAAGCTACCAAGGTTTCGAACACCTATGATTACAAATCCGGACTAACGGGGGTAAACTTCACCAGGTGTTCAAACCTTCATTTGATGGGAAGCTCATTATCAGCGAAAAGATGCTTTTCCAAAAGATAACCTACATACATCACAATCCGGTAAAAGGTAAATGGAACCAGGTTAGTGATTATGTTTTATACGAGCATTCAAGCGCTGCATTTTATGAATCAGGAAGATCCTGCAAATTTCCGCTAACTCATTATTCAGAAATTTTAAGTGGTTAAATGATAAATTATTAAAGACACCTATGAATTCCCCCGTGTCCCGCCACCTCTCATCACAAACCTGCAGGCGGAGAAACGGGGGCGGTGTACAAAATATATGATAAATAAAAAAAGTAATCTGTTTTTTTTGAATGTTGATTAATTCATGTTTCTTTGTGTATATTATTGCAATAATTTGATATTTTTGTTAATGCAAGTTGTCTAACCATAAAATTTTTTGCTATGAAAAAAGTTGCATTAGTCATTCTTTCTATTATTACGGTGCTAATACAGCCTGTTTCAGCACAGTTGCCTGGCGTAATTGCTTATTACAGCTTTGAAGGAAATGCTGACGACCAAAGCGGAAATGGATTTGATGCCGAACTTGTTGGTAATGCTGTTGCGAATGGCTTTCTTAAATTAGATAATACAACTTCAAGTTATTTACTTTTACCACCAGCTGTTATGGATGGAATGACCGATTTCAGCATCACTTTTAGGATACAGTTTAGGCGGTTTCATAAATCTGGCAACTTCCCTACAAATCATATCTTAACTGGCTCTTCTTCATCATTGGATCGAATCGGCCTATCCTATGAAAGGATCAACCTTACCTGGAGACTTGCATTGAATGGCACCACGTATAGTTTCTCAGATCTTCTCACAGCTAATACCTGGTATTGTGTTGTAGTCACCCGGTCCGGAAATCAGGCCAAATTATATGTTGATGGTGAACTGGTCAGTGGCACAACTGTAAATACTTCTCCAATTCCCTGCACTTCTTTGTTAATTGGGCAGGAAGAAGATTGCAGCGGCGGTTGCTTTGCACAAAACCAATGTACTAATGGGAAAGTAGATGAGCTTGCTTTTTATGATCACGCAATAAGCCCGGATGATGTTGTTTCAATTTGTAACACTGCGTTTGAAAAACTGTACCCTGATGATCAATCACAGAAGCTGCAGGACATCTATCCTAATCCGGCAATTGATTTCATAAGTATTCCGCTGGAAACAGCGAATGTTCAATTTGTTGAAATCTACAATTTAATGGGAGAATTAGTAATCCGTGAAATATATACAAGAACAATTGATGTTAAAGACTTGTCCTCTGGCATGTATCTGATTTGTCTGAAAAGGACTGATGGTAAATTAGTCAAATCCGGAAAATTTATCAAGGAGTAGCCTGGCAGTTATTAGGTGCACAGTATTCAGTGATCAATTGGTTATTCGGAAACTGTCCTATAAATTGTAATAGCTAGTACTTGATCTGACAGTTGTTTTTTTTGATTTGGTCAAATTCATTTACGAGTTCAGGTTTTCTTCAGGCACATGGGACAAAGATGATCTTACACCGCCCCCGTGTCTCCGCCTGAAAGCTTGCGCTGCGAGGTGGCGGGACACGGGGGAATTCTTGGTCTGTATCTGAAAATTAGCAATACACATTCTTATCTTACATCGCCGCTGCATCAAAATCGGAGGACATCCCGTGTTACGAGGATTAAAAATCCTCTTCTCATTAAGCCCGGATTACAAATCACTTCTGTTCGAAACATGCTCAAAAGCTTGCTGGGCATACGTTACAGGCAATCTGCTTTAGAGATTTTTGCACTGAAAATGCAATGGGTTACTATTGGCACCTTGCTTTTCCTGGGGGGAGAATAGTTCATGACTATTTGAGATAGAATTTTATGTTCACTTTTCCCAATAGAAATATGAATGAAAGTTAAACCAGTTATGGGTTCTGAAGGTTTCGAACACCTATGATTACAAATCCGGACTAACGGGGGAACATTTGAATACAAGGCAGGACAGAATCATTATTATTACCTTGATTGGGTGAGGACCAATCAGCCCGGCTTGATTTTAACTGATCGCAATTGAAAAACCCGTTTCAATGAAAAACATTCTCCTGTACCCTTTGATTCTATTTTCATTCCATGCATACTGCCAGAACGATCTGCTGCAAATGGATTGGGCAAACCTTGAGAAGTATGCTGCTGCCAATGCAATCATGAAGCCACCGGCGGCAAAGGAACAGCGCATCGTTTTTATGGGAAATTCCATTACGGAAGGCTGGTTGAACATTGACAGTTCCTTCTTCACAGGCAAGCCCTATGTTGACCGCGGCATAAGCGGACAAACAACGCCGCAGATGCTGGTTCGGTTTCGCCAGGATGTGGTTGACCTGAAACCCGCTGCCGTGGTGATACTTGCCGGCACGAATGACATTGCAGAAAACACCGGGCCTGTCACCCTGGATTTCATTTTCGGAAACATTGTTTCTATGGCTCAACTGGCTAAAGCAAATCACATCCGTGTTATTCTTTGCGCTGTTCTTCCTGTGTACGATTATCCCTGGCATCAGGGGCTGGAGCCGGCGCAGAAAATCAGGGACCTGAATGTGATGATTCGATCCTATTGCACACAACAGCATATCGTATATGTTGACTATTATTCCGCCATGGCGGATGAACGTGGCGGGCTTGACAAAAAATATTCTGATGACGGCGTACATCCCACCCTTGCCGGTTACCGGGTGATGGAGCCATTAGTGGAGAAAGCTATTAAAGTGACGCTCCAGCAGAAGCAATAAAGCCTGATCAGAAATCCGGACGAACGGCCCTGATTGTTATTAAAAATATAAAGGCTTCACACTATTTAACAGCCACCAGCAAATGCCTGGCACTCGTTCGCGCTTCACAAATGCTCAACAGCAAACAAGCGCCAGTTTATTCCAATGCTGATTCAATTCCGTCCGCGGTATTTTGCCCATGCATTGTTATATGCAAGCAATAGCTCAAATGCAATACTTCGGGTCGCCTTCCAGAATTTCCTGCTCAAGCTCAGGTGCCTCCCCTGCCTTCCATAAACGTGTACGATGTACAACACGGTAAACCAAAGGTCCTCCGTCAGGCTGGTCACTGCGTTCAAACGGTATGGGTATGCATACAAATTCTGTCGAAAGCTGATCGCTAGCGGCTGTCACCAATCCATAGCCGTGGCCACCAAAGTCGAGCAAAGATAAATGCGGCGCAACGTCAGGATTGCTCACGGCACGGGCTTGCTCCATATCTCCGGTCTCCTGTAACTTAAGCGTCGACATTACTCCATGCATGGCAGTAACGTTCACTGAAGGGATCATCGTGCCATCGGGCTGATCAATCAGTTGAAGCACACGCTTCGGGTTATCTTTCTTCATGGTTACTTCCAATACTTCGAAAAGCGTCTGCTGTGAAATAGAACCGGTAATGAATTCCACTCCTAATGGTTCATATTTATTGGGCGGCAGTGCCTTAGAAGCTAAGCCCGCAAGAAACGCATGACGGTCACCGCCGACAATACAAAAGCCTGTGATTTTCTGATCGCGTATGAAATCAAATATGATGTCTTTATCACGAAGGAAACGATTGTCCATTACCGCATACCCGGCATCTTTAGGCCACGCACTTCCTAACTCGCCGGGTAAATTCTGATAATCGCAGCGCACTTCCATGGTGCCAAAACCGTGTCCCCATATTTTCCAGCGCGCTGTAGAAGTTCCGAGCTGCTCTAAGACCCACTGTCTTTGCTCGCTGCCGAGATACGTCTGGGCATGATACTCCTTCCCCGGATTCGGAAAATCCTTGCCGTTGAAACGAATGGTATCCGGCGGATGGTCACCATTATAATGACGACCATAATCCATAATTTCAAAAGGCACTTGTGGCGATACCCGGGGATACTCAGGAACATCAAAATTATCATCCCATATTCCGGGAGAGCGGAAGGACCAATTATCGGTCAGCAGCAAATCGACATTCATGCCCCAGCGCAGTACACGCTGAATCTTCAGACTGTTTATCGCAAGTAAATTGTTTGGCTCTTCTGAAAGTCCGTCGTCGTTGAACTCCTCCATGGGTGTATCCACCACTTTCGGAGCAATGAAGTGATCTAACTTTGGATTGCCGGGTTGTTGCACCCTCGCAGGGATGAACTCCCACCACGCCTGGTTGGCAAACACTTTCTGGTTTTGTGCAGGAGCATTGTAGCCGCCTCCTGCCACATACTGACTTTGATATCCTGCCCAGGCAAATTCGTGATTGTCCCAAATGCACACAAATGGCCAACGGGCACGTGCATCCTGCAAATCGGGATCTTCAAGATAGGCACGGTAGAGTGTACGATAATCCTCCAGCGTAACGGGCAGATAAAAATTGCTCACCTTTCTGCCTTGCGGGAACTTATAGAGATTCCTGATCCGACGGCCGCGGTTGCCCTCCGGGTTATCTTCTGCATACCAGGTGACTTCGTAAATAAAATCACCCAGGTGCAATACAAAATTAAGTTGTTGATCTACTGGCTTTGACTCATCTTCATAGATCATCTTCCGGTAAGCATTCAGTCCGGCTTCGTTAGGGCATTGGCAACTCACGAATGTAAAACGAACGGTTGCATCCGAATCATCAGCGGGTGCTGTCATTGTACGACCGATGCGGCTCGCGAAACCCTTCTCATCAATAAAACGGTACCAATACTCACGGTTGGATTCGAGATCTGCAGCAATGAAATGACAGGTCCAATCTGCATCAGCACTGATCTTTGCAGTACCACCAGCGAGTATTTTTTTGAAGTCAGGAGTCGTTGAAATCTCAACAACTAACTTTTCAGCAACGCTGTCGTTTACAGGTGGACGTCTTGTCCACAAGATGACACTGTTGGATGTCGGGTCACCCGATGCTACTCCTTGTGGAAAGAGGTCACGGCGTTCAATAGCGGGTGTGGGAAGTTTGTTTGCCCAACCTTTTGTTGTTGCTATCGCGAAGCCGGCGAGCAAGGATGTTTGTAAAAACTCACGGCGGGATATATTCATTTGATTTCAGCACTAATGGCTAGCTAAGATGCTGAGGGAACACGCCAGGAAATAAAATTTTCGACCAATTGCCTGTTTGAATATACCAGCTTTCGCATGGGGCAGTAAATAGTAGCTGCAATCCACAAAAAAAAGATGCCATAGCTACAAGCCAGGGGCTACGTGGGGCAGAGGTACGCGTGCGAAACGCGCGCCATTTAAGGACTCTGCCGGGAAGTAAAAATTGAAGCATTTGTGCTTCTCTGACATGCCTTCACAAGACAACGAAGACAGTTATCATTGCTGAATATGCATCCCAAACAATGATAAGCTGCTTCCGTTCTGGACGCGTCACAGACGCGCGCCAGAAGGAGTAATAGACTTTTGGAGATCGGCTTCTTTTGAAAGAGTTCATATAGACACGCGCGAAACGCGCGCACCACCGAGGGGCGCCAGAAGGAGAAAACGATTGGTGAAATAAATGAAGGCAGAAAAGAGTGATTGATGAGTGCCATTGAGTTTGCTGGCAGAACCAATCGAAAAGTTAGCGTTTTGCTCTTACTAACTCAACTTCTTTGGTAATTTCTTCTAAAGACGGAGGATTTGATGAAGCTTTCTCACGAAGTCTGGTTACGACTTTCAAAAAACTGTCTTCGGAGTTTTGCTTAATAGAAACAAGGTTTAGATCCGCAAGATCCTGAAGAGGCTTAATTGCCTTTGGGTTTAGTATGTCAACTTGGTAAGTCATGATGTTTTAAATATAGTGGATTTTGATAAATGTAGCGGTCGTCCTAGCATGACCGCTAACGGCCACAGCTTTGTGTTCGGCAGGGCATTTGAAAAACTTCCCGCCCGGAACTGGAGCCGATTAAAGATTCTGAAGTTGAGAATATATTCTGCTGCTCATCGGTGTTCGGCCAGCCGGATATGCAGCTGATCGTAGCACTAAGATGTAATCGCTACTATTTAATCTGACAGACAGTGGATGTCTTTTTAGCGATGTGGAAAACGCGAAATGCGTTTACCACATCGTAATAATAGCAATAGTTCATGATTCAGATTTATTCAAAATCTTCTTTCAATCCTTTCATCACAACAAACTTTCTGAAATAAATTATGTTGGCTGTGTCTTTTAGTTTTCTGTCCGCTTCCTCTTTAAATTCATCTGAGGTATATTGTGTCACATAGCAATGTAATGCTTCTATCGCTTTCCTTTCGTCCTCATCTGTATAGCTGACTTTGACATTAACGTATTGTTCATCTATATAACTTCCAGGGTCTACGGAGTCAACTCCCTTTTTCCATGCAAAATGATATAACGGATATTTTTCAACCCAGCCCTCTGCAAGAAGCAATTCTGTTACTGTAGCGCCAACGACAATGTGTTCAGAATGGTGAGTATCACCGTCAGGCCCAGCCGTTATTATTATGTCAGGATTAATTAAAGGTATTTTTATTTTCAAAGAGTCCATGAATCGCTGATGTTCTTTAAAGTAGTTACCTGTTCCGATTTTTGTATCCAGCCTTTCTATTCCCAAAAAAATCGGAGGCTCTATCCCTAATGTCTTACAACCACAAATTGATTCTGTCCTTCTTATAGCTCCCAGTGAATCTCCTTCGGGGATTTTTGTAACTCTCGTTCCTCCCTTTCCATCTGTTGCAACAATTACGAAAACTTTTTTACCAAGTCTTGCATATTTAGTAAGCACCTCGCTTATGGCTGTTTCATCGTCAGGATGGGCTCCAATGAAAAGAATTGTCTTTTTCTTTTCTGTGTTTTGTGCGTCACAAAAGGAGGATAAAGAAATCAGTAGTGCTAGTAATAATTTGTAATGCATGGTCTATGCGTTATAATATCTGAAAGATAGAGGTATCGCCAATAGTTGCACACAACGGTCGAGGCTATATGCCGTAAGGGTATGCGGGCTACTTCCCTGTCCACCGACACCGAAGTTTGAGCGGGGCAGAATGCTTGAATTACCACTAAAGCCATTATTGTATATAGCCTTTGTTGGCATTTCGTTTTTATCTGCTATTTATAGTTTGGTGTGATGTCTAAAATATCTTGTTCTTTCATCTCATCAAATGTTATATGAACAATTTCATTACCTATTTTCGAAAAGTCAATCGCTTTGATGTTGATACTCCTTACTCTTCTATTATGCTGGGTATGGAAATTTAAAGTCATGTCGCTTAAATTCCATGCAGTTGTCCATATTGTGGAGCTTCTCATAATATCCACATTATTTCCTGCTCCCGAACCTTCTGCTCCATCAGGTCCTAACGGCAAATTAAAGTTGTCAAGTATTCTAAATGCTTCGTAAACACCTTCCTTCGCATTTTCAATTTTCCTTGCAGATTGTGTCCATGCAACAGCCCTGACAAATCGGGAAGGTGGTGTATTGTCTCCTGGAAGCCCAATCATTCCGGAACCAGCACCGGTTGGAGTAAACTTAACTCCTGACAAAGTCCTGGGCTCTAATGAAAACATGGAAAGATTTAGGTAGTTGCTTAAATTGGTCATATGCCAATCGTAGTTTGGAGCATTTGTAATAACACCAAGAGGCGCATCATATATCTTTGGTACTCCCGCTGTAAATTCTATCACAATTGAAGTACCTGACTTGTCTGTAACCATCCAATGCGCTTCAACGATAATACCAATTGCTTTTTCAACAACCCCTACAACAGTAATCTTCTGCATACCTGCTTTTACTTCTTCGATGCTGGAAAACTGAGATAAAATATAAGTAGTTAAATCCTGAGCCGAAATAGAATTAGCAGCATTGGATTTATTGTATTCCGGATATTTTGCATATCCCGGATGATAAAATAAACCTACAGCCAACCCTTTTTCGTTCATGCCATCAGCTAAATAATCTTTGCCAAGCATATCAAGGGCTATAATACCGTGTTTAACCGTAAACTTCTTACCGTTATTTCCATCAGGAGTAAGTCCTATAAACTCATACCCTCTGGGGATAATAGCTACCCGGGAATGTAAATCAAAAGCTCCCCATTCCATGGTTCTCGCATAAACTACCCCACCATCTTTTGCTTTGAGCCGAATGCCGGTACAAGCTGAAACGTTATAATTTCCTATCAAAAGGAATAATAATCCCAATAATTTGATTGAATTTTTCATATTATGTATTTTAAAGTTAATTATTCTGTTAATGATGTCTGTCACAATGAATGCCAACGACGACAAACGTTTTGCGGCTTGGCGAAGGTGGCGATTTAACCACTAAACTTCATACGAAGAACCGCACTTCAATTATACGAAAAACCGTCATACGAAGCACTGAACCGCCACTTTTGCCAAACCGCTGTTAGCAGATGCCGTTCTTTCTGTCCGAAGTGGTGTCGTGTCCAGTCAGCACACAGTCCGCGCGGTGGGAAAAATAAATTGATAAAAAAAGTGTGCTTTTTTATTGGGTGGGAGAAAAAATAACTCTTAAAAACTTTGGACACAGCGTTGCCTAATGCGGTTTTTAAGAGTGTATTTTTTGTGAGTGGCTTTTTAATCTGGCTTGCTGATACCTAAATTCTCTTTTACATGCAAGTCAGCGTTTTCATTTATGGTTTTAATAAACGCTGCAATACTTTTTCTGGAAATGGCAGTGCCGGTTTCGGGTTCGCCTTTGTGTGTAAGATAATAGTCTACTTCGTTGGCATTAGTAAACCAGTTCGGGCGAAGTATAGTGTAGTTGAGGTTTGATGCTTCTATGATATCGGCTAATTTGCGGTAGGGAATTAAAACAGATTTCAAAGGCGTTTCATAAATGCCGATAGAACTGATGGCAATAATTCGATGAACGTTTGTTTCGTTCATTGCCTTTACAATGTTGTTTGTCATTGCTTCGAGATTACCGGCAAGGTTTACATAAACGATTTGATGACCTGCAATTGCATTCTTTACACTGTCATAATTCATCGCATCGCCTTCTATAACAGTGCAGACCTCGGCAATGCTTTTTGATAAGTTGTTTTTGTTTCTTACAAACAATGTAAGCTTTACATTTTGCAATTGCTTCAATGCTTCAATTACATATTGCGCAAGACTTCCGCTTGCTCCGATGATGATTACTTTATTCGTTTGATTACCGTCCCACCAATTTTTGCAAGTGTTCGGGATAGCGTTCGCCTTGTAATTTAATTTGTGATGAAGCAATTTCTATTTCACGAAGTTCATCCGTTGTAAACTCAACATTAACTGCGCCAATGTTTTCTTCTAATCGATGCAATTTTGTTGTGCCGGGTATTGGAACAATCCACGGCTTTTGAGCAAGCAGCCAAGCCAATGCAACTTGTGCAGGAGTAGCTTTTTTCAGCGATGCAATTTTGTTGAGCAAATCAACCAAAGCCTGATTTGCTTTTCGTGCTTCAGGTGAAAAGCGGGGAACAATATTTCTGAAATCGGTGCTGTCGAACTTTGTGTTCTCATCTATTTTACCGGTTAGAAAACCTTTGCCAAGCGGACTGAACGGAACGAAGCCAATTCCTAATTCTTCAAACGTGGACAGTAAATCTGTTTCGGGTTGTCGCCAAAACAAAGAGTATTCGCTTTGCACGGCAGTAACTGGTTGCACAGCATGTGCTTTGCGAATTGTATTTGCTGTTGCCTCTGATAGCCCGAAGTGCTTTACTTTACCTTCTTTGATTAAATCTTTTACCGCACCTGCCACCTCTTCAATCGGCACATTTAAATCAACACGATGCTGATAGAGTAAATCAATCGCATCAATCTTTAATCTCCTCAAAGATGCTTCTGCAACTTCTCGGATATGCTCGGGCCGACTGTCTAAGGTGCTCCACTTACCGCTGTCTGCATCATTTGGCTTAAAGCCAAACTTTGTTGCAATAGCAACTTGTCCTTTAAATGGAGCTAATGCTTCACCAAGTAATTCTTCATTAGTGAACGGACCGTAAACTTCTGCGGTATCAAAAAATGTAATCCCTTTTTCAACTGCTGAACGGATGAGTGCAATCATTTCTGTTTTGTCGGCTGGTGCACCATAACCGAAACTCATTCCCATGCAGCCTAAACCTAATGCAGATACTTCTAAGTTGCTGTTTCCTAATTTTCTTGTTTTCATTTTAATGTATATTTCTTGTTTATTTCTTTGCCGGTGCTTCCACTCCAGAAAAAGCAAGTACTGCTGCCGGTAATCTTTCGCCTACAATTTGAATGGCATCTAATTGTTTATTGAATTCGTTCAACTCTTCAGCGGTAAATTTGACATCATCTGCTCCTATATTTTCTATCATGTGTGGCATTTGTGTCGTACCGGGTATTGGAACAATCCAAGGTTTTTGCGCAAGCAGCCAGGCAAGTGAAATCTGAGCAGGAGTAGCTTGCTTATTTTCGCTCCAATTTTTCAATAAACCCACGAGTGCCAGGTTGTGAGGCAAATTTTCTGAAGAAAACCGAGACTCAATGCCACGGATGTCACCTTCAGCGAACCTTGTTTTGGCATCAATGGCTCCGGTCAGAAAGCCCACTCCAAGCGGACTCCAACAAACGAAGCCAATGCCGAGTTCCTCACAAAGAGGGATAATTTCTTTTTCGGGACCACGCCATAACAAAGAGTACTCGTTTTGTATAGCAGAAACAGGATGAATAGCATGTGCTCGCTTTACGGTTTTTATACCCGGTTCAGAAAGTCCGTAATGCAATACCTTTCCTTCTTTTATCAAATCTTTTATCGCACCCACCACATCTTCAATGGGAACATTAGGGTCCACGCGATGTTGATACAACAAATCAATACGGTCGGTGCGCAAGCGTTTCAACATTTGCTCAACTACTTTTTTGATATGTTCCGGCTGGCTGTTCTGACCGGGTAAACGAACGCCCGTTTCAGCGTCAATGTTCCAACCAAACTTTGTTGCAATAACAACTTTGTCTCTAATAGGTATGAGCGCTTCGCCAAGAATACGTTCGACTTCCAGAGGACCGTATGCTTCAGCGGCATCGAATAAAGTAACACCTCGGTCGTAAGCTGTGCGAATGATATTAATCATTTCTGACCTGGTTGGAATAGTCATTTGATAGGTGCGGCTCATGTTCTGAACTCCCAGTCCAATACTGGAAACTTCAAGAGTTCCGAGTTTTCGTCTGCCGGAAATATTTTTATCTGTCTTTCCCTTGCTGGCTGAATTTGCAGATACTTTTAAAGGGAATGGGAAAAGTGCAGCACCCGCTAATGCAAGTCCGGATTTAAGAAGGTCGCGCCTGTTAATGCCTCTTGCGCTATTGTCTATAATAGAATTATCCATGATTACTTAATTGAGATTTTCTTAAGAGTAATAGTTCTTTCGCCTAACCCTTTAACCAACCATATTCACTCATCCATTTTACAATGACGGGGTCACGGTGACTAAAAAGCAGGCTCTGCTTTGTATCCAAAGTTTGGATGCTATTCATATCTTCATCAGTTAGCTTGAAATCAAAAATGCTGATGTTTTCAATCATCCTTTCCTTGCGCACTGACTTAGGAATTGCAACCACCTTCCTTTGTGTTAACCAGCGAAGAATAACCTGCGCAACGGTTTTATTGTACTTCGCTCCAATAGCAGCCAGTACATCATTAGTGAATACACCGTTCATTCCTTCAGCAAATGGTCCCCAGGCTTCTATCTGCACATTATTGTCTTTTAAAAATTGTTGGGTTTCATGTTGCTGATTGAAAGGGTGAGTTTCAATTTGGTTAACTGCTGGTGTAAAACCACTATTGGAAATTAAATCCATTAATCTGTCTGGTAAAAAATTACATACACCAATTGCTTTAATTTTTCCTGCATTATATAGCTCCTGCATAGCACGCCACGAACCGAAAATATCACCAAAGGGTTGGTGTATCAGGTACAGGTCAATGTATTCAAGCTGTAACGCTTCAAGCGATCTTTGAAAAGCAGCCATTGTCTTTTCATAGCCTGCTTCCTTACTTCCAAATTTGGTCGTAATAAACAATTCCTCTCTGGGAACCCCACTTCCTTTAATGGCGTTTCCTATTGCCTGTTCATTACCGTAAAGTTCTGCCGTATCGAATAATCGATACCCTGCTTCAATTGCATTAAGTACTGCTGTCTCGCATTCAGCACCCATAATTTGCATAACGCCAAAACCTAAAATTGGCATTTCTACTCCGTTGTTCAATTTTACTTTTTCCATTTTTTATTTAATTATTTGACTGCAAAGTACAGGACTTAAAATGGGTTGCATGGTACATGGATTACTGCATTATCTACCATTTTTCCTGATTGCTATGCCAAAATGTAAAAGAGCACCTTGCAATTCCTAACTTTGCATTATAAATCAGTAAAAACATGAGCCAGTTATTCCGGTTTGATACAGTAAGCGAATACAATGCATTGAATAATCATCCGACATTGCATCCGTTGGTAAGTGTAATTGATTTTTCAAAAGCCGACCCGCGTTCGTGGGGAGGAGAAAAAAATGTGAAAATAAATTATGGCTTGTATTGCATATTCCTCAAGGAGGTAAAATGTGGAGATTTAAAGTATGGGAAAAATTATTATGATTACCAGGATGGAACATTGGTTTTTGTTGCACCGGGACAGGTAATGGAAATTCAAAACACCGGTGAACCATATCAACCCAAAGGTCATGCGTTAGTTTTTCATCCCGACCTGATACGGGGCACTGCGCTTGCTAAAACCATACACGAGTATAGTTTTTGGGGTTATCAATCAAGTGAAGCATTGCATCTATCAGAAAAAGAAAGGCAAATTGTTTTAGATTGCTTTTCAAAAATAAATTTTGAACTGCAACAAGGTATTGATAAACATAGCAAGAAGCTTATTACTTCAAACATAGAATTATTTCTTAATTATTGTGAACGTTTTTATGACAGGCAATTCATAACAAGAGATAATGCCAATAAAGGAATTTTAGAAAAGTTTGAAAATCTGCTTAATGGTTATTTCACCTCTGACAAGCCGCAAAATATTGGATTACCTTCCGTTGCTTATTGTGCTGATGAACTTAATTTATCTCCCAATTATTTTGGTGACCTGATAAAAAAAGAAACTGGTAAAACAGCGAAGGAATATATACAGGACACAATTATTGATGTTGCAAAAAATAAAATTTTTGAGGGAGATAAAACTGTAAATCAAATCGCTTATGAATTAGGATTCAAATACCCTCAACATTTTACAAGGTTATTTAAACAGCAGGTTGGATATACACCAAACAAGTATAGAAATTTGAATTAGGAAGTTTAAAAGCATTGACGAAAACACTCTTTCATTTTTTTTGGGTCATGCTGCATCATTAGCTGTTTCTCCCATCATCATATTGTAATGTGTAATCGCTACTATTTAATCTGACCAACAGCGCCAATATTGCTGCGTAAATAAAAGGTTTAACAACGCAATCCCCATAACAAATTATAGCCCTCATTACCGGGAAAAACTCCCGGAGGTTCCGTGCAACATCGGCTTCATTGTTCGTGCTCTGTACGCAACGAAGCCTTGGTTGTTAGCTGCCGATTTTCTGGTCATCTATTCTTACCGTCATAATAGTTGCAGTCATTTTGGCAATAAGCTTTGTTTCGGTTTCATCATATACAAATCCATCACAAACAGTCAAGGTTTTTCCTGATTGCAAAACCTTTCCAATTGCAATGAGTTTGTTTGCTTTTGCTGGCTTAAGAAAATTCACTTTGAACTCTACGGTCAGTACTTCTACGTTGTCTGTCGCCATTGTCAGAACCGAATAACCACAAGCACTGTCAACAATACTGGTCGCAACACCTGCGTGAAAATAATCGTGTTGTTGAGTCAAGTTGGGTGAAAAGTCACAAGTAATTTTCACCTGTCCTTTTTCAACCGAAGACAACTCTGCGTTTAAGGTTTTCATTAAACCTTGTTTGTCAAAACTTTTCCTAATTCTATCGTAGTTCATTATGCCTGATTATGCGTAATACCTTTTGAAAACCGTCAATCTTATTCTGTTCGTTGTGTTGGTTCTAAATGGCAGCTAACGTTTTACAAATTTGCGATGGGCAGGCTTTCTAGGACAAAGTTCATTCGGCAAATTACTCTTCGATTATCCGCAAAACTGCCTGCGGGAACAGAAACCCGCCTATCGCAAATTTGTATGTTAGCTGAAGCGGTATTAAAAGTCAAGGACAATAGAAAGATTTGTCTTTATGAGCTCGATTTGTTCTTGATCAAGATCTCCAATCTTTTTTAATAACCTTTTATTATCAATGGCACGAATCTGATCAATCATGATATCGCAATTTTCCTTCAATTTTGAGGATCCTTTCGTCAGATGAACTCTTAATATATTTGCATCAACTTTTACATTTGTCGTTATGGGACACACTATAGTTGATGGATGAAATTTATTCAACAAATCAGACTGAATTACTGCTACTGGTCTTGTTTTACCCGGCTCTGTGCCGAATCTTGGATTTAAATCAGCAATCCAGATTTCATATTGCTTAATCTTCATCCTGTAATTTTTCAAACTGGGCCAGCACTTTCATTGATTCTTCCTGCACTATTTTGGATTCCTTTTGTAATTGATCAGAGATTAACTTTCTTTTTTGAAGAAGATTATAAAATTGTACAGCTTCATTAATATAACGATTTCTGTTTTTACTGATTCTTGCAGTAATTCTTTCTGTCTCCTTAAAGACAGTATCATCCATTTTTAAAGAAAGGTTTTTCATTTCAAAGATTTTTCCGAAGGTATATACAAAAAGTATATCTCCCAAATTTGGAGAACTCTCAACCGTTTCAGCTAACGTTTTGCAGTTACAAGAAGTTGGCGATTTCGGAGCAAGAAACTATCTGCCAGCAATGCACTTTATACGAAGCAGAAATGTCCCTTTAAGCACTTCACCGCCAATTTCTGAAACCCCCTGTTAGCGGTTCGTGCAATTATTTGTCGTGCCGTGTCGTTTGAAGTTTCGCAGTCATTTTATTACTGCAGTGATTTGGTAAATGTCGGAACGGCTGTTTCCATGTGTCCGAATGTTGGATAAACTTCACTTTTCACTTTTATATTTTTAAGTCTATTGCTTGCTAACAAAGTTACAAAGGAATTGAAATTGTCAACACCTTCTGTTTCATTCCCTCCATCTTCGCTACCCTCTCTTGCCCCATAAGTTAAAAATAGGTTTTGTAGTTTTAAGTTGTCGTTGTATGAGATGTTTTGAAATTGTTTTATTAAATAATTGTTGCAATAGTCAAGCGTAGGGCTTGCAGCAACATAATTTTTAAAAGTTCTATTTTTGTCAAACATCATTTGTTTCAGAGCATATAAAGTGAAAAAACCGCCTAATGAATGTCCCATTAGAGTTCTGTTGCTTGTGTCAGTCCGATAAGCTTTGTCAATGTATGGGAGCAATTCACATTTGATAAAAGATAAAAACTTGTCAGCACTTCCGCTAATTGTAAAACTGTCTTGAGATAATGCTTTCGGAAATGTGTAATCTCTGTTTCGCAAAGAATCCATTAACATAAAATCCTTATAACCTATACCAACTAAAATTGTATTCACTTTGTTTTCTCTAATTGCATCAGAAACAATGTCAAAATAAACATTTGCATCTAAGAGATAAGTCACAGGAAAGTTTGAATTCTTTTTCTTTATGTAATCCTTTGGTAAACTGATGAAAATAGAAAAGGAATCTTTTACAAAATCGGAAAATAAAGTGGTAGTAGGGATTGACTCCTCCTCTTCCGAGCCCTGATGTTTATTTTTATTTTTTTCATCTGCAACAAGTGCCGTGATAAAGAGCCGATAATGATGTGGGGGAACATTCCATTCACCCTGACTGCTTGTCCTAACAAAACTTTTTGATGAACCTCCCAACTTAATTTCATAATAAATTGGTTTGTTCTTTTTTTGGATTGGAATAAATTCAAGAGCAACAACAAAACTTCCTTTCAGATATACTTTGTATTTTGTCAAATCAAATTTTAGCCAACCCTCATTAATTTGCTTTGTTTCAATAATACACTTTTCAATAATTCTTTCAGTTGGCCTATTTCCATTATAGCCATAAAAATTAATTCTGAATACTCCACTGTCACTTCTTGATTCGTTTATGTGTAGATTTACGGAAGTGATTCTAGAAATTGCGGTGTCAAGTTTTATCAGTTGAGCAATTTCAAAAATATCGTTTTGATTTGTGCTACCATCGGTAAAATGAATTATTGCCCCATCATTTATAATTCCAAACTTTTGTTCAACTAATTTGCTGGCAGTTACTATAACGGATTTTATTTCTGCTTTTTTTAATTTCAGCTGGAATGTCTTTTGATTCGTTGTTACAATATTTTTAATTGCCACATTCAATTCCGAGTATCCAACCATTGAAAAAGTCAGAGTGTCATTTTCATTCTTTGTCGGAATTATTATTGAGAAAGTTCCGTCAGCCATTGAGCTTGTTCCAATGTTTTTCTCCTTGATCCCGATGTTTACAAATGGTAAAACTATTTGATTAGTCGAATCAATAACAACTCCTGTCAACGTTATTTGAGCAATTGATGAAACGCAAATTCCAAAAATGAAAATCAGTGTAAAAAGAAATCTATGCGTCATTTATAATGTTTGTATTTTGAAGTTAGTATGAAGTTGGCATACACCTTGTCCGAAGCGATTTACCAATGCAGTGATGCAGTTCATATTTTTACTCATTGTTGTATGCTTATCATCGTTGCAGTCATCTTAGCGATAAGATTTTCTTCCTTACTGTCGTAAACAAAACCCTCACATACGGTAAGTGTTTTTCCTGATTGGAGAACCTTACCAATTGCAATTAGCATATCAGTTTTTGCCGGACTAATAAAATTTATTTTAAACTCAACTGACAAAACTTCTTTATCATCTGGCATCATGGTCAATGCAGCATAACCACAAGCACTGTCAACAATGCTTGTTGCAACTCCCGCATGAAAGAAACCATGTTGCTGTGTCAAACCATTTGAAAACTCGCAAGCAATTTTTACTTGTCCTTTTTCTACTGATAACAATTGCGCGTTCAATGTCTTCATCAAACCTTGCTTGTCAAAACTTTGCTGAACTCGGCTTTTGTAATCGGTATCTTTCACGATAAAGCTCATTTATATTTCTGTTAATTACTTGCAGTCAGTTTCAAGTTAGCACAATGTTTCATCGGAGCGAAATAATTGCGGATAACGAATGGGGCTTTGCGTTGGTGGGCGTTTGAAACGATCAACGGTTTCGCTGTAATAAAGTTAAACCCGGATTTTGCAGTAGGAATTAAGTTTTAAGAGATAACGGCATTCCCACATCACGGACTAATTTCAGTAATCCCTCCATCCAGGGTCGTTTTTCTATTCTAACGGCAAGTTTGAGAATGCGTTTTGATCCTTGTTTTACAATCCAACCTCCGACTGCAAAGCAGTTGATTCTAATGCTGTGAAGCCGTTGCTGGGAGCTTGTTTGCGTCGTTACATGCTTGTACAGACTCATCAGATTATAGGCTACTGTGACCATGCGCATCG